>NZ_JBYOJS010000014.1:0-193980 GCF_057798895.1 Cupriavidus sp. 22TCCZM04-2
CCAGTGTAGTTGGCGCTCGGGCGGATGATCTTGTTGTCGATGCGCTGCTCGATGATGTGCGCAGCCCAGCCCGACGTACGCGCGATCACGAACAGCGGCGTGAACATCGCGGTCGGCACGCCCATCATGTGATAGCTCACGGCGCTGAACCAGTCCAGGTTCGGGAACATCTTCTTGATATCCCACATCACCGTTTCCAGGCGCTCGGCGATGTCGAACATCTTCATCGAGCCGGCTTCCTTCGACAGTTCGCGCGCGGTGGCCTTGATGACCTGGTTGCGCGGGTCGGCAATGGTGTACACCGGATGGCCGAAGCCGATCACGACTTCCTTGTTCTCCACGCGGCGGCGGATATCCGCCTCGGCTTCGTCGGCGTTGTCGTAGCGTTTCTGGATCTCGAAGGCCACTTCATTGGCGCCGCCGTGCTTGGGGCCGCGCAGCGCGCCGATCGCGCCGCAGATGGCCGAGTGCATGTCCGAGCCCGTGCCGGCGATGACGCGGCCGGTGAAGGTCGATGCGTTGAACTCGTGCTCCGCGTACAGGATCATCGAGGTGTGCATCGCGCGTTCCCACTGGGCCGACGGCTTCTTGCCGTGCAGCAGGTGCAGGAAGTGGGCGCCGATGGAGTCATCGTCGGTTTCGACTTCGATGCGGCGGCCGTTGTGGCTGAAGTGGTACCAGTACAGCAGCATCGAGCCCAGGCTGGCCATCAGCTGGTCGGCGATGTCGCGCGCGCCCGGGGTGTTGTGGTCGTCCTTCTCCGGCAGCACGGTGCCCAGCACCGACACGCCGGTGCGCATCACGTCCATCGGGTGGGCCGAGGCCGGCACGCATTCCAGCGCGGCCTTGACGTTGGCGGGCAGGCCGCGCAGCGACTTCAGCTTGGTCTTGTACGCGGCCAGTTCGGCCTTGTTCGGCAGCTTGCCGTGGACCAGCAGGTGGGCGATTTCCTCGAACTCGCAGGCATCGGCCACGTCCAGGATGTCATAGCCGCGGTAGTGCAGGTCGTTGCCGGTACGGCCAACGGTGCACAGGGCGGTGTTACCGGCGGTCACGCCCGACAGGGCAACGGACTTCTTGGGCTTCGGCCCCGTCGGCTGCGGGGCTTCAGCGCGCGCCTTGTTCTTGGTTGCGGACATCCTGTTCTCCTTGAATTTTGGTATTTGCCGGATGTTGTGCGGACGCGGGCCCCGGCCTAGTCGAAGAACAGCTCGGCCACGTTGTCCGGCAGTGGCGTGCCCGTGGCGTGGGCGCGCTGCAGCAGCGACCAGTAGTAGCGGTAGCTGGCGCGGTCGTGCAACTGCCCGTCGTGCCGGATCGGGGCCCAGTTGTTCTCGTGGGCGGCCAGCAGGATCTGGCTGGCGGCGCCGATTTCCTCGATGCCAGGCCGGAACGCGGCGACGATCGGCTCGATCTGGCCCGGATGGATGCTCCACTTGCGCAGGTAGCCGAACTCGGAGCGCGCGCGCAGCGCGTCATCGCCCGCGCGCTGCGGGGCCTGCACGTCGGTGCTGACATTGTGCGAAGGGACCTTGCCGTATCGATGGCAGGCGGCCGAAATCTCCAGCATGGCACGGCGGATCAGCGGGTGCTCGAACTGCTGGGGTGAACGCATGGCATCGCCGGGAATGGCGCCGTGGTGGGCCGACACGAAGTCCATCAGGCCGAAGCTCAGGCATTCGACCTGCACCAGCGAGGCGATTTCGAAAGCCTGTTCGAGCGCGGCGTGCGTTTCGATCAGTACATGGATCGGAATGTGACGCGCAATGCCTGCCGTGCGTGCGGCCTGGTTGACGTGGTCGGTCACGCGCGCCACTTCGACAACGTCGGTCACCTTGGGCACGACCACATACGCCAGCCGTGCGCCGGCGGCACGCACGAGCACATCGACATCCTGCTTCCAGCTTGAATGGGCAGGATCATGGATGCGCACACCCACGCGATTGTGCCGATTGAGCGGGCTGTTCACGAGCCCGGCGCACAGTTCGGCGTGCTCGCGCTCCAGCCCCACGGCGGCACCGTCTTCGCAGTCAAAGGTGATATCGAAGACGGGACCAAGCTCTTGCTGCAGGGCCAGCGATTTGAGCATCAGCCTTTCGCTGCCCGCGTAGTGATCGCACACCGGCAACTGGGTGGGGGTGGCTTCGCCCTGGAACAAGACCTCGGAGGGGTGCACTTGGATTCTGGTCAAAAATGATCTGGGGCCGCCGGGAAAGGTCGCGGCCCAACAAAAAACCGGAGCCCGCGCCGATTCTTGAATCGTTGCGGTGCTCCGGTTTCCCTGGCGGAATGGATCCGAAGATCAGCCGAGCAGGTGCTGCACGCCGGCCTTTTCTTCTTCCAGTTCGTTCAGGGTGATGTTGATCTTTTCACGGCTGTAGTCGTCGATCTCCAGGCCCTTGACGATTTCGTACTTGCCGTTGGCGCAGGTCACGGGGTAGCCGAACATGGTGTCGGCCGGGATGCCGTATTCGCCGTTCGACGGGATGCCCATGGTGACGACCTTGCCGTTGGTGCCCAGCACCCAGTCATGCACGTGGTCGATGGCGGCATTGGCAGCCGAAGCGGCCGACGACAGGCCACGGGCTTCGATGATGGCGGCGCCGCGCTTGCCGACGGTCGGCAGGAACACGTCGTTGTTCCACACCGGGTCGTTGATCATGTCCTTGACGCTCTTGCCGTCGACGGTTGCGTAGCGGTAGTCGGCGTACATGGTCGGGCTGTGGTTGCCCCACACGAACATCTTCTCGATCGATGCCACCGGCTTGCCGGTCTTGGCGGCGATTTGCGACAGGGCACGGTTGTGGTCCAGGCGCAGCATGGCGGTGAAGTTCTCGCGCGGCAGGCTCGGGGCCGACTTCATGGCGATGTAGGCATTGGTGTTGGCCGGGTTGCCGACCACCAGCACCTTGACATTGCGGCTGGCGACTTCGTCCAGTGCCTTGCCCTGCACCGTGAAGATCTGGGCGTTGGCTTCGAGCAGGTCCTTGCGCTCCATGCCCTTGCTGCGGGGACGGGCGCCCACCAGCAGGGCGACGTCGGCGTCCTTGAAGGCGACCTTCGGATCATCGGTGATCACCACGCCAGCCAGCAGCGGGAAGGCGCAGTCTTCCAGTTCCATCACCACGCCCTTGACGGCCGCCTGGGCCTGGGGCAGATCGAGCAGTTGGAGGATGACCGGCTGGTCTTTGCCCAGCATGTCGCCATTGGCGATGCGGAACAGCAGGGAGTAGCCGATCTGGCCAGCGGCGCCGGTCACTGCGACGCGCATTGGGGCTTTAGCCATGAGTAAATCTCCAA
This sequence comes from Cupriavidus sp. 22TCCZM04-2, assembly GCF_057798895.1. NCBI lineage: Bacteria > Pseudomonadati > Pseudomonadota > Betaproteobacteria > Burkholderiales > Burkholderiaceae > Cupriavidus > Cupriavidus sp. 22TCCZM04-2. The sequence continues at coordinate 3,301 of NZ_JBYOJS010000014.1, forward strand.
ACGAAAAGATGGGGGAAACCGGTGGGTGGCGCGCCGCGTAGGGGGAGGCACGTCACCAGGTGCTGGTTGTCGCCATAGCGGGGAGCAGCCGTCCGCCGGAACCAGGTGGCAGGGCCACGGGGCGGAGCCGGTGAGGGAGAGCCACAACGGGTCATGGTAAGGCAACGAAGCGTAAGTCTACTGCGAAGCGGGGCGCGTTAGCCAGATCGGACGGTTGTCTTGTTTCTGTCACGCGTGCCGCCGGCGTGGACCAGCGCGAGTGTAGGCCCGGCCATCCGCGATGTCAATTCATATGTCTTATATAAGACATAAGACATTTAACGTCGGGCTGGACGGGCTTTGCCCTTTTGTGGTGAAATCCCCCCTATGTCCTCCCTGCCTACGTCCCTGACCGGCGCCTCCGCACCCGGAGCGCAGGATTCTGGCGCCGCCAATTCCAGTTCCGGCGCCGGGGCGCAGTCGTCACCATCGCCCTCCCACCCGCCGGCCGCGCTTGCCGCGGCCCACGCCGTGCCGTCGCCTACATTCAGTCCGCTCTACCAGCAGATCAAGGCCCTGATCACGCGCAGCCTGCAATCGGGCGAGTGGAAGCCGGGCGAGATGATTCCCAGCGAAATGGAGCTGGCATCGCGCTACAAGGTCAGCCAGGGCACCGTGCGCAAGGCCATCGACGAGCTCGCCGCCGACAACCTGGTGGCGCGCCGGCAGGGTAAGGGTACCTTCGTCACCACCCACCACGAAGACGTGGTGAAGTTCCGCTTCCTGCGGCTGGTGCCGGACGAAGGGGAGCCGCATTATGGCGCCAGCCAGGTGCTCGAGTGCAAGCGGCTGCGCGCGCCCGCGGAGATTGCCCGGCTGCTCGATATCCGTACCGGCGACAGCGTCGTGCAGATTCGCCGTGTGCTGACATTTTCGGGCGAGTCGACCGTGCTGGACGAGATCTGGCTGCTCGGCGCCAACTTCAAGGGGCTCACGGCAGAGAAGCTGACCGAGTGGAAGGGCCCCATGTACGCATTGTTCGAGGCCGAGTTCGGTACCCGCATGATTCGGGCCTCCGAGAAAATCCGTGCGGTAGCCGCCGACGAGACGGCGGCTACCTTGCTGTCTGTCCCGGTCGGGTCGCCGCTGCTGTCGGTCGAGCGCGTGTCGTATACCTACGGCGACCGTCCGGTCGAGGTGAGGCGCGGGCTGTACGTGACCACGCGCCACTATTACCAGAATGACCTGAGTTGAATATCGGAATATCGCGGCTGCCGGCGGGCCGGGCGCCATGATTATTGCGATATTCGTCATGATGGTTGCGGCTATTGCGGGGCGCGGGTGGTTTTTGCACTTCCCGCATTGCTGTGTGCGATTGTCGGGCGCCGCCTGTCCGGGCCTGATAGCTGAAAATTATTGGTGCGGCGCGCAACAAAGGCGCTAAAATCTCATGGATTTGCCCCAATGCATTCTTTTGCATGCAGGGCAATGGCAGTTTCGTTTTTTGTTTACCGCAAATTGGGGTCTCGCATGGCTGAAGCCGTCAAACAAGCCAGGCCGGAGTTCCGGAATATCGGTGTCTCGCAGATCGCGAAATACCGGTTGCCCTGGGCCGGCAAGGTATCCATCCTGCATCGCGTGAGCGGTGCCTTGATGTTCCTCCTTCTTCCCTTTGTTCTGTACCTGTTTGAGCAGAGCATTACCTCCGAACTGAGCTTCGCAAAGTTCTCGGCGCTGTTGTCCGGTGGCTTCGTCAAGCTGGTTGTGCTGGCCCTGATCTGGGGTTATCTGCATCACTTCTGCGCTGGTATCCGCTTCCTGCTGCTGGACGTGCACGTTGGCGTCTCCAAGCCCGCTTCGGCCAAGTCTGCCATCGGCGTGCTGGTTGTCAGCCTGCTGCTTACCCTGATTTTCGGCCTGAAGCTGTTCGGCCTGTTCTGAGGAGAATCAAGGTGGCAAACAATAATATCGGTCCCAAGCGTCTTGTCGTCGGTGCGCACTACGGCCTGAAAGACTGGCTCGCGCAACGCGTCACGGCCGTGATCATGGTGGTCTTCACCATCGTCCTGGCTATTGCCTTCCTGCTGTCGAACGGCGCTTCGTACGAAGCGTGGGCAGGGCTCTTCTCCAATCAATGGATGAAGATCATCACGTTCCTGACCATCCTGTCGCTGCTGTATCACGCCTGGTTCGGCGTGCGCGACATCTGGATGGACTATGTGAAGCCGATGGCGCTGCGCCTCGTGCTGCAAGTTCTTACGATTCTGTGGCTCGTCGGTTGTGCGGGCTACGCTGCTCAGATTCTCTGGAGGGTGTAATAAATGGTCGCAGTCAAGACTGGATTGCCGCGTCGCCGCTTTGACGTGGTCATCGTCGGTGCTGGCGGCGCCGGGATGCGCGCATCCCTCCAGCTCGCGGAAGCCGGCCTGAACGTCGCCGTGCTGTCCAAGGTGTTCCCGACCCGTTCGCACACCGTGGCGGCGCAGGGCGGCATCGGTGCTTCGCTGGGCAACATGAGCGAGGACAACTGGCACTATCACTTCTACGACACCATCAAGGGCTCCGACTGGCTGGGCGACCAGGACGCCATCGAGTTCATGTGCCGTGAAGCCCCGAAGGTCGTGTACGAGCTCGAGCACTTCGGCATGCCGTTCGACCGCAATGCGGACGGCACGATCTACCAGCGTCCGTTCGGCGGCCACACCGCCAACTACGGCGAGAAGCCTGTGCAGCGCGCCTGCGCCGCGGCGGACCGTACCGGCCACGCACTGCTGCACACGCTGTACCAGCGCAACGTGCGCGCCAAGACCCACTTCTTCGTCGAGTGGATGGCGCTGGACCTGATCCGCGACCAGGACGGCGACGTGCTGGGCGTGACCGCGCTGGAAATGGAAACCGGCGAGGTCTACATCCTCGAAGCCAAGACCACGCTGTTTGCGACCGGCGGTGCCGGACGTATCTACGCGGCTTCCACCAACGCCTTCATCAACACCGGTGACGGCCTGGGCATGGCGGCGCGCGCAGGCGTGCCCCTGGAAGACATGGAGTTCTGGCAGTTCCACCCGACCGGCGTGGCCGGCGCGGGCGTGCTGATCACCGAAGGCGTGCGCGGCGAAGGCGGTATCCTGCGCAACAAGGACGGCGAGCGCTTCATGGAGCGCTATGCCCCGACGCTGAAGGATCTGGCGCCGCGCGACTTCGTGTCGCGCTCGATGGACCAGGAAATCAAGGAAGGCCGCGGCTGTGGCCCTAACGGCGACTACGTGCTGCTCGACCTGACCCACGTCGGTGCCGAGACCATCATGAAGCGCCTGCCGTCGATCCGCGAGATCGGCATGAAGTTCGCCAACGTCGACGCGATCAAGGAACCGATCCCCGTCGTCCCGACCATCCACTACCAGATGGGCGGCATTCCGACGAACTACCATGGCCAGGTCGTGGTGCCGAAGAACGGCAACCCGAACGAAGTGCTCAACGGTTTCTACGCGATCGGCGAATGCTCGTGCGTGTCGGTGCACGGCGCCAACCGCCTGGGCACCAACTCGCTGCTCGACCTCGTGGTGTTCGGCCGTGCGGCTGGCAACCACATCATCGCGCAGAACCTGAAGCAGAAGGAACACAAGCCGCTGCCGGCCGACGCCGCCGACCTCGCGATGTCGCGCCTGGCCAAGCTGCAGGGCACGTCGTCGGGCGAGTACACGCAGGACGTCGCCAACGACATCCGCAAGAACATGCAGTCGCATGCCGGCGTGTTCCGTACGCAGAAGCTGATGGACGAAGGCGTGGAGCGCATCCTGGAAGTGTCGGAGCGCGCCAACAACATCCACCTCAAGGACAAGTCCAAGGTCTTCAACACCGCACTGGTGGAAGCCCTGGAAGTGGCCAACCTGGTGGAAGTGGCCAAGGCCACCATGATCTCGGCGGCTGCCCGCAAGGAGTCGCGCGGTGCACACGCACACAGCGACTTCCCGAACCGCGACGACCAGAACTGGCTCAAGCACACGCTGTTCTACAGCGAAGGCAACCGCCTCGACTACAAGCCGGTGAAGATGGAGCCGCTGACGGTGGAAAGCGTTCCGCCGAAGGCCCGTACCTTCTGAGCACCGCATCGTAGAGAAAACAGGACCCACAGAAATGAAGCGTATTTTCGAAGTCTACCGCTACGATCCGGACAAGGACGCGGCACCTCGCATGCAGACCTACGAGGTCGAGCTCGATGGTCACGAGCGCATGCTGCTGGACGCGCTGGTCAAGCTGAAGAGGCTGGACGAGACCATCTCGTTCCGCCGCTCGTGCCGTGAAGGCGTGTGCGGTTCGGACGCGATGAACATCAACGGCAAGAACGGCCTGGCGTGCCTGACCAATATGCGCGAGCTGCCTGACCGCATCGTGCTGCGTCCGCTGCCTGGCCTGCCGGTCGTGCGCGACCTGATCGTCGACATGACGCAGTTCTTCAAGCAGTACAACTCGATCAAGCCGTTCCTGATCAACGACGAGCCGCCGCCCGAGAAAGAGCGCCTGCAGTCGCCGGAGCAGCGCGACGAGCTGGACGGCCTGTACGAGTGCATTCTGTGCGCGAGCTGCTCGACGTCGTGCCCGTCGTTCTGGTGGAATCCGGACAAGTTCGTCGGCCCGGCCGGCCTGCTGCAGGCTTACCGCTTCATCGCGGATAGCCGCGACCAGGCCACCGGCGAGCGTCTGGACAACCTGAACGACCCGTACCGCCTGTTCCGCTGCCACAGCATCATGAACTGCGTCGACGTGTGCCCGAAGGGTCTGAACCCGACCAAGGCCATCGGCAAGATCAAAGAGCTGATGGTCCGCCGCGCGGTCTGATCCGGCGGAGTTCGCAGTAGAAAGCAGTTGTTGTAAGCGGCGCGTCGGCCTGAGCGGCAATATCAGGCAGGCGCGCCGGAAAGCAGGATGCCATGACCGAGAGTCCCGCCACCATCTTCTCCCACCAGGCCGATCCACACAAACGCGCGCGTCTGCGCTGGCGTGCGCGCCGCGGCCTTCTGGAGAACGACATCATCGTCGAGCGATTTTTCAACCGTTACGAGGAGAGCCTGTCCGACGAGGATGTGGCTTCGCTGAGCACGCTGTTCGAGCTCAGCGACAACGAGTTGATGGACCTGCTCCTTGCCCGCAAGGAGCTCGACGGTGAACTCGACACGCCCCCGATGCAGCGCATTATTGGCCTGCTGCGTTCGGTCTGAGTTTTTGGTCAATACTATTATTCACAGCATTTGAAGGATCCGACATGACGCCGTCCGATGTGAAAGCCACGCTATCGTTCTCCGATGGTTCCCCCAGCGTTGAGCTGCCGATTTACCAGGGCACCGTGGGCCCGGACGTGATCGACATTCGCAAGCTGTACGGCCAGACCGGCAAGTTCACCTACGACCCCGGTTTCATGTCGACGGCTTCGTGTAATTCGAAGATCACCTACATCGACGGCGACAAGGGCGAGCTGCTGTACCGCGGCTACCCGATCGAGCAGCTGGCGCAGAAGTGCGACCACCTCGAAACCTGCTACCTGCTGCTGAAGGGCGAGCTGCCCAACGCCAAGCAGAAGGAAGAATTCGTTGGCCACGTCATGAACCACACCATGGTTCACGAGCAGCTGCAGTTCTTCATGCGCGGTTTCCGCCGCGATGCCCACCCGATGGCCGTGCTGACGGGCCTGGTGGGTGCCATGAGCGCGTTCTACCACGACGCGATGGACATCGACGATCCGCACCAGCGCGAGATCTCGGCCATCCGCCTGATCGCCAAGATGCCGACCATGGTCGCCATGGCGTACAAGTACAACATCGGCCAGCCGTACATCTATCCGCAGAATGACCTGTCCTACTCGGGCAACTTCCTGCGCATGCTGTTCGGCACGCCGTGCGCCCCGTACACCGTGAACCCGGTGCTCGAGCGCGCGCTGGACCGCATCTTCATTCTGCACGCCGACCACGAGCAGAATGCTTCGACCTCGACCGTGCGCCTGGCTGGCTCGTCGGGTACGAACCCGTTTGCCGCCATCGCCGCCGGCGTGGCCTGCCTGTGGGGTCCGGCCCACGGCGGCGCCAACGAAGCCGCACTGAAGATGCTGGAAGAAATCGGCAGCGTCGACAACATCGGCGAGTTCATCAAGCAGGTCAAGGACAAGAACTCGGGCGTGCGCCTGATGGGCTTTGGCCACCGCGTGTACAAGAACTACGATCCGCGCGCCAAGCTGATGCGCGAAACCTGCCATGAAGTGCTGAACGAACTGGGCCTGCACAACGACCCGCTGTTCAAGCTCGCCATGGAGCTGGAAAAGATCGCGCTGGAAGACGAGTACTTCGTCAGCCGCAAGCTGTACCCGAACGTCGACTTCTACTCGGGCATCGTCCAGCGCGCGCTGGGCATCCCGACGTCGCTGTTCACCTGCATCTTCGCGCTGGCTCGTACCCCGGGCTGGATCTCGCAGTGGGAAGAAATGATCACCGATCCGGAATACAAGATCGGCCGTCCGCGCCAGCTGTTCAACGGCGCCGCCACGCGCAACGTGCCGGACGTGGACAAGCGCTAAGCCTTCCACTGCCTGCTGCTGCGCAATGCAGCAAATCGCAAACGCCCCGGCCCGCCGGGGCGTTCGTCTTTCTGGCTTCAGGGCCTTGTGCGATGCGGCGAATGTGAGAGCAGAAAATTGCACGCCAAGTGGTCAGAAGCGCAATTTGTGGAGAATTGTGTCGCAATCTGTCAACTAGGTTCCGCATTTGTTGTGCGATTTTCGCTTCCGGCGGGGAATTTGACCCTATAATGCGGGCTGCTCTGCCGATGGCAGCCGGGTTACCCTCCGGCACGCCGTGCGGCAAGCGGGGCAGGCGACAGCGCTTGCGCAATAGAGAACGCATCAAACGTTGTCTTTCCGAACCATGCTCCCCTGATCCTTCCGGGGGCTGACACATGCCGGGCCCCGCATCTGCTGTCTTCTTGCCGGACCCGTCTGCCGCGTCTCGGACCTGGTTTCCCCTGTCGTCCGCGGTGTGTAGTTCGATTGCGCAGGTCATGCTGTCTCTGCCCGTATGACCACAAAACCAATCGAGGAGCACCCGATGACGCTTTCCCGCCTTACGTCCATTTCGCTGGCCGCCGTGCTGGCTACCCTTGGCGCTGCCGCCAACGCCGAAACCGTGAAGATCGCCATTGCCGGCCCGATGAGCGGTTCGGTTGCCCAGTATGGCGACATGGTCAAGGCCGGTGCGCTGACCGCCATCGAACAGATCAACGCAGCTGGCGGCGCCGGCGGCAACAAGTTCGAAGCGGTGCTGATGGACGACGCCTGCGAGCCGAAGCAGGCCGTGGCCGTGGCCAACAAGATTGTCAGCCAGGGCATCAAGTACGTGATCGGCCACGTCTGCTCGGGTTCGACCATTCCGGCTTCGGACATCTACGAGAACGAAGGCATCGTGATGGTCACGCCGTCGGCCACCGCGCCGCAGCTGACCGAGGCCAAAAAGCGCAAGTTCATCTTCCGCACCATCGGCCGCGACGACCAGCAGGGTCCGGCTGCCGCCCAGTACATCATCACCAAGGTCAAGCCGAAGAAGGTCGCGGTACTGCACGACAAGCAGTCGTACGGCCAGGGCATCGCCACTTCGGTGAAGAAGGACCTGGACGCCGCCAAGATCCCCGTGGTCGTGTTTGAAGGCATCAACGCCGGCGATTCGGACTACTCGGCCGTCATCACCAAGCTGAAGTCGCAAGGCGTGGACTTCGTGTACTTCGGCGGCTACCACCCGGAAATGGGCCTGCTGATGCGCCAGGCGCGCGAGCAGGGCGTGAAGGCCACTTTCATGGGTCCCGAAGGCGTGGGCAACAAGGACGTGACCGCGATTGCCGGTCCGGCCTCCGAAGGCATGCTGGTGACGCTGCCGGCCGACTTCTCGGCCGATCCGGCCAATGCCGGCCTGGTGAAGGCTTTCGCCGACAAGAAGCGTGACGCCAACGGTCCGTTCCAGATGCCGGCCTACGCCGCCGTCAAGATCGTTGGCGACGCCATCGCCGGCGCCAAGAGCACCGATCCGGCCAAGGTCGCGGCGTACATGCACAAGAACGCCTTCCAGACCCCGATCGGCAAGGTCGAGTACGACGACAAGGGCGACCTGAAGTCCTTCAAGTTCGTGGTCTACACCTGGCACAAGGACGCCAGCAAGACCGCCGCCAACTAATCCGGGCATTTCCTTCGCCGGCATCCCGCGCCCCCACAAGGGGCGGCGGGATGTTCCGCTATCGGGCTTCGATTTCCTGAGGCTTCCCCCATGAACGAATTTCTTCCACAGTTCACCCAGCAGCTGGTCAACGGCCTGACGCTGGGTGCGATCTATGCGCTGATCGCCATCGGCTACACGATGGTCTACGGCATCATCGGCATGATCAACTTTGCCCACGGCGAGATCTACATGATCGGCGCCTACGTGGGCCTGGTCACACTGACCGCTATCGGCGTGCAGGCCGGCTATCCCTTGCCGCTCGTGCTGGGTGCCGCGCTGCTGGTATCCGTCCTGGTCACCGGCTGCTATGGCTTCGCGGTCGAGCGCGTGGCGTATCGCCCCTTGCGCGGCGGGCCGCGGCTGGTGCCGCTGATCTCGGCCATCGGCATGTCGATCTTCCTGCAGAACTATGTGCAGATCGGGCAGGGCGCACGCGACGTGTCCGTGCCGATCCTGATCTCGGGCGCCATCGAGTTCCAGATGGGCGGCGACTTCGTCGTCACCGTACCGTACTCGCGCTTGCTGATCGTCGGCGTGACGCTGGTGCTGATGATCGCGCTGACCCTCTTCATCGGGCATTCGCGCATGGGCCGCGCCTGCCGCGCCTGCGCCGAAGACATGCGCATGGCCAACCTGCTCGGCATCGACACAAACCGCGTGATCTCGTTCACGTTCGTGCTCGGCGCGATGCTGGCCGCGGTCGGCGGTGTGCTGATCGGGCTGACCATCGGCAAGCTCAATCCGTTTATCGGCTTTATCGCCGGCATCAAGGCGTTCACGGCCGCGGTGCTCGGCGGCATCGGCAGCATCCCGGGCGCGATGCTTGGCGGCGTGCTGCTGGGACTGGCCGAGACTTTCGCCTCCGGCTACATGCCGGCCGAATACAAGGACGTGGTGGCATTCAGCCTGCTGGTGCTGGTGCTGCTGTTCCGCCCGACCGGCCTGCTCGGCAAGCCGGACGTGGAAAAGGTCTGAGGGGAAACGCGACATGACAAACCGGACTTCTGCAATGCCCGCCGGGCAATCCCTGAAGAATGCGGTGATGGCCGCCGTGATGACGGCCATCCTGACCATTCCCGTCCTTGGCCTGCAGCTCAAGCTGGAAGGCTACAAGGTCGTGCTGGAGCCGCACTGGCGGCCGGTGTGGATCGCCGTGGCGGCGGTCTTCCTGTTCCAGCTGTTCAAGCCGCTGCTGACGCGCGCGGGCAATGCCGTGCGCCTGCCGGCCATGCCGCAGCTCGGCGTGGGGCAGCAGCGCGCAGCGGTGTGGGTGCTGCTGGCCGTCGGCCTGGTGTGGCCGTTCTTCGGCTCGCGCGGCGCGGTGGACGTGGCCACGCTGGCGCTGATCTACGTGATCCTGGGGCTGGGCCTGAACATCGTGGTCGGCTTTGCCGGCCTGCTGGACCTGGGCTACGTGGGCTTCTACGCCGTCGGTGGCTACACCTACGCGATGCTGAACCAGTACTTCGGGCTCAGCTTCTGGGAATGCCTGCCGATCGCGGCGGGGATGTCGGCCACCTTCGGTTTCCTGCTCGGGTTCCCGGTGCTGCGCCTGCGCGGCGACTACTTGGCTATCGTGACGCTGGGCTTTGGCGAGATCATCCGCCTGCTCGCGCGCAACCTGACCGAGTACACCGGCGGCCCGGACGGCATCTCCGGCATTCCGAAACCGACCGTGTTCGGCTTCGAGATGGCGCGCAGCGCCAGCGTGGAGGGCGCACGCACGTTCCACGAGCTGATCGGCCTGGACTACCAGGGCGAGCACATGGTGATCTTCCTGTACCTGATCGCGCTGCTGCTGGTGGGCTTTACGCTGTTCGTCACCAGTCGCCTGATCCGCATGCCGATGGGCCGTGCCTGGGAAGCGCTGCGCGAAGACGAGATCGCGTGCCGTTCGCTGGGCCTGAACCCGACCCGCATCAAGCTGTCGGCGTTCACGCTGGGCGCGGCCTTTGCCGGCATCGGCGGCGCGTTCTTTGCGGCGCGCCAGGGGCTGGTCAACCCGGAATCGTTCACTTTCATCGAATCGGCGCTGGTGCTGGCCGTGGTGGTGCTGGGCGGCATGGGCTCGCAGCTGGGCGTGATCCTGGCGGCGATCCTGCTGACCGTGCTGCCCGAAGTGGCGCGCGGCTTTGCCGAGTACCGGATGCTGATTTTCGGCCTGGTGATGGTCCTGATGATGATGTGGCGTCCGCAGGGCCTGCTGCCCGCGAGCCGTCCGCACGTGGAGTTGCCGCGATGAGTGCCAATGCAGAATTGCTGAAGGTCTCCGGCCTGCAGATGCGCTTCGGCGGCCTGCTGGCGGTGGATGGAATCGAATTCGACGTGAAGCGCGACGAGGTCTTCGCGATCATCGGCCCGAACGGCGCCGGCAAGACCACGGTGTTCAACTGCGTCGGCGGCTTCTACAAGCCGACGGCGGGCGAGGTCACCATGGACGGCCACGCCATCGCCGGCCTGCCGAGCCATATGGTGGCGCGCCACGGCCTGGTGCGCACGTTCCAGAACATCCGCCTGTTCAAGAACCTGACGGTGGTGGAGAACCTTCTCGTCGCGCAGCACCTCCAGGTGCAGGCCGGCCTCCTGCGCGGGCTGTTCGCCACGCCGGCCTACCGCCGCGCCGAGCGCGAGGCGCTGCAGCGTGCCGCTGACTGGCTGGAGCGCATGGGCCTGACCAAGGTCGCCAACCGCGAGGCCGGCACGCTGTCATACGGCCACCAGCGCCGGCTGGAGATCGCGCGCTGCATGATCACCAAGCCGCGCCTGCTGATGCTCGACGAGCCCGCCGCGGGCCTGAACCCGCAGGAGAAGATCGAGCTGTCGCAGCTCATCGACCAGCTGCGCAAGGAGTTTGGCATCGCCGTGCTGCTGATCGAGCACGACATGAGCCTGGTGATGGGCGTGTCGGACCGCATCCTGGTGATGGAGCACGGCAAGCCGATCGTGATCGGCAAGCCCGACGAAGTGCGCAACGACCCGCGCGTGATCAAGGCCTACCTGGGAGAGGACTGATGCTGAAGCTGGAACAGGTCCATACCCACTACGGCGCCGTGGAGGCGCTGTCGGGCGTATCGATCGAAGTCAACAAGGGGGAGATCGTCACCCTGATCGGCAGCAATGGCGCCGGCAAGACGACGCTGATGATGACCGTGTGCGGCTCGCCGCGCGCCTCGAGCGGCCGCGTGCTGTTCGAGGGGCAGGAGATCACCGGCCGCTCCACGCACGAAATCATGCGCATGGGCATGGCCATCTCGCCCGAAGGGCGGCGCGTGTTTCCGAGCCTGACGGTGCTCGAAAACCTGAAGATGGGGGCGTTCTTCGCCAAGCGCGATGAAATCGAGGCGGGCATCGAGCATGTGTTCAAGCTGTTCCCGCGGCTGAACCAGCGCTCGGGCCAGCGTGCCGGCACCATGTCGGGCGGCGAGCAGCAGATGCTGGCGATCGGCCGCGCGCTGATGAGCCGGCCGCGCCTGCTGTTGCTGGACGAGCCCACGCTTGGCCTGGCGCCGCTGGTCATCGCGCAGATCTTCGACATCATCCGCACCATCCGGCAGGAGGGCGTCACGGTGTTCCTGGTCGAGCAGAATGCCAACAAGGCGCTGCAGGTGGCCGACCGCGGCTACGTGCTGGAAACCGGCAAGGTCGTGCTGGCCGATACCGGCGCCAACCTGCTGGCCAACGACCGGATCAAGGCGGCCTACCTGGGCGGCTGATCCTGCTCCCCTCGTTCCCATGCGGGAGCGAGGGGGCAAAAGTGCTTTCGCCATCCGCGAAGGCCCCCTTTCGCCAATCGCGGCGCAGCGCAACGCTGTGCCGGGGCCGGCTGGCGCTGGTCCCGTGGCATAATCGCTTGAGAAGTCAAGCATCGCAAAAGCGCTCGCTTCGGGCGGCTTCCGGCGTCATTATCGCGGTTGTCGTCACGGTGTCCTGCCCTCCGGCAACGAGGCGGGCGGACAAGAAAAGATCCCTGCAAACCACTACGCGGCACCGCGCCATTTCCACCGAAACTGGACGCTGGCCGCCCCCTGCATCATGGCCAAGACGCTCTACGACAAACTCTGGGATGACCACACCGTCCACGTCGAGGAAGACGGCACCACGCTGCTCTACATCGACCGCCACCTGCTGCATGAAGTCACGAGCCCGCAGGCGTTCGAAGGCCTGAAGATGGCGGAGCGCCCGGTATGGCGCATCAGCGCCAACCTGGCGGTGTCGGACCACAACGTGCCGACGACCGATCGCACCCAGGGCATCGCCGATCCGGTGTCGAAGCTGCAGGTCGATACGCTGGACGCCAATTGCGACAGCTTCGGCATTACCCAGTTCAAGATGAACGATCATCGCCAGGGCATCGTGCACGTGATCGGGCCGGAGCAGGGCGCGACGCTGCCGGGCATGACGGTGGTGTGCGGCGATTCGCATACGTCCACGCACGGCGCCTTCGGCGCGCTCGCGCACGGTATCGGCACGTCGGAAGTCGAGCACGTGCTGGCCACCCAGACGCTGCTGGGCAAGAAGGCCAAGAACATGCTGGTCAGCGTGGAAGGCAAGCTGCCGCGCGGCTGCACCGCCAAGGATATCGTGCTGGCGATCATCGGCAAGATTGGCACGGCCGGCGGCACGGGCTACACCATCGAGTTCGCTGGCTCGGCGATCCGCGACCTGACCATGGAAGGCCGCATGACGGTCTGCAACATGGCCATCGAAGCCGGTGCGCGCGCGGGCCTGGTGGCGGTGGACAACGTCACGCTCGAATACGTGAAGGGCCGCCCGTACGCCCCGCAAGGCGTGGAGTGGGAGCAGGCCGTGGGCTACTGGCGTACGCTGCACTCGGACGCCGGCGCCAAGTTCGATCAGGTGGTCGAGCTGCGTGCCGAAGAAATCCGCCCGCAGGTGACCTGGGGCACTTCGCCCGAGATGGTGGTCAGCATCGAAGACCGCGTGCCGGACCCCGAGAAGGAAAAGGACCCGACCAAGCGCAACGCCATGGAGCGCGCGCTCGAGTACATGAACCTCCAACCCAACGTGCCGATCGAGAGCATCAACGTTGACAAGGTGTTCATCGGCTCCTGCACCAACAGCCGCATCGAAGACATGCGCGCCGCCGCGTGGGTCGTGCAGAAGCTGGGCCGCAAGGTGGCGTCCAACGTCAAGCTGGCGATGGTGGTGCCCGGTTCGGGCCTGGTCAAGGAGCAGGCCGAGCGCGAAGGGCTGGACAAGGTGTTCAAGGCCGCGGGCTTCGAATGGCGCGAGCCCGGCTGCTCGATGTGCCTCGCCATGAATGCCGACCGACTCGATCCGGGCGAGCGCTGCGCATCCACGTCGAACCGCAACTTCGAAGGCCGCCAGGGCGCGGGTGGACGTACGCACCTGGTGAGCCCTGCGATGGCGGCTGCCGCCGCCATCGAAGGCCATTTCGTCGATATCCGCAAGCTGGGTTGAGGACGCGATGAAACGGATCCTGATCGCAGTGCTGGCATGCCTGGGCATGCTGCAGCTGGCCGGCTGCAATACCATGGCCGGCCTGGGCAAGGACACGCAGGCCGCCGGCAGCTCGCTTGAGCGCGCGGCCAAGAAGTAAGGAAAGAGACATGGACAAGTTCACCGTACACAGCGGCCTCGTGGCCCCGCTCGACCGCGAAAACGTCGATACCGACGCCATCATCCCGAAGCAGTTCCTGAAGTCGATCCAGCGTACCGGCTTCGGCCCGAACCTGTTCGACGAGTGGCGCTACAAGGACGTCGGCGAGCCCGGCATGGACAACAGCAAGCGTCCCCTGAACCCGGACTTCGTGCTGAACCAGCCGCGCTACCAGGGCGCGTCGATCCTGCTCGCGCGCCGCAACTTCGGCTGCGGCAGCTCGCGTGAACACGCACCGTGGGCGCTGACGCAATACGGCTTCCGCGCCGTGATCGCGCCGAGCTTTGCCGATATCTTCTTCAACAATTGCTACAAGAACGGCCTGCTGCCGGTGGTGCTGAGCGAGTTGCAGGTCGACCACCTGATCAACGAGACCAACGCCTTCAACGGCTACAAACTGACCATCGACCTGGACAAGCAGGCCGTGATCACGCCGGGCGGCGATGCCTACAGCTTCGACATCGCCCCGTTCCGCAAGTACTGCATGCTGAACGGCTTCGACGACATCGGCCTGACGCTGCGTCATGCCGAGAAGATCAAGGCGTATGAAGCCGAGCGCGTGGCAAGGATGCCGTGGCTGAACAACCGCCTGGTCGGCTGAGCGCGGCAGCAAAAATCAAACGAGGAAAACAGCATGAAGATCGCAGTCCTGCCGGGTGACGGCATCGGTCCGGAAATCGTTGCCGAGGCCGTCAAGGTCCTGAACGCCCTCGACGAGAAGTTCGAGATGGAAACCGCCCCGGTGGGCGGCGCCGGCTACGAGGCCGAAGGCCATCCGCTGCCGGAAAACACGCTGAAGCTCGCCCAGGAAGCCGACGCCATCCTGTTCGGCGCCGTGGGCGACTGGAAGTACGACAGCCTGGAGCGCGCGCTGCGCCCGGAGCAGGCCATCCTGGGCCTGCGCAAGCACCTGCAGCTGTTCGCCAACTTTCGCCCGGCCATCTGCTACCCCGAACTGACGGGCGCATCGAGCCTGAAGCCGGAACTGGTGGCGGGCCTCGACATCCTGATCGTGCGCGAACTGAACGGCGACATCTATTTCGGCCAGCCGCGCGGTGTTCGCGAGGCGCCGGACGGCCTGTTCAAGGGCGCGCGCGAAGGCTTCGACACCATGCGCTACAGCGAGCCGGAAATCCGCCGCATCGCGCACGTCGCGTTCCAGGCCGCGGCCAGGCGCGGCAAGAAGCTCTGCAGCGTGGACAAGGCCAACGTGCTCGAGACCTTCCAGTTCTGGAAGGACATCGTGATCGACGTCAGCAAGGAATATCCGGACGTCGAGCTGTCGCACATGTATGTCGACAACGCCGCCATGCAGCTGATCAAGGCGCCCAAGAGCTTCGACGTGATCGTGACCGGCAACATGTTCGGCGACATCCTGTCGGACGAGGCTGCCATGCTGACCGGTTCGATCGGCATGCTGCCGTCGGCATCGCTCGATGCGAACAACAAGGGCCTGTACGAGCCGTCGCACGGCTCGGCGCCGGACATCGCCGGCAAGGGCGTGGCCAATCCGCTGGCCACCATCCTGTCGGCCGCGATGATGCTGCGCTACTCGCTGAACAAGGCCGAGCAGGCCGATCGCATCGAGAACGCCGTCAAGAAGGTGCTGGCGCAGGGCTATCGCACCGGCGACATCCTGACGCCGGGCTGCAAGCAGGTCGGCACGCGTGAAATGGGCGAAGCCGTACTGGCCGCTCTGTAAGTCACAATCCGGGAAAGGCGCTGCATTGCAGCGCCTTTTCTTTTATTTGTCCTGATTTCCCACGCTGCGGCAGCGCCGCAAAATCGTGTAGACTCTGTGGATGGCCCGATTTTCCCAGTCCACCCTGACTGCTGTTGCTGCCCTGACCGCTACCCGCGGCCCGGTCGGCACGATTTCGCTCGGCCAGACCGCAACGACGATTAAAACTATTATTAAAACCGCGATCGCCTAGATCCGTTCGTCGTGCCTGCCCGTCTTCCCCGCGCAGCCACGCCGGGCGAGGAAAATGGCGGGGAAGTAAAAAACACATCCGAGGTAAATCATGATTGTAGGTCTCGTCGGTTGGCGGGGAATGGTCGGCAGCGTCCTGATGCAGCGCATGCAGGAAGAGCGTGATTTCGACCATATCGAGCCCGTCTTCTTCAGCACGTCCAATGCCGGCGGCAAGGCGCCCGCCATGGCCAAGAACGAAACCACGCTCAAGGATGCCAACGACATCGAGGCACTGAAGAAGTGCGACGTGGTGCTGACCGCCCAGGGCGGCGACTACACCAATGAAGTCTTCCCGAAGCTGCGCGCGGCTGGGTGGAAGGGCTACTGGATCGACGCGGCTTCGTCGCTGCGCATGAAGGACGATGCCATCATCGTGCTGGATCCGGTGAACCAGGGTGTGATCAAGGATGCGCTGTCCAAGGGCGTGAAGAATTTCATCGGTGGCAACTGCACGGTCAGCTGCATGCTGATCGGCCTGGGTGGCCTGTTCCAGGCCGACATGGTCGAATGGATGACGTCGATGACCTACCAGGCAGCCTCGGGCGGCGGCGCGCAGCATATGCGCGAGCTGCTGACGCAGTTCGGCACGCTCAACGCTTCGGTCAGGCCGCTGCTGGACAACCCGGCGTCGGCCATCCTGGAAATCGACCGCCAGATCCTGGCGACGCAGCACGGCCTGTCCGCCGAGGAAACCAAGCAGTTCGGCGTGCCGCTGGCCGGAAACCTGATTCCCTGGATCGACAAGGACCTGGGCAACGGCCAGTCGAAGGAAGAATGGAAGGGCGGCGCCGAGACCAACAAGATTCTGGGCCGCGGCGAAGGGTTCCTGGGCGCGACCGGCGCTACGCCGATCGCCGTGGACGGGCTGTGCGTGCGCATCGGCGCCATGCGCTGCCATTCGCAGGCGCTGACCATCAAGCTGCGCAAGGATGTGCCGCTGGACGAGATCGAAAGCATGCTCGCCGAGGCCAACCAGTGGGCCAAGGTGGTGCCGAACACGCGTGAAGCCAGCATGACGGACCTGACCCCCGCTGCCGTGACCGGCACGCTGACCATTCCGGTCGGCCGCCTGCGCAAGATGCAGATGGGTGGTGAGTACCTGTCCGCCTTCACCGTGGGCGACCAGCTGCTGTGGGGCGCGGCCGAACCGCTGCGCCGTATGCTGCGCATTTTGATCGAGTCCTGATCCTCCGGAACCGACCTTTCGGGACCTGGCGGCTATCGTTGCGGCCAGGCAACAGAAACCCCGGATCAGCCTGTGACGCCGCGCCCCTGCGCGGCGTTGTTACATCTGAACGCCTATTTCCCCGGGGGATGGGTCACAATACGTCGGCATGCGCCTGCGTGCCGGCCTTCGTGTCGGCACTGCGCGCAATCTGGCGACGGGCGCACAAGAATGCCCGCTAGCCGGAGCGAATGCTTTGGGGTCGGGTTTCTATCGCTACTAAAACCATAACGGAGCACAAGGTGAGTGTGAGCCAACATCGCCGGAAAGATGCGCCAACCGTCCGTCAGCGCTGGTCAACGCTGGCCGTTACGGCTATCGGCCTGCTGCTTGCGCAGCCGGCTGCCTATGCCGCGGGGTTCGGGCAATTGCGGGTTCAGTCGAATCTGGGTCAGCCGCTGCAGGCCGAGATCGACATCAGCGGGGTGAGTGCAGAAGAGGCAGCAGGACTCAGCATCAAGCTGGCCCCTCCGGCGGCATATGCCCGCGCGGGGCTGACCTATGTGCCGGCAGTGAGCAGCCTGCGGCTTGACATCGAGCGCCGCGCCAATGGCAGCTACGTGGCCAAGGTCCGGTCCAGCCAGCCGATCAGCGAGCCATTCGTCGACATCCTGGTCGACATGAGCTGGTCCAGCGGCAAGGTGTCGCGGGCCTATACATTCCTGCTTGACCCCGCCGGGGCCAAGCCTTCCAACCAGAGTTTCTCGCCCGCGACGGTCGTGCAGGCCGCCACGCCGGACGCGTCGCCGGCCGCCGCACCGGTGTCGGCACCGCCGCAGCCCGCCGTCGCGCAGGGCACGCAGCCGGCTGCTCCGGCTCCGGTCCCGGCGGCCAAGCCCGCGAGGCAAGCTGCCACGCACCGCGCCCAGCCAGCACAGGCTGGCGCCGACGCAGCCGCAGGCGGTGCGTACACGGTCAAGCGCGGCGACACGCTGTCGTCGATCGCCGGCGATGCCCTGATGGATCAGGAGGGCGTGTCGCTGGACCAGATGCTGGTCGCGCTCTACCGAAACAATCCGAATGCCTTTATCGGCGGCAACATCAACCGCCTGAAATCCGGCACCGTGCTGCAGGTGCCTTCGCGCCAGCAGGCACAGTCGGTGGCGCCCAAGGCTGCCCGCCGCGAGGTGGTTGCGCGCACGCAAGGCTTTGACGCCTACCGGAGCCGCCTGGCGGGTGCCGCCGCGGCCAAGTCGGTCGAGCCGGACAGCGGTCGCCAGCAGTCTGGCAACGTCACCGCACGCGTGCAGGACCAGGCCGTGCCGGCCGCGGGCCCGCAGAACGAACTCAAGCTGAGCAAGGCCGAGCGCTCGGGCGCGGCCAGTGCCGCGGCGCAGGCCGAAGCCAGCGTCGCGCGCGAGCGGCAGTTGAAGGAAGCCGAGAGCCGTCTGGCACAGCTCGAAAAGAACGTCGGCGACATGCAGAAGCTGATCGAGCTGAAGAACAGCGAGATCGCCAAGCTGACTCAGGCCAACCAGGCAGCATTGGCCGACAAGGACAAGGCCGAGAAGGCGGCGGACAAGGCCGCGAAGACGGAAGCCAAGGCGCCGAACGTGGTCGCAGCCGAGCCGCCGAAGGCGGATGCGCCGGCCGAAACCACGCCAGCCACGCCGGCCGCAACCGCGGCACAGGCGACCGCCAGTGCGGCGGCAGCTCCGGCCGCGGCGGCGGCCACTGCAACGGCGGCCGCCTCGGCGCCGGCCGCGGCGGCCAGCGCTGCGCAGGCCGCTGCCCCGGCCGTCAGGCGTCCGCCGGTCGTGGTGCAGGCACAGCCCGCTCCGGAGCCGTCGTTCCTCGACGGCCTGCTGGCCAACCCGATGCTGTTGCCGGGCGGCGGCCTGCTGGTCGCGCTGCTGGGCGGCTATGCAATCTATCGCCGCCGCCAGCAGCAGAAGACGGCCGATAGCGGCGCCTTCGGTGACAGCATCCTGTCGCAGGAAAGCACCGTGATGGCCGGCGCCAATTCGCTGTTTGGCGCCGCCGGTGGCCAGAGCGTGGACACCTCGCAGCACAGCGTGTTCGGTGCCGATTTCCGTATCGGCAACAACATGCCGGAGGCCAGCGAGGTCGACCCGATCGCCGAGGCGGAAGTCTATATCGCCTACGGGCGCGATGTGCAGGCAGAAGAGATCCTGCGCGAAGCGCTCGAGAAGGATCCGGAGCAGCAGCCGATCAGGCTCAAGCTCCTGGAGATTTACAGTAATCGTCAGGATGTGGAAGGTTTCCGCGTGATTGCAGAAGAGATGTTCGCCCAGACCGGTGGACAAGGCGCGGAATGGCTCAAGGCCGCGGAAATGGGGCGCGCACTCGATGCGGGCAATGCGTTGTTCCTGTCGGTGACGCCGGATACCAGTGGTGGTCCAGAAACGGCCACCGCGCCGGGCGATCAGTGGCGCACGCAGGATCCGTCGCAGAACCCTGCCGCGGCGCCGCGCGAAGCCTCGCTGGCGGACCTGGCCCTGCCGCTCGATGCCTTCCCGGCACCGGCGGCCGGCGACCCGATCGTGGCGCCGGAATCGGCCGCACTGGTGTTTGGCGATACCGCCATTCACGCGGACGAGTCGCTTGAACCGGCTGGGAAATTCGACGATGGCCTGGACCTGACGCTGCCGGTTACCGGTGACGACGCCCTGGCGGACGTGCCGCGCCTGGACACGCCGACGCGCTCGCGCGGACTGGATTTCGACATGTCGGGCATCTCGCTCGACCTTAGTGCCGGATCCACGGCCGAAGCGCGCAGCGACGCCGAGGCCGCTACGCCGCTGCCGTCCCCGACCATGATCCGTGACGGCAAGCTGCCCGAGCCGATCGATCTGGCCGCCATTGGCATGAGCGACAGCGGCGCGGACACCACGCCGGGCGTCTCGCCGAGCACGCTGTCGACGGACGGCATTGATGGCGGGCGCGATATGCAGATCAAGCTCGACCTGGCCCGCGCCTACATCGAAATCGGCGACAAGGAAGGCGCGCGCGAACTGCTGCAGGAAGTCGTGGAGCAGTCGCAGGACGACCTGCAAGCCGAGGCGCGCTCGCTGCTGCTCGAGGTCGCCTGAGTTATCATCGACGGTCCGGGCAGGCGGCATGCTTGCCGCGGCCCGAAGCGATGCGCCGGAAGCGTCCCTTCCGGCGCATTTGTTTTTGTCGGCCCCCTCGATTGGCGGGCCAGTCTTCCGCGCCATGAACCGCATCGCCATCGGCCTCCACTACGACGGTGCAGCCTTTTCCGGCTGGCAGTCGCAGCCCCATCGCAATACCGTGCAGGACCACCTCGAGGACGCCATCGAGCGCTTCGCCGGCGTGCGCCTGCTGACCACCGTGGCGGGCCGCACCGATGCCGGCGTGCATGCGCTGGGCCAGGTGATCCACCTCGATACCACGCTGAACCGTGAAAGGTTCTCGTGGGTGCGTGGCGTCAATGCCTTCCTGCCGCCTTCGATTGCGCTGCAGTGGGCGCTTCCGGTCAGTGAGGACTTTCACGCTCGCTTTCTCGCATTCGAGCGCATGTACTACTACGCGCTCTACACCGGGCCGCACCGCGTGCCGCTCGCGCATGGGCGCGCCGGGTATCTGATGCTGCCGCCGGGCCAGCGGCTGGATGTGGATGCCATGCGCGAGGCTTCCCGGTGCCTGCTGGGTGAGCATGATTTTTCGTCGTTCCGCGCCGCCGAGTGCCAGGCCAAATCGCCGGTCAAGACCATGTACGACGTGACGCTGAAGGCGGACGGCAACTGGACCTTCGTGCGGTTTCGCGCCAGTGCCTTCCTGCACCACATGGTGCGCAACCTGATGGGTTGCCTGGTGGCGGTGGGGCGGGGGCGTTACCCGGCGCACTGGCTGGGCGAGGTGCTGAACGGGCGCGATCGCAAGCTTGCCGCACCGACGTTCATGCCCGACGGCTTGTACCTCGCGGACGTGAAGTATCCTGAGGCTTTCCAGATTCCGGCGGCCGACTCGTCCGCCAGCCTGTTCCACGGAGTGTTTCCCCATGACGCAGCCTGAGCGCACCCGCATCAAGATCTGCGGCCTGACGCGCGAGGAAGACGTGCGGGCCGCGGTCGATGCCGGCGCCGATGCCATCGGGCTGGTGTTCTATCCGCCCAGCCCGCGCTACGTCGACCTGGCGCGCGCCGCCCAGCTCGCCGAAGCCGCCGGGCCGTTCGTCTCGGTGGTGGGCCTGTTTGTCAATGCCGACATGGAAGAGGTGGCCCACGTGGCCGAGCGTGTGCCGCTGACGCTGCTTCAGTTCCACGGTGACGAGAGCCCGCAGGACTGCTCGCAGATTGCGCAGCGCTGCCGCCTGCCTTTTCTGCGCGCGGCGCGTGTGCGGCCCGGTCTCGATTTGATAGAATTCGCCGATCAATACCGTGATGCCGCTGGCCTGCTGCTGGATGCCTTCGTCGAGGGCTATGGCGGCGGCGGCCACGTCTTCGACTGGACCCTGATTCCTCCGGCATGGCTCGCTTCCAACCATCCGTCCCATCCGTCCACCCGCAACCCGAACGCAAGCGGCGCTCCTCGCATCGTTTTGAGTGGTGGGTTGAACGCGCAAAACGTCGCTGGCGCGATTGAACGCGTGCGGCCCTACGCTGTGGATGTCAGCAGCGGCGTCGAGGCCGCCAAGGGCGTGAAAGACCACGCCCGCATTGCCGCGTTCGTGCGCGCTGTCCGCAGTGCCGAGGCCGGATGAGGCGAGTCGCAAGATCGCCGCTTTGCCCGGCAGTCCGCTGGCCGCGCCACCCGCATCACCGTCAAATTTGCGCCCTTGCCCCGAGGCAAGGCCGCTGACCTGAAGAGTCCAGACATGTACGACCTGCCCGATTCCCGTGGCCATTTCGGCCCTTATGGCGGCACCTTCGTCTCCGAGACGCTGGTCCACGCGCTCGATGAACTGCGCGAGGCCTATGCCCACTACCAGAAAGATCCGGAGTTCGATGCCGAATTCCGTCGTGAACTGAAGCACTTTGTCGGCCGCCCGTCGCCGATCTACCACGCGCAGCGCTGGAGCGAGCTGCTCGGCGGCGCCCAGGTCTATCTCAAGCGCGAAGACCTGAACCACACCGGCGCCCACAAGATCAACAACGTGATCGGCCAGGCGCTGCTTGCGAAGCGCATGGGCAAGAAGCGCGTGATCGCCGAGACCGGCGCCGGCCAGCACGGCGTGGCCACGGCCACCATTGCCGCGCGTTTCGGCATGGAATGCGTGGTCTATATGGGCTCGGAGGACGTCAAGCGCCAGGCCGCCAACGTCTATCGCATGAAGCTGCTGGGCGCCACCGTGGTGCCGGTGGAAAGCGGCTCGCGCACGCTCAAGGACGCGCTCAACGAAGCCATGCGCGACTGGGTGACCAACGTCGAGAGCACCTTCTATATCATCGGCACTGTCGCCGGCCCGCACCCCTACCCGATGATGGTGCGCGATTTCCAGTGCGTGATCGGCGAGGAAGCCAAGGTGCAGATGCCCGAAATGACCGGCCGCCAGCCGGATGCCGTGATCGCCTGCGTGGGCGGCGGCTCCAATGCGATGGGCATCTTCTACCCGTATATCGAGCACAAGGACGTGCAGCTGATCGGCGTGGAAGCAGCAGGCGATGGCCTGGATACCGGCCGACATGCGGCCTCGCTGACCGGCGGCACGCCCGGCGTGCTGCACGGCAATCGCACCTACCTGCTGCAGGACGAGAACGGCCAGATCATCGAGACGCATTCGGTGTCGGCTGGCCTCGACTATCCGGGCGTCGGACCCGAGCATGCCTGGCTCAAGGACATCGGCCGCGCGCAGTACGTGCCGATCACCGATGAAGAGGCCCTCAAGGCTTTCCACGACTGCTGCCGCATCGAGGGCATCATCCCGGCGCTGGAATCGAGCCACGCCATTGCCTATGCATGCAAGCTGGCGCCAACGCTGCCCAAGGACAAGTTGTTGCTGGTGAACCTGTCCGGCCGCGGCGACAAGGACATGCATACCGTGGCCGAACGTTCGGGGCTCAAGCTCTGATGCGCGCGCTGCCACCTTCCGCACCTTCGGAACTGGCCCTGGGCGGGGCTTCGGACCTGCCCGGCGCGGCGGACGCGCCCGCGCTGCAGCTGTTCCAGGAAGACATGTTCGAGGGCATTGCGCGCCTGCCGGATGGTTCGGTCGACCTCATCGTCGCCGATCCGCCCTACGGGCTGGGCAAGGACTACGGCAATGACTCCGACCTGCTCTCCGGCCAGGCCTACCTGGAGTGGTCCGAGCGCTGGATGGATGCCGTCTGCCCCAAGCTGTCGCCCAAGGGCACGCTGTACCTGTTCTGCACCTGGCAGTACTCGCCCGAGTTGTTTGTCATGCTCAAGCGCCGCCTGACCATGATCAACGAGATCATCTGGGACCGCCGCGTGCCGAGCATGGGCGGCACCACGCGCAAGTACTCGTCGGTGCACGACAACATTGGCTTTTTCGCCAAGGCGCGCGACTACTACTTCGACCTGGACCCGGTGCGCATCCCGTATGACCCGGAGACCAAGAAGGCGCGCAGCCGCCCGCGTTTCGAAGGCAAGAAGTGGCTCGAGATGGGCTACAACCCCAAGGACCTGTGGAGCATCTCGCGCATCCACCGGCAAGACCCGGAACGCGCCAACCATCCCACGCAGAAGCCGCTGGAGATTGTCGAGCGCATGGTGCTGTCGAGCTGTCCGCCGGGCGGCCTGGTGCTGGATCCGTTCGCCGGCAGCGGCACGACCGCCGTGGCGTGCCTGCGCCACGGGCGGCGCTTCGCGGGCTTCGAGATCAATCCCGAGTATGTCGAGGTGGCTCGCGGACGCGTGGCAGCGGCCGTGCAACTGGCCAGGTCCGAGGCGGACCGCAACCCAACATCGGCGGCTGCCAATGACGAGGATTCGTCGGCGCAGCGGCCTCACCTGATTCCCTGATATGTCCCGCATCCAGAAGACATTCGCGGCGCTGGCCGCGCAGAACAAGAAGGGCCTGATTCCGTTCATCACCGCTGGCGACCCGGAACCGGGCCTGACCGTGGCCCTGATGCACGCGCTCGTTGCCGGCGGCGCCGACGTGATCGAGCTCGGCGTGCCGTTTTCCGATCCGATGGCCGATGGCCCGGTGATCCAGCGTGCTTCCGAGCGCGCACTGGCCAGTGGCGTGTCGCTCACGCAGGTGCTGCAGTGGGTGCGTGAATTCCGCCAGACCAATGCCGACACGCCGGTCGTGCTGATGGGCTATGCCAATCCGATCGAGCGCATGGGCGAAGCCGCCTTTGCCGGTGCCGCTCGCGACGCGGGCGTGGATGGCGTGCTGGTGGTCGACTACCCGCCCGAGGAGTGCGAGTCCTTCGCCGCGCTGATGCGCGACAACGGCATCGACCCGATCTTCCTGCTCGCACCGACCTCCACCGACGACCGCATCGCGGCCGTGGGCAAGGTGGCGAGCGGCTATGTCTACTATGTCTCGCTCAAGGGCGTGACCGGCTCGGCAACGCTCGACCTGGACAGCGTGGCGGCGCGCATGCCGCTGATCAAGAAGCACGTCAACCTGCCGGTCGGCGTGGGTTTCGGCATCCGCGATTCGGAAACCGCGCGCGCCATCAGCGGCGTGTCCGACGCCGTGGTGATCGGCAGCCGGCTTGTGCAGCTGCTCGAAGACGCACCGCGAGCCCAGGCGGTCGAGTCGCTGCGCTCGTTCATTGCCGGGATTCGCCAGGCCATGGACGCCTGAAGTGATCCATTGCCGGCTTAAGGACTGCTAAAAAGTGCCGAAGCGTGCGCCTGATGCGCGTTCTGCTTCGGCTGATCCTTGTCGGCATGGTAAATTCCCGGGTTGATTCCCTGTCGTTGCCCTGGCTATCGCCGGGCCGATGCGTAATGTTCGTCATGCAATCGTCATGCCGTCGCGCACGGTGAACGGCAGTCATCCGAAAGGAGCTTTCATGAGCTGGTTGGATAAACTCCTGCCCCCAAAGATTCAACAGACCGACCCCCGTACCCGCAAGGGCATTCCCGAGGGGCTGTGGGTCAAGTGCCCGTCGTGCGAGTCCACCCTGTACCGGACCGACGTCGAGGCCAACCTGCACGTCTGCCCGAAGTGCGACCACCATATGCGGATCAGCGCGCGTGCGCGCCTGGATGCGCTGCTCGATGCCGAAGGCCGTTATGAGATCGGCCAGGAAATCGTGCCGGTGGATGCCCTCAAGTTCAAGGACAGCAAGAAGTACCCCGACCGCATCAAGGCGGCCATGGATGACACCGGCGAGACCGATGCCATGGTCGTGATGGGCGGTGCCATCCACACCATTCCGGTGGTGGCAAGCTGCTTCGAGTTCGAATTCATGGGCGGCTCGATGGGCTCCGTGGTCGGCGAGCGCTTCGTGCGCGGTGCCCAGGCGGCGCTGGAGCAGAAGGTGCCGTTCATCTGCTTTACCGCCACGGGCGGTGCGCGCATGCAGGAAAGCCTGCTGTCGCTGCTGCAGATGGCCAAGACCACGGCCATGCTGAACCAGCTGTCCGCGTCGAAGCTGCCGTTCATCAGCGTGCTCACCGACCCGACCATGGGCGGCGTGTCCGCGAGCTTCGCGTTCCTGGGCGACGTGGTGATCGCCGAGCCCAAGGCGCTGATCGGCTTTGCCGGCCCGCGCGTGATCGAGCAGACCGTGCGCGAAAAGCTGCCGGAAGGCTTCCAGCGTTCGGAGTTCCTGGTGCAGAAGGGCGCCATCGACATGATCGTCGACCGCCGCAAGATGCGCGCCGAGCTGGCGCAACTGCTTGCGCTGCTGCAGAAGCAGCCCGCGGACGCGGTCGCGTAAAAGCGCATCGGTGGACCAGGCAAGGGCGCGGGCGGTTGACGCGCCTTTTGCTTTTGCTGGCGCCACCGCGCAACAGCGAACTTGACTTTCAGGCCGGCTGGCCAAATCTAGTAGCAAAGCCTCTTCACCCCCCTCATGCCTGTCTTCCACACCCTTCCCGAATGGCTCGCCCATCTCGAAACTGCCCATCCCGTGGGCATCGACATGGGCCTGACCCGCATCACGCGCGTCAAGGAAGCGCTGGGCCTGCGCATCGATGCCGTGGTGTTCACGGTTGGCGGCACCAACGGCAAGGGCTCAACCTGCGCCATGCTGGAGCGCATCCTGCTGGAGGCGGGCTACAAGGTGGGCTGCCATACGTCGCCGCACCTGGTGTCGTTCAATGAGCGCGCCCGCATCAATGGCGAGTTCGCCACGGACGCGCAACTGCTGCCGCACTTCGAAGCGGTGGAACGCGCCCGCACGAGCTTTGCCGATCCGGTGAGCCTGACGTACTTCGAGTTCACCACGCTCGCCATCATCCATATGTTTGCGGCGGCCGGGCTCGATGCCATGGTGCTGGAAGTGGGGCTGGGGGGCCGGCTCGACGCCGTCAACGTGATCGACACGGACTGCGCGGTCATCACCAGCGTCGATATCGATCACACGCAATACCTCGGCGACACGCGCGAGAAGATCGGCTTCGAGAAGGCCGGCATCTTCCGTCCTGGCGTGCCGGCGATCTGCGGCGACCCGGTGCCGCCGCAATCGCTGGTGGACCACGCCGAGGCGATCGGCGCCGACCTGTGGCTGGTCGGGCGCGATTTCCGGCACCAGGCCGCCAAGGGCCAGGAACGCCAGCAGTGGGACTGGAGCGGGCGCGAGCGCAAGCTCAACGGCCTCGGCTATCCCGCGCTGCGCGGCGCCAACCAGCTGCTGAATGCGTCGGCGGCGCTGGCTGCGCTGCAGGCCATGCGTCCGCAGCTGCCCGTCAGCGCGCAGGAAGTCCGCAATGGCCTGGCCTTCGTCGAACTGCCGGGGCGCTTCCAGGTCCTGCCCGGGCGGCCGGCCGTGATCCTCGACGTGGCGCATAACCCGCATGCGGCGGCCACGCTGGGGCAGAACATGGAGAACATGGGCTTCTTCCGCTATACCTACGCGGTGTTCGGCGCCATGCAGGACAAGGATCTCGCGGGGGTGCTGAGCCAGGTTGCCGACAAGGTCGACCACTGGTGCCTGTGCGACCTGCCGACCGAGCGTGCCGCTACCGCCGCCGATTTGCTGCTGAAGCTTGAAGAGGGCGGTTTCCAGGCGGGGCCGGACGCCACGGCGGCCTGCTTTTCCAGCCCCGAGGCGGCTTACAGGGATGCCATCGAGAGAGCGACCGAGAATGATAGAATTCTGGTCTTCGGATCGTTCTATACCGTTGCCGGCGTGATGGCTTACCGCGCCACGCAGGCAAACTAGCGGTACCGCCGCCGGTACGATCGTTGCAGCGCAACGGTCGTGCGGCAATCGAGCGACAAACCAGCGGTCGACACCGACTCAACACGGACGGCCGCCGCACCGAACCAATCTATGGGCCTGCTTTCGCTGTTTTCTTCCCGCAAGGGCAACGACCCGGCACCCGAGCGTGCGCGTCGCCAGCGCACCGATCCTGGTGCAGGCATCGCCTCGTCGCGCCGGCTGGCGGAGGAATATGCCGATGACACGCTGGATCCCGAGTTCCCGCAGAAGCAGCGCGCACGCCGCCGCCTGATCGGCGCCGTGGTGCTGGTGGTGGCCGCCGTCATCGTGCTGCCCATCATCTTCGAAACCAAGCCGCGCCCGGTCTCCGACGATGTGTCGGTAAAGGTCTCGGGCGGCCAGGCCGCGCAGAAGCCGAAGGTCGAAGCCCGCAAGGCCGAGCCGCTGCCGCCGGCCCCGCAATCCCAGCAGGCCCGCGGCGAAGGCGCCGAAGCGCTCGATGCCGGCGAGGAGCTCGTAAGCACGCCTGCAAAGCCTGCCGCGGCGGCGGAAAAGCCTGCTGCCCGTGCGGACGCCAAGCCCGCCGAAGCCAAGACCGCCGAGGCCAAGCCGCAAGGCAGCGGCAAGTACCTGATCCTGATTGGCGCCTTCTCTTCGGAAGAGCGGGCGAAGAACTGGCTGGCCAAGCTCAAGGCGAGCAAGGTGCCGGCGTATGTGGAAAAGAAAGTGCTGGCCGACGGCGAACGAATCCTGCTGCGCGCGGGCCCCTTCAATGACCGGGATGCCGCCGATGCCGCCGACAAGCGCGTGCGCGCGGTCGGCCTGACGTCGAAGGTGGTGGAACAGTAAGCCCGTGTGGCCGCGCGTGGCGCGGCCGCCAGCAACGATGCAGCCGACTTTCTTCGACTACGCAGTCGTCTTCACCCTGCTTGCTTCCGGCCTGATCGGCGTGCTGCGCGGACTGGTCCGCGAGGTGCTGTCGCTGATCGGCTGGGTCGTGGCGTTCTGGGTGGCCTATCGCTTTGGCGGCGTGGCCGCGGGCTGGATGCCCGAGTCGCTGCCCGGCGGCGAAATCGCGCGCCATGCGCTCGGCTTTATCACCTTGCTGATCGGCACCGTGATCGGCGCGGCGCTGGCGGGCACGGTGATCGGCCAGTTGCTGGAGAGCACCGGCCTGAAGCCGGCGGATCGCGGGCTCGGGCTGGTGTTCGGGCTGCTGCGCGGCGCGCTGCTGGTGATGCTGCTGGTCACGCTGGCCGGCCTGACGAAATTGCCGGAAGAGGAATTCTGGCGCGACGCGGTGAGCCGCCCTTATGTGATGCAGGCCATGGAATCGCTGAAGCCATGGCTGCCACCGGAGCTGGCGAAGTACGTCAAGACATGACATTAGGCCTGGCACCCATGCCTGGCCGGTACGAAACGCAAGCCGTGTCCTAAGGACAAGGCTGCGCCCCTGAATCAAAGCCTTTCCCTGGGAGCTTGGCATGTGCGGTATCGTCGGCGTGGTCTCCACCTCGCCTGTCAACCAATTGATTTACGACAGCCTGCTGTTGTTGCAACACCGCGGACAGGATGCTGCCGGCATCGCCACCGCCAACGGCAGTACCTTCCACATGCACAAGGCCAACGGCCTCGTGCGCGACGTGTTCCGCACGCGCAATATGCGCGGCTTGCCCGGCACGGCTGGTATCGGCCAGGTCCGCTACCCGACCGCGGGCTCGGCATCGAGCGAAGAAGAGGCGCAGCCTTTCTACGTCAACGCGCCGTACGGCATCATCCTGTCGCACAACGGCAACCTGACCAACTGGCAGCAGCTGCGCGAAGAGATGTTCCGCCGCGATCGCCGCCACATCAACACGCACTCGGACACCGAGGTGCTGCTGAACGTGCTGGCCGACGAGCTGCAACGTGCCAGCCATGGCATGGCGCTGGAACCCGAGACCATCTTCACAGCCGTTGCCGGTATGCACCGCCGTGTGAAGGGCTCGTACGCCATTGCCGCGCAGATCGCGGGCTACGGCATGCTGGCCGTGCGCGACCCATTCGGCATCCGCCCGCTGTGCCTGGGCAGCGTGGACACGCCGAGCGGCAAGGAGTGGATGGTGGCGTCCGAGTCGGTGGCGCTTGAAGGCATCGGCTACCGCCTGGAGCGCGATGTGGCGCCCGGTGAAGCCATCTTCATCGACCTCGACGGCAAGCTGCACAGCAAGCAGTGCGCGGACAATCCCGTGCTGACGCCGTGTATCTTCGAATACGTCTACCTGGCGCGCCCGGATTCCTGCATCGACGGCGTTCCCGTCTATGACGCACGCCTGCGCATGGGCGATTACCTGGCCGAGAAGATCCGCCAGGAAGTCTCGGCCGGCGACATCGACGTGGTCATGCCGATTCCCGATTCCAGCCGCCCGGCCGCCATGCAGGTGGCCAACCGGCTGGGCGTCGGCTACCGCGAAGGCTTTTTCAAGAACCGCTACGTGGGCCGCACGTTCATCATGCCGGGCCAGGCGGTGCGCAAGAAGTCGGTGCGCCAGAAGCTCAACGCCATGGGCGTGGAGTTCAAGGGCAAGAACGTGCTGATCGTCGATGACTCGATCGTGCGCGGTACCACTTCGTTCGAAATCGTGCAGATGGCGCGCGACGCGGGCGCCAACAAGGTGATCTTTGCCTCGGCCGCGCCGCCGGTGAAGTACCCGAACGTGTACGGCATCGACATGCCGACGCGCAGCGAGCTGGTGGCCCATGGCCGCACGCACGAAGAGATCGCGAAGATCATCGGCGCCGACAAGCTCGTGTACCAGGACGTGGAGGCGATGAAGCAGGCCGTACGCGACATCAACCCTGCGCTCAAGGACTTCGACGCTTCGTGCTTCGACGGCCGCTATATCACCGGCGACATCGACGAAGCCTACCTGGAACGCCTGGAAACCGCGCGCAGCCAGGCCGACCGCGAAGGCACCGGCGACATGGAGCGCTCGCAACTGCACCTGCAGCGTTCGGGCGGCAACGAGTAAGCCGCGCCGGCCCCGCGTGCGTTGACGAATGCGAGGCCCGGCCGTAACATGGCCGGGCGTCGATTTGAAGGTCAGCTTGCGGACGCGGGTCCTGCCCGAAACAGCTAAAGAGATAGCCGTCAGAGGATTGCCGTCAGAAGGGAAACAAGCGGCTGTAGCCGCGCAATCCCGAGTCAATCCCAAGGTATCCGCAGAACACGCAAGCCCGTCGATCCGACCACCCGATCGCACGGGCTTTTTTCATGGCCGGCTGCTTTGCCGCCGGTTTGTTGGAACCACTGCATTCACGCGGGTACGACCGCGCCATCAGCATGAACGAACCGCTCAATCCTGAATCGCTTGGCATCGATACCCTCGGCGTGCGCGCCGGCACGCTGCGCAGCGAATACATGGAGCACTCCGAGGCGATGTACCTGACCTCGAGCTTCTGCTTCAACAGCGCCGCCGAAGCCGCGGAACGCTTCGCCAACTCGGAAGAGGGCTTCACCTATTCGCGCTTCACCAACCCGACGGTGTCGATGTTCCAGTCGCGCCTGGCGGCGCTGGAGGGCGCGGAGTCCTGCATGGCGACTGCCTCGGGCATGAGCGCGATCCTCTCGGTGGTGATGTCGCTGATGCAGGCGGGCGATCACCTGGTGAGCTCGCGCGCGATCTTCGGCTCGACCATGACGATGTTCGGGAATATCTTCGCGAAGTTCGGCATCGAGACCACCTTCGTCGATCCGGCGGATCTGAACGCATGGCGCGCGGCGGTGCGGCCGACCACGAAGATGTTCTTCCTGGAAACCCCGTCGAATCCGCTCACCGAAGTGGCCGACATCGCCGCCGTGGCCGAGATCGCCCACGATGCCGGCGCGCAGCTCGTCGTCGACAACTGCTTCTGTTCGCCGGCGCTGCAGCAGCCGATCAAGTTCGGCGCGGATATCGTGGTGCATTCGGCCACCAAGCATATCGACGGACAAGGCCGCGTGCTGGGCGGCGCGGTGGTCGGCACGCGCGACTTCATCATGGGCAAGGTATTCCCGTTCGTGCGCACCGCCGGCCCGACGCTGTCCGCTTTCAACGCCTGGGTGCTGCTCAAAGGCATGGAAACGCTGGCCATCCGAATGGAGCGGCATTCCCTCAACGCGCTCGCGCTGGCCGAGTTCCTGGAATCGCATCCTGCCGTGGCGCGCGTGTTCCACCCCGCGCTCAAGTCGCATCCGCAGCACGAGATCGCCATGCGCCAGCAGAGCGGCGGTGGCGCTATCGTGTCGTTCGAACTGAAAGGCGCCACGCCCGAGCAGCAGCGCGCGAATGCCTGGCGCGTGATCGACAACACGCGGCTGTGCTCGATCACCGGCAACCTCGGCGACACGCGTACCACGATCACGCATCCGTACACGACCACGCATGCGCGCGTCACGCCCGAAGCCAAGGCGGCTGCGGGCGTCGGCGAAGGGCTGATTCGACTGGCGGTGGGGCTGGAGTCGGTGGCCGACCTGAAGGCCGACCTGCTGCGCGGACTGGGCGAGTAAGAGGACTGCGTGGTGCCGGCTCAGGGCACCTGGGCCGGTGTCTCGCTATCGCTGCCGGCCACGGCCTTGACGCCGGCCTTGGTCACGTCATAGGTTGCTCCGACCGCCGTCGAAGCAACGCTGACGGCGGCAGAGCCTACGGTCGCCACGGTCGATACGGCTGCGCTGCCAACGGCCACGGTTGCCCCAACGACGCTGCATCCCGCAAGCGTGACGCCAGCCAATACGGCGCCGGTGACGCAGACGGCCAGATGTAAAGGGCGGGGAGAACCGGAAAACGAAAACGGCATGCAGGGCGGCCCGGCGGGCATATGGATAAGCGCCGGGTCATCGGGCCCGGGCAACCGGCCGCTGGCGCATCTCAGCGCAGCAAGCGGCGCCGCAACAGTACCAGCGAAAGCACCAGCGCGACAATGGCGTAAGCGGCCAGCACCGCGATATGCAGTCCGGCGTTGTCGACCGGACGTGCGAGCATCAGCGGCCGGATCAGCGCCACCGCATGCGCGAGGGGCAGGACATTGGTGGCCGCGCGTGCGCCCTCCGGCAACTGTTCAAGCGGAAAGAAGACACCCGAGAGCAGCAGCATCGGGGTGATGACCAGCGTCTGGTAGAACATGAAGAAGTCATAGCCGGGGGCCAGCGCCGTCACGATCATCGCCAGGCTGGCGAACGTGATGCCCGCCAGCACGATCACCGGCAGCGCGAGCAGCGCTCCCGGCATGTGCGCATATCCCAACGCTCCCGCCACCAGCATGATGGCGAGCCCCGACAGAACGGCCTTGCTGGCTGCCCACAGGATCTCTCCGAGCACCACGTCGCCGAGGGTCAGCGGCGCATGCATGATCGCTTCCCACGTGCGCTGCACGTGCATGCGCGAGAAAGCCGAATACATGGACTCGAAGCTGGCCGACATCATCACGCTCGATGCCGTGGTGCCAGCCGCGAGAAAGGCAATATACGGAACCCCATGCACCTGCCCGACCAGCAGGCCAAGCCCGATCCCCAGGCCGAACAGGTAGATCATCGGGTCGGCCAGGTTGCCGATCATCGATGGCAGCGCCAGCTTCTTCCACACCATGTAGTTGCGGTACCAGACCATCATCCAGTTGCGCAGGTTGCGGGGCAGCACCGGCTGCCGATAGTGCTGCCGCGGTTCGGTGCCCTGGCGGGCGTGGCCGACCTCTGCGGTGGCCGCTTCCTGGCGCGGATCCTGTTCGCTCATGTCAGTCCCTCATCTCGCGGCCGGTCAGCTTGAGGAACACGTCCTCGAGGTTGGCCGGCCGGTGCAGGTAGCGTACGCCGCTCTGGCCGTGCAGGGCGGCCAGCAGCGGGGCGGGCTCGCGCACGTAGCAGAAGAGCGTCTCGCCGCTCATTTCGGTGCGCTCGGCCAGCGGTGTCAGGCTGCCGCGCAGCGTGTCGAGTTCATCGCCATAGACTTCGACCACGTCGCACCCGATCTGGCTGTCGATCAACTCGTGCGGCTTGCCTTCGGCAATCTTGCGGCCGCCGTCGATCACGCACAGGTAGTTGCACAGGCGCTCGGCCTCTTCCATGAAGTGCGTGGTCAGCAGGATGGTCTTGCCGCTGGCCATCAGCGATTTCAGCCGTTCCCAGATCAGGTGCCGGGCCTGCGGGTCGAGCCCCGTGGTGGGCTCGTCCATGATCAGCAGGTCGGGGTCGTTGATCAGCGCGCGGGCCACCGTCAGGCGCCGGCGCATGCCGCCGGACAGGTCGCGCACCTGGGCATTGGCACGGTTCTCCAGTCGCGCGAATTCGAGCAGGGCAGGTACGCGCTGCGCGATCACGGCCGAGGGCAGGCCAAAGTAACGGCCGAAAATGCGCAGGTTCTCGATGACCGAGAAATCCGGGTCGAGGTTGTCGAACTGCGGCACCACGCCCACGCGCATGCGCGCCTGCGGCGCGCGCTCGGGAATCGGTTCGCCGCAGAGCGTCAGCGAGCCGCCTGCCGGTGTGGTCAGGCCCAGCAGCAGCCGTAGCGTCGTGGTCTTGCCGGCACCGTTGGGCCCGAGCAGCCCGAAGCACTGGCCGCGATGCACCCGCAGGTCCAGGTCGTTGACGACGACTGTATCGCCGTATTGCTTGCGCACCTTGCGCAACTCCAGGATGGCAGTCAAGGCAGGAAGACGGTTGGCGCGCCGGCGGGCGCAATATCCGCCATTATGCCGGTCATCGTCACGCATGACCGGTGCTGCGCTGCACTATGCCCCGGGGTTGCTTCAGCGTGGTGGCGTGAAACGTGCGTACATAAAAAAACCGCCAGCATGCTGGCGGTTTTTTTATGGTGCGAACCGAATCAGTACATCTTCTTCGGCAGCATCTGCATGCGCAGGCGCTTGCGCAGGCGCGCTTCGGCAGCCTTCTTCTTGCGCTTGCGCTCGGTCGTGGGCTTTTCGTAGGCGGTGCGGCTCTTCAGCTCGACGATCAGGCCAGTCTGCAGAATGGAGCGGCGGAAGCGACGCATTGCAACTTCAACCGGCTCACCGGGTTTCAAGACGATCTTGGTCAATTCAGTCCTTTAGGGGATGGCTGCCGCGCAAGCGGCTGGTTCAAACGAGGGGAAACTGCGGCCGCCGGGGCGGCTGGTATTGCACACGGGGCAGACACTGCCCTGTATGCACCCCCGCGAACCTGAAAGATGTGGACCGGTGAGTCCGTGCAACCAGTGTCAGGGGTGATAGCGCCGGGTTCCTTATGCATCGGGGAGCCTGGCAGTACCGGTTTCCGTAAAAAGCTATACGCCCGTAACTATGGCACGTATACGACGCAAATGTCAAGAACGTGCCGTGATTCGGAGGCATCGCGCGCTACGCGTTACCAGTAATGTGGCCCGTGAATCGCCCCCGGAGCCGTGATGCCGACTTCAGGGCGGTGCCAGCCAAGGCCGTGAATTTACACCAGGTTATGCCGCGGCGGGAATTCTCGGCCGTCCTGCGTCTTTATAGGTTCTTTATATCGGCTTCCGGTCTTTCTACCCCGTTTTTAGGTGCCGATCCATAAGCTTCCCGGTGTCAGTCACTCCTGGATCGATTGTCATGGACGGGTTCTTCCTCATCGCCTTGATCGTATTGGCTGCCGCCAGCGCGGCATTGCTATGGCTGTGCGCCGCCTTGGGCGCCAATGAGGCGAAAGCCGCCGCCGGGCATGATGGACTGCACAACGATGCCGCGCCCGGCAACCAAAGCGCTGCCGGCAGGGGGCTGTGATGGATTGGGCCGATCTGTTGAGCGGCGCAGTGGCCGCGCTGATTTTCATCTACCTCCTGATCGCGCTGTTCCGCCCGGAGAAATTCTGATGTCAACCGAATTCCTGGGCCTGCTGGCCCTGTACCTGGCAATCCTGTTCGCCTTCGCGCCATTCCTCGGCCGCTATATGCGGCGCGCGATGGAGGACGGCGCGTATAGGCTGACCGCCTGGGGGCGTCCGCTCGAACGCTTGCTTTACAGGCTCGCCGGCGTCCGCGCCGATGCCGGGATGGGCTGGAAGCAGTACGCGATTGCCGTGCTTGCGTTCAACCTGCTCGGGGTGGTCGCGGTCTACGCGCTGCAACGGCTGCAGGGCTACCTGCCGCTCAATCCGCAAGGCTTCGGCGCCGTGTCGCCCGACTCGGCCTTCAATACCGCCATCAGCTTTGTCGCCAACACCAACTGGCAGGGCTACGCGGGCGAGTCGACGATGAGCTACCTGACGCAGATGCTGGCGCTCACGGTGCAGAACTTCGTCTCCGCTGCGACCGGCATCGCGGTGGTGTTCGCGCTGATCCGCGGCTTTGCGCGCCAGCGCAGCGCGACCATCGGCAACTTCTGGGTCGATATGACGCGCAGCACGCTGTACGTGCTGCTGCCGATCGCGACCGTGATCGCGCTGGCGCTGGTCAGCCAGGGTGTGATCCAGAACTTCGACGGCTACAAGGAAGTCAGCCTGGTGACGCCGGTCGAGTACAGCCAGCCCAAGGTCGATGCAGCCGGGCAGCCGGTGCTCGACACACAGGGCAAGCCGCTCACGGAAGACCTGAAGACGGACAAACAGATTCTGGCCATGGGCCCGGTAGCCTCACAGGAAGCCATCAAGATGCTGGGCACCAACGGTGGCGGCTTCTTCAACGCGAACTCGGCGCACCCGTACGAGAACCCGAACGCACTCGCCAACCTGATCGAGATGCTGGCCATCTTCCTGATCCCGGCAGCGCTGTGTTTCACCTTTGGCGAGATGGTGAAGGACCGGCGCCAGGGCGTGGCGGTGCTCGCTTCGATGACGGTGATCTTCGTGGCCATGGCATGTGTGGCCTCGATGTCCGAGTTGCACCTGAACGCTGCCCTCGCCGGACTACCGATCGATCACGCGGCTTCCGCACTGCAGGCCGGCGGCAACATGGAAGGCAAGGAAACGCGCTTCGGCATGGCGGCGTCGGCGCTGTTCGCCACCATCACCACTGCCGCTTCGTGCGGCGCGGTCAATGCGATGCATGACTCCTTCACCGCCATCGGCGGCCTGGTACCGATGCTGCTGATGCAGCTCGGCGAAGTCGTGTTCGGCGGCGTCGGCTCGGGCCTCTACGGCATGCTCGTGTACGCGGTGCTGGCGGTGTTCATCGCCGGCCTGATGATCGGGCGCACGCCGGAATACCTGGGCAAGAAGATCGAGGCGTACGAGATGAAGATGGCCGCCGTGGCGATCCTGGTCACGCCACTGCTGGTGCTGCTTGGCACGTCGATCGCAGTGATGACCGAGGCGGGCAGGGCGGGCGTGTTCAACCCCGGCACGCACGGCTTCAGCGAGATCCTCTATGCACTGTCTTCTGCGGCCAACAACAACGGCAGCGCCTTTGCCGGCCTGTCCGCCAACACGCCGTTCTACAACACCCTGCTTGCCGCGGCGATGTGGTTCGGCCGCTTCTGGATCATCATCCCCGTCCTCGCGCTGGCCGGCTCGCTGGCGGCGAAGAAGCGGCTGCCGGTCACGCCCGGCACCATGCCTACACATGGCGCGCTGTTCGTGGTGCTGCTGGTCGGCTCGGTGCTGATGGTAGGCGCGCTGACCTATGTCCCGGCCCTGGCACTGGGGCCCGTTGCCGAGCAGCTGCAGGGCGCAGTGACGGCGATTGCCAAGTAAGCGTATTGCGGAGAAACGCATGCAACAAGAATCCATGGCGACGCAGAGCAAGGCTGGCGGCGCCGCATCCAGCGCCCATGCATCGGCGGCAACGTCCATGACGCCCGCGAGCGTTGCCATCCAGGCGCCCGGCCAGCATCATCGTCCTCCACGGCGCGGCATGTTCGCGCCCGAGCTGGTCAGACCGGCTCTGGTGGCCGCACTGAAGAAGCTGTCGCCGCGCGAGCAACTGCGCAACCCGGTGATGTTCGTGGTGTACGTGGCCAGCATCCTGACAACCATTCTGTTCCTCAAGTCGCTGGCCGCGCCTGCCGCGGCGGGTGGGGAAAGTGCCGGCTTTATCCTTGCCATCTCGGTCTGGCTCTGGTTCACGGTGCTGTTCGCCAACTTTGCCGAAGCGCTGGCGGAAGGCCGCAGCAAGCAGCAGGCCGAATCGCTGCGCGGACTGAAGACCACCGCCGTGGCGCGCGTGCTGGTGGACGGCAAGCGGGGCGGCGCGACGCAAACGCGCGCGGCCACCACCTTGCGGCGCGGCGATATCGTGCTGGCCCAGGCCGGAGACATGATCCCCGGCGATGGCGAAGTCATCGAGGGCGTGGCGTCGGTGGACGAGAGCGCCATTACCGGCGAATCCGCGCCGGTGATCCGCGAATCGGGTGGCGATTTTTCGTCGGTGACCGGCGGCACGCGCGTGCTGTCGGACTGGATCGTGATACGCATCACCACCAATCCGGGCGAAAGCTTCATCGATCGCATGATCGGCATGGTCGAGGGCGCCAAGCGGCAGAAGACGCCCAATGAACTGGCATTGACGATCCTGCTGGTGGGCCTGACCATCGTGCTGCTGCTGGCCACCGCCACGCTGCTGCCGTTCTCGCTCTACAGCGTGCTGGTTACCAGGGCCGGCCTTCCGGTGACGATCACCGTGCTGGTCGCATTGCTGGTGTGCCTGATCCCGACGACGATCGGCGGGCTGCTATCGGCCATCGGCGTCGCCGGCATGAGCCGCATGATGGAGGCGAACGTCATTGCCACCTCGGGCCGCGCGGTGGAAGCCGCGGGCGACGTGGATGTGCTGCTGCTCGACAAGACCGGCACCATTACCCACGGCAATCGCCAGGCCTCGCGCTTCTTGCCCGCACCGGGCATCGCGGCTGAGCAGCTGGCACAGGCGGCATGGCTGTCTTCGCTTGCCGACGAGACGCCGGAAGGGCGCAGCATCGTGACGCTCGCGCGCCAGCAGCAGGGTGTTGCCGCACCCGACATGGCAGTGCTACGGCCGGTGTTCATCCCGTTCGCGGCGCAGACGCGCATGAGCGGCGTGGACCTGCGCAATGGCGACGGCGAGCGCATCGTGCGCAAGGGCGCTGCTGATGCTGTGCGCCGTTTCGTGACCGAGCGCGCCGGCAAGTTTCCCGAGGCTGTGATGCAGGCAGTAGACGATGTGGCCCGCGCGGGCAGCACGCCTCTGGTGGTGGCAGAGGCAGCCGACGGCAACGTACGTGTGCTGGGCGTGGTGGAACTCAAGGACATCGTCAAGACCGGTATCCGCGAGCGCTTCGCCGAGCTGCGCAAGATGGGCATCAAGACCGTGATGATCACCGGCGACAACCGGCTGACCGCGGCGACCATCGCAGCCGAAGCCGGTGTCGATGACTTCCTTGCCGAAGCGACGCCAGAGGCCAAGCTCAAGCTGATTCGCCAGTACCAGGGCGAGGGCCGCCTCGTGGCGATGACCGGTGACGGCACCAATGATGCGCCGGCGCTGGCCCAGGCCGATGTCGCGGTGGCGATGAACAGCGGCACGCAGGCGGCGAAAGAGGCCGGCAATATGGTCGACCTCGACAGCAACCCGACCAAGCTGATCGAGATCGTCGAGATCGGCAAGCAGATGCTGATGACGCGCGGATCGCTCACGACGTTCAGCGTGGCCAACGACGTGGCCAAGTACTTCGCCATCATCCCGGCCGCGTTTGCCACCACCTACCCGCAGCTGAACCTGCTGAACGTGATGGGACTGACCACGCCGTCGTCGGCCATCATGTCGGCCGTGATCTTCAACGCGCTGATCATCGTGGCGCTGATACCGCTGGCGCTCCGGGGCGTGGCCTACCGGCCGCTCGGCGCGGCGGTGCTGCTGCGTCGCAACCTGCTGGTCTATGGTCTCGGCGGCATCCTGGTGCCCTTTGCCGGGATCAAGCTGATCGACATGGTGCTGGCCCTGCTGGGCTGGGTCTGAGCATACCTTTGCATAGAGAAGGCATTCATGAATACGCACATGCAATCCACGCAGCCAGCCCCAGTCGAGCCGCAGCAAGGAGGGCTGCTGCGGCCGGCGCTGGTCGTCTTCATCGCGCTGTCGCTGCTGACGGGTTTGCTGTACCCCAGCGTGATCACCGCAATATCGCAAGTGGTGTTCCAGAAGCAGGCAGGCGGCTCGCTGATCGTCAAGGACGGCAAAGCCGTCGGCTCGGCGCTGATCGGCCAACCTTTTTCGGACCCGAAGTATTTCTGGGGCCGCCTGTCGGCGACGGCGCCCATGCCCTATAACGCGGCGGCATCCGCCGGTTCCAATTTCGGGCCGACCAACCCCGCCCTGACCTATGCCGCGCGCGCACGCATCGATGCCCTGCGCGCGGCGGACCCGGACAACAAGGCGGCGGTACCGGCCGATCTTGTCACGGCCTCCGGCAGCGGACTGGATCCGCACATCAGCCTGGCGGCAGCCGATTACCAGGTATCGCGCGTGGCGCGCCTGCGCGGATTGGCGCCGGAGGCGGTGCGGGAATTGATCCGTGCGAACACGGAGTCGCCGTTGCTGGGCGTGCTGGGTGACCCCGGCGTCAATGTGCTCGAGCTGAACCTGGCGCTGGATGCGGCCTCCGGAAAATAGGCCGGCAATGCGGGCGCGCTTTCGCGCGCGTGGCACAATCCGACCGTGCCCGACCCTGCGTCGGGAAGTGCGCTAACCATGCCCGAATTGCCATCTCCCGCTGAACGTCCGGACCCGGACAGCCTGCTGCAGCGCATGCAGGACGAGGGCGCGCGCGCCGCGCGGGGCAAGCTGCGCGTCTACTTCGGTGCCTCTGCCGGGGTAGGCAAGACCTTCGCGATGCTGAGCGCAGCACGGTCGCTGAGAGAGCAGGGCGCAGATGTGGTCATCGGCGTGGTCGAGACGCATGGCCGTGCCGAGACCGAGGCGCTGATCGACGGCATCGAGCGCCTGCCGATGCGGGACGTGCCGTACCGGGACCGCGTGCTCTCGGAGTTCGACCTGGACGGTGCGCTGGCGCGTCGACCGGCGCTGGTGCTGGTCGATGAGCTGGCCCATTCGAACGCGGCCGGCAGCCGGCATCCGAAGCGCTGGCAGGACATCCAGGAATTGCAGTCGTCAGGCATCGACGTCTGGACGACGGTCAATGTCCAGCACCTCGACAGCCTCAATGAAGCCGTCGGTGGCATTACTGGTATCCGCGTCTGGGAAACCGTGCCCGACGCCGTCTTCGACAGTGCCGACGAAGTGATCCTGGTCGACCTGCCCGCCGATGAACTGCTGCGGCGCCTGCGCGAAGGCAAGGTCTACCTGCCCGAGCAGGCCCGCCACGCAGTACGCAATTTCTTCCGCAAGGGCAACCTGATCGCGCTGCGTGAACTGGCCCTGCGGCGCACGGCCGATCGTGTCGACGACGATGTGCGTGCCTATCGCCGCGCCGAGTCGATCCAGTCGGTCTGGCGCACGCGCGAGGCGGTGCTGGCCTGCATCGGATCCGGCAGCGATGCCGAACAGGTTGTCAGGAGCGCGCGCCGCCTGGCCGGCCAGCTCGATTGCGACTGCCATGTGATCACCGTGGCCGCGCCGCGGCTCGCGCCCGCGTCGGACGCGGAGCGCATGCGGCTGCAGTCGGCGATGCGCCTGGCCGAAGAACTGGGCGCGCGCACCGAGACGCTGGCCGGCAGCGATATGGTGCAGGCGGTCGCCGGCTACGTCAGGCGCCACAATCTGACCAAGGTGGTGCTTGGCCGCACCCCGACCCGATGGCGGCGCGAGGACGAGTCGCTGCTAATGCAAGGGCGCTCGCTGCTGGCCTGGGCGCTGTCGCCGTTCCTGGGCGCGCGTGCCTGGCTGTTCGGCCGCAAGAGCTTTGCCGACGCCTTGTCAGTCGCCTGCCCAGAGATCGACGTGATACGCGTGGCTGCGGACACCACGCGCATGGACGTCAAGCCCGTGAGCGCTCCCGCCCCGGCCGAGGAAAGCGAGGCCGCGCAGGTACAGGAGCGCCGCGTCCGCATGCAGTCCTACCTGTGGGCCGTGGCCTGGTGCGCCGGTGCAACGGCGGTGTCGATGCTGGCCCGGCCTTGGTTCGACCTGGTCAATATCGCCATGCTGTTCCTGGTGGCGGTGGTCGGCGTGGCATTGCGGCATGGCCGCGCTGCGGCGGCGCTGGCTTCGGTGATCGCCGTGGGGGCTTTCGATTTCTTCTTCGTGCCGCCCCGGCTTTCTTTCGCCGTCAGCGATGTGCAGTACCTGCTGACCTTCCTGGTGCTGCTGTCGGTGGGGCTGGTGATCGGCCAGCTCACTGCAGGCCTGCGCGAGCAGGCCGAGGTGGCGGTGCAGCGCGAGACCGACGCGCGCACGCTCTACGAGCTCGCGCGCGAGCTGTCGTCGTCATTGATGACAGAGCAGATCGTCTCGATCGGCAGCCGCTTTCTGCACGCGGCCTTCGATGCGCGTTCGGCATTCTTCCTGGTAGGGCCGGATGGCCGCCTGCAGGCGCCCGTGGTCGAGCCGGGGCAAGCCGATGCGCACAGCGACGCGATCGACCGCGTGCTCGCGCAATGGGTGTTCGATCATGGCCAGCCGGCCGGCACGGGCACGCACACGCTGCCGGCCGGCACGGTGCTGTACCTGCCGCTCAAGGCGCCGATGCAGACGCGCGGCGTGCTGGCGGTGGAACCGCGAGCGTGGCGCGCGTTTGCCCAGCCGGCATTGCGGCGGCAGGTCGACGTGTTCGCGACGCTGATCGCCATCACCATCGAGCGGC
This sequence comes from Cupriavidus sp. 22TCCZM04-2, assembly GCF_057798895.1. Lineage (NCBI taxonomy): Bacteria > Pseudomonadati > Pseudomonadota > Betaproteobacteria > Burkholderiales > Burkholderiaceae > Cupriavidus > Cupriavidus sp. 22TCCZM04-2. The sequence goes on from NZ_JBYOJS010000014.1 coordinate 45,305, forward strand.
TGCACTATGTGGACGTCGCGCAGCAGGCGCTGCTGTCGATGGAGTCGGAGCGGCTGCGCAGCTCGCTGCTGGCCGCGGTATCGCACGACCTGCGCACGCCGCTGACCAGCCTGATCGGCATGGCCGAGACCCTGCAGCGTGGCGATCCGCCGCTCGCGCCACGCGTCGCCGAGACGGTGGCCGCAATGCGAGAACAGGCCAGGCGCATGAGTACCATGGTGGTCAACCTGCTCGACATGGCGAGGTTGCAGGGACGCGACGTACGCATGCGGAAGGAATGGCAGTCATTCGAAGAGCTGGTCGGCGCGGCACTTGGCGCGTTGCGCGACGCGCTTGCACTGCATCGCGTCGTGGTGGCGGACTTGTCCACGATGCCGCTGGTCGAGTGCGATGCCGTGCTGATCGACCGCGTGCTGTGCAACCTGCTGGAGAATGCCGCGAAGTACACACCGGCCGCAACCGAGATCCGTATTCGCGCCGAATCCACTGATGAAGAGATACGTTTGATCGTGGAAGACGATGGCCCTGGCGTTCCGGCCGGCAGCGAACGGCAGATTTTCGAGAAATTCACGCGCGGCGAACGTGAATCGGTGACCGCTGGCGTGGGCCTCGGGCTCGCAGTCTGCGACGCAATCGTGCAGGCCCATGGCGGACGCATTTGGGTCGAGCCGGTGCGCGAAGCGGCCATGGCGGGTGTCGGCATCGGCGCGCGCTTCGTGGTGGCCCTGCCGCGCGGCAATCCGCCGGTGATCGAGCCCGAGGCGGCGGATATCCCCGCGTAATCGCATTCAGACGGAGAGCAACAGATGCCTTTCGAGTTTTCGCCCACGGTGCTGCTGGTCGAGGACGAACCCCATATCCGCCGCTTCGTGCGCACGGCCCTGCAGGCTGAAGGCTGCACCGTGCACGAGGCAGAGAACCTCAAGCGCGGCCTGATCGAGGCGGGCACGCGCCAGCCGGATCTGGTGGTGCTTGACCTTGGTTTGCCCGATGGCGACGGCGTCGACCTGATCCGCGAAGTGCGCACCTGGACCGAGGTGCCGATCCTGGTGCTGTCCGCGCGCAGTGGCGAAGAAGACAAGATCGGCGCGCTCGATGCCGGTGCCGATGATTACCTGACCAAGCCATTCGGCGTGGGCGAACTGGTGGCGCGCCTGCGCGTGCTGCTGCGCCGGCATGCGCGATCGAATCCGCATGGTTCGACGCAGATCGCCTTTGGCGAGGTGCAGGTCGACCTGGCGAGCCGGATGGTCATGCGCGCGGGGCAGGCGGTGCACCTGACGCCGATCGAATACCGACTGTTGTCGGTGCTGATCGCGCATCGCGGCAAGGTGATGACGCATCGCGAATTGCTGCGCGAGGTCTGGGGGCCTTCGCATTCCGAGAGCAGCCAGTATCTGCGGGTCTATATGGGCCACTTGCGGCACAAGCTCGAAGCGGATCCGGCGCAGCCGGTGCATTTGCTCACGGAGGTCGGGCTCGGCTACCGGTTTGCGGGGTAGGGTAGGGGTGCAGTGCGACGGCCGGGCATTGCTGCTGACCTGCGTGGACGCCGCCGCGCCAAGAACGAACCGAATCGACAAAAAGATAAAGGCCGATGCTTGCGCATCGGCCTTCGTCTTGTATCGGATGGCTCCCCGACCTGGGCTCGAACCAGGGACCTACGGATTAACAGTCCGGCGCTCTACCGACTGAGCTATCGGGGAACAGCAGAGAAAGAGATTATAGCCAGTGCCTCTTTTCTTCGTCAACACCTTTTGGCGTATTTTTCTTGCCGGCTGGTCTGGCGAGCTGCCTGGCTGCTGCGGTCTGCGCTGCAGGCGCGCCTGATTGGTGGCGCTCCGTTGCTTCGCATCAACAGCGAGGCCGAATGATAGGCGAGCCCCCGGTCGGCGCCCACAAGAAAAAAGCCGCCATTCAGGCGGCTTTTCGTTTGATCGCTGATGTCCGGACCGTGATCAGTCGAACACCGGCGATTCCACGCCGAGCACCTTGTGCAGCTTCGGCGAGGTGGTGGTGTACTGCATGTGGATCTTCTTCTCGGGGAAGATATATGGTGCAGCACCGAACGCGGCCAGTGCGGCCTCGTGGAAGCCTGACAGGATCAGCTTCTTCTTGCCGGGGTAGGTGTTGATGTCGCCCACCGCGAAGATGCCGGGAATATTGGTCTGGAACTTCTCGGTGTCCACCTTGATCTGCTTGCGCTCCAGGTCCAGGCCCCACTCGGCGATCGGGCCGAGCTTGGGCGACAGGCCAAAGAACACCAGCAGGTCGTCCAGCGGCAGGCGGCGGGTGACGCCGTCGGCACCAGTCACCTTCACCTCGGTGAGCACGCCATCCTTCTCTTCATAGCCGCCGATCTGGCCGACCAGGAACTGCATTTCCATCTGTTCGCACAGATCCTTCATCTTCGCGACCGAAGCCGGAGCCGCGCGGAAGCCGTCGCGGCGGTGGATCATTACCACCGACTCGGCCTTGCCGACGAGGTCCAGCGCCCAGTCCAGCGCAGAGTCGCCACCCCCGACGATCACCAGGTTGCGGCCGTGGAAGCGGCTCGGATCCTTGACGCGGTAGAACAGCTGCTTGCCGTCGAATTTGTCGATGCCGTCGACCTTCAGCGTGCGCGGCTGGAACGAGCCCACGCCCGCGGCGATGAAAATGGTCTTGGTGATGAAGCGGGTTCCGAGCGAGGTCTCGACGAAGAAGCGGCCATCTTCACGGCGCTCGACCACGGAGACTTCCTGGCCCAGGTGGAAGGTGGGCTCGAACGGTTCGATCTGCTTGAGCAGGTTGTCGGTCAGTTCCTGGCCGGTGCAGCTGGGCACGGCCGGGATGTCGTAGATCGGCTTGTCCGGATACAGCTCCACGCACTGGCCGCCCACCACCTTGAGGGAGTCGATGACGTGTGCCTTGATTTCGAGCAGGCCCAGCTCGAACACCTGGAACAGGCCCACGGGGCCTGCACCGACGATCAGCGCGTCGATTTCCAGCGGCTGACCGCCGGCGGTGTTGCTGGCGGCGGCTTTCGTCGTGTCGGCAACGGGATTGGGAATGCTCAAGTCCATAATCGTCCTGATACGTTGTGGGCATCGCGTGCCCGGCATTGCGGAAAGCGCGTGGGGACGGCTTTCTAGTCGGTTCAGCGCTGCAGGTATTGCAGCTTGTCGGTGGCGTCCTTCCACTCTTCGGCCTCGGCCAGCGGAGCCTTGGTCTTGGTGATGGACGGCCAGTTGCGCGCCAGCTCGACGTTCAGTTGAATGAACTGCTGCTGGTCGCCCGGAACGTCTTCCTCGGCGTAAATGGCATTCACCGGGCATTCGGCCACGCACACCGCGCAGTCGATACACTCGTCCGGGTCGATGGCCAGAAAATTCGGGCCTTCACGGAAACAATCCACCGGACATACGTCAACGCAGTCTGTGTAGCGGCAACGGATGCAGGATTCGGTGACAACGTGAGTCATTTCGGTTCCAGGAAAACGGGTCGGCTTTTGATGGGAAACTGGTTTCGGCCGCTTGTTTGCCGGCGCTGCAACGAGCATTGCCGCCAATTGGCGATCTGCACGGGGCGAGCGCGGGCCGTGGCCTTTCAGAAACCGATATTGTATCCGAGCCTCCGGGCAAGGATAGCGGGTCTATATAGCTGGATCAGATAGTTTTCTTATTTCTTTATGTATATTTGATTGCGAACAGGTCTGTGCCAGATAGTGCGGGAATGGCACGATGCGATGGTCCCGGAAGCACTTCAGAGCGCCGCATCCTCCGTCACGCCCGGTCACCAGGAGATCACCATGCCTTGCCAGCAGCGCTTTGGTCCGTGGGAGCGCCTCAGAGGCGCGCGTTACCGGGCGTTGTTCGGGTGGCTGGGGCTTATCGGGCTGCACTTGCTGGCGGCGACTCTGCCGGCCGGCGCGAACGCGCAGACGTTGTCCGAGCCCGCCATGGCTGACAGCGTGGTGTCCCGCCTGGTGGCATGGCGCACGCGCTCGGACCAGCCGGTGACGCTCGCGGCACTGACGAGCTTCGACTGGGAGAGCTTCAGCGTCACCCGGGCCCCGGCCGGGGATGCCATGGCCAACTGCGGGCGGGCCGGGTTGTTGCCATGTGGCCCCGAACTGCAACCTGATTCCCGCCAGATGGTGCAGGTACTGAGCTTCCAGCGCGCGGGGGTCCAGGTCTATGCCGAGCGCATCATGGCGGAGAACGGCGCGTTCGCCGAGCCATTACCGGTGCGGGTGCCGCGCGCGGCGGCAACGCTGGTGTCTTGCCGCGGCAGCGATGACCGTCCCTTGTGGTGTGTGCAGGGCGCCGCGGCCCCACGGCGCCCGCAACCTTTTCTCGACGGCGGCTGACCGGGCGTTCGAACACCCGTCCGCCCGCCAGGGCGGACATCGGTTAGCATGTGTGCCTGACCCGGCATCGCCGTCTGGCCCGTTATGATCATTCCATCCCTGCTCGACACCGACCTGTACAAGTTCACGATGATGCAGGTCGTGCTGCACCATTTCCCGCAGGCGCACGTCGAGTACCGCTTCAAGTGCCGGAACGCGGGCGTCGACCTGACCCCGTACATCGACGAAATCCGTGCGGAGGTGGCGCACCTGTGCAGCCTGCGTTTCTCGGACGAGGAGCTCGACTTCCTGCGGGGCATGCGTTTCATCAAGAGCGATTTCGTCGATTTCCTCGCGCTGTTCCACCTGAACCAGAAGTACGTGTCGATCGAACCCGCGCCGCAGGGCAATGGCGAGATCGAGATTGCGATCCGTGGCCCGTGGCTGCATACCATCCTGTTCGAGGTGCCGCTGCTGGCCATCGTCAACGAGGTGTACTTCCGCCGTACCCGGCCCGAGCCCGACCTTGCCGAAGGCCGCCGCCGGCTGGATGAGAAACTGACGTTGCTGCAGGCACCGAATTACCGCGATTGCGTGATCGCGGACTATGGCACGCGCCGCCGCTTCTCGCGCGGCTGGCAGGAAGAGGTCCTGCTGGCGATGCGTGGCATGCTGGGGCCGCAACTGGCAGGCACAAGCAACGTGCATTTCGCGCGCCTGCACAATATGGTGCCGCTGGGTACCATGGCCCACGAGTATCTGCAGGCGTGCCAGGCGCTGGGCCCACGCCTGCGCGATTCGCAGGTCTTCGCGCTGGAAAGCTGGGCGCGCGAATACCGCGGTGACCTTGGCATTGCGCTGTCGGATACCTACGGCTTCGATGCGTTCCTGCGCGACTTCGACCTGTATTTCTGCAAGCTGTTCGACGGCGTGCGCCACGATTCAGGCGACCCGTTCCAGTGGGGCGAGCGGATGCTGGCGCACTACGTGGCCAACCGCGTCGACCCGCTCGGCAAGACGCTGATCTTCAGCGACAGCCTCGATATCCCGCGTGTCATCGAGCTGTACGAGCGCTTTCATGGCCGCTGCCGGCTGGCGTTCGGCGTGGGGACCAACCTGACCAACGACCTTGGTTATACGCCGCTGCAGATCGTCATCAAGATGGTCCGCTGCAACGGGCAGCCCGTGGCCAAGCTGTCGGATACGCCGGAAAAGACCATGTGCGACGATCCCGGCTACCTGGCCTACCTGCGCCAGGTGTTCGAGGTCCAGGCGCCTGCTTAGCAATTTTCAACAGATTCGGGGCGAGGGCGGGTCAGGGCGCGCCACTATAATGGCGTGCATTGCCACGCATGTTCATGACGCCAGGCCCTATGGAAACCAACAACGCCCGTGACCGCATCTTTGCCCGTATCCGCGCCGCGCAGGGGCGTTCGCCCAAGGTAACCAGCGGCGAGCGCGAAGCCGTGGCCGACTACCTCGCGCGTCATCCGCAGGGGCCTCGTCCGGAGGTGCACCCGGACCGTACCGAAGCCTTCATGGCACAGGCGCAGCGCATGGCGTCCACGGTCGATCGTGTCGCGACGCTCGCCGATGTGCCGGCGGCGACGGCGCGCTTCCTGGACAGCCTGAACCTGGTGCATCGTGCCGTCGCGTGGGACGCGTTTGGCGCGCTGCCATGGCAGGACAGCGGCTTGACCGTGGAGTGCCGGCCTCCTGAGCGCGATCCGCAGGCCGACCACGACCATGGCGATCTGGTCGGCATCACGGGCTGTTTCTGCGCCATCGCCGAGACGGGCTCGTTGATGCTGCTGTCGGGTCCGGAAACGTTCGCGTCGGCAGCGCTGCTGCCGGAGACACATATCGCGGTGGTGCCCGTGTCGCGCATCGTCGACAGTCTCGAAGATGCGTTCGCGCTGGTGCGCAGCGAACGCGGCGAGCTGCCGCGCGCGACCAATATCATCAGCGGCCCCTCGCGTACCGGCGATATCGAGCAGACCATCGTGCTGGGCGCGCATGGGCCGTATCGCGTCCACGTCATCCTGGTCGACCAGACCTGATCGCGCGCTTCGGAAGGGCAGGCGCGGCGCCGCTGCAGGTCTCATACCTGCGCGGCGGTTTTGCCCGGCCGCTCCTGCGCACACTGTCCAAGGAGAGTTCATCTGATGCAACGTGCCCGCATGCTGTGGCCGGTGCCGGCCATGCTGGCCTTTTTGCCGTCGCAGTCACACGCCGCCGACATCAATGGCGCAACGCTGTCCGCATGGTGGGGACTACCGTTCGCGGGGGTGCTGCTGTCGATTGCGCTGTTGCCGCTTCTGGCACCGCGTTTCTGGCATCAGCACTACGGCAAGATCGCCGCGGGCTGGGGCCTCCTGTTCCTGCTGCCGTTCGCTGCGGTGTTCGGCGTGCATACGGCGTTGGCAGGCGCGGTGCACGCGCTGCTGGCCGAGTACATTCCATTCATCGCGCTGATCGCAGCACTCTATATCGTCGCGGGCGGTATCTGTGTGCGCGGCAACCTGCACGGAACGCCAGGGCTCAATACCGGCATCCTGACACTCGGCACGGTGCTTGCCAGCGTCATGGGGACGACGGGCGCGGCCATGCTGCTGATCCGGCCGCTGCTGCGCGCCAACGACAACCGCCGCCATGTGTCGCACGTGGTGGTCTTCTTCATCTTCCTGGTGGCCAATGCGGGCGGCGCGCTTACGCCGCTCGGCGATCCGCCGCTGTTCCTTGGCTTCCTGCAGGGCGTGGACTTCTTCTGGACGCTGCGCAATATCCTGCCGGAGACGTTGTTCATCTGCGTGGCGCTGCTGGCGATCTTCTACGTGCTCGACCGGCACTACTACCACAACAAGGAAGAGGCGCTGCCAGCCAGCAGCGACCCCACGCCGGACACACGCGGGCTTCGCATCGAAGGCAAGGTCAACTTCGCGCTGTTGCTCGCGGTGGTGGGTCTGGTCCTGATGAGCGGTTTGTGGAAGCCGGGCCTCTCGTTCGACGTGCTGGGCACGGAGGTGCCGCTGCAGGCGGCCGTGCGCGACGTGATGCTGGTGGTCGTGGCCATTGTCTCGCTGCTGGTGACGCCGCACTCGGCACGCAACGGCAACGAGTTCAGCTGGGAGCCGATCCTGGAGGTCGGCAAGCTTTTTGCCGGCATCTTCCTGACCATCATCCCGGTGATTGCCATGCTCAAGGCCGGTACCGACGGCGCGTTCGGGGTCGTGGTGCGGACGGTCAGCGATGCAAACGGGAAGCCGGTCGACAGCATGTACTTCTGGGCGACGGGACTGCTGTCGTCCTTCCTGGACAATGCGCCGACCTATCTGGTGTTCTTCAACACCGCAGGCGGAGATGCCGCCACGCTGATGACGCGCGACGCTTCCACGCTCGCGGCCATCTCCGCCGGTGCGGTGTTCATGGGCGCCAATACCTATATCGGCAATGCGCCGAACCTGATGGTGAAAGCCATCGCTGAAAACCGCGGCTTGCGCATGCCCAGTTTCTTCGGCTACATGCTATGGTCTGGCTCCATCCTGCTGCCGCTGTTCCTGGTGATGACGTTCCTCTTTTTCAAAGTGTGATGCCATGAAGCCGTCTGTCCTTGTCACCCGCGCCATTTTTCCCGATGTCATCGACCATCTCGCGCGGCATTTCGATGTCGATGACAACCAGCAGGACGCCGTGCTCGACGCCGACGCGCTCAAGGCGCGCCTGGCCGGCAAGGCCGGCGTGCTGACCAATACCGCAGACCGCGTCGATGCCGGCCTGATTGCCGCGCTGCCCAGCCTGCGTGCCGTCTGCAACATGGCGGTGGGCTACAACAACCTCGACATTCCGGCATTGACGGCAGCGGGCATTGTCGCCACGAACACGCCTGACGTGCTGACCGAGACCACGGCCGATTTCGGCTGGGCGCTGCTGATGGCGACCGCGCGCCGCGTCACCGAGTCCGAACACTACCTGCGCGATGGCAGGTGGCAGCGATGGAGCTATGACATGCTGGTTGGCATGGACGTGTACGGCAGCACGCTGGGCATCCTCGGCATGGGCCGCATCGGCCAGGCGCTGGCTCGGCGCGCGGCCGGGTTTGGCATGACGGTGCTGTACCACAACCGCAGCCAACTGCCGGCGTCCACGGAGCAGGCGCTCAATGCGCGTTATGTGAGCAAGGCCGAGCTGCTGCAACAGTCCGACCACCTGGTGCTGGTCCTGCCGTATGGCCCGGACAGCCACCACGCGATCGGCGCTGCCGAACTGAACCAGATGAAGCCGACTGCGACGCTGGTCAACCTTGCGCGCGGTGGCATCGTCGATGACGAGGCGCTGGCGCACGCGCTCAAGGCGCGTCGCATCTTCGCTGCGGGCCTTGACGTGTTCGAAGGCGAACCGGATGTTCACCCGGACCTGCTGGTCGTGCCCAACGTCGTGCTGACACCGCATATCGCCAGCGCATCGGAGAAGACGCGCCGTGCCATGGCCATGCTGGCCGCCGACAACCTGATCGCGGCGCTCGATGCCGGGCCTGATGCCGGGCATCCCAAGTCCGTCATCAATCCCACGGTGATGGGGCATCGCCGCTGAAACGTTACCTATGACCTGGATTCCCCTGCTTACACTGGGCGTGGCGCTGCTGGCGCTGGTTCTGCTTGTCGTCCTGGTGCTGCGCCAGCATGCAACGCCCGCCGACGGCGACCTGCATCGCCAGCTTGCCGAGTCCCGCAATGAAGGCCTGCGCGGGATGGAGCGGCTCGAACGCGAACTGCGCAATGAAGTGGCCGAGGCCGCGCGCGGCAGCCGGTCGGAGTCGGCCCAGCAGATGCTGCGCTTCCAGCAGACGCTGTCGTCACAGCTCACGAGCATCGCCACGCTGCAGAACAACCAGATCGACACCTTTGCCCAGCAGCTGGCCAAGCTGACCGAATCGAACAACCAGCAACTCGAACACGTCAGGCAGAACCTGCTGTTGCAGGGTCAGCAGGCACGCGACGAGCAGGCCATGTCGTTGCGCCGCTTTGGCGACGGCCTGCAGCAACAGCTTGCGCAGATGTCGGAGGCCAATGAGCGCCGGCTGGCCGAGGTGCGCGCCACGCTGGAGCAGAAGCTGCGCGACATCGAGGCGAACAACGCCACCAAGCTCGACGAGATGCGCCGCACCGTCGACGAGAAGCTGCACGCCACGCTGGAGCAACGGCTCGGCGAGTCGTTCCGGCTGGTCTCGGACCGGCTCGAGCAGGTGCATCGCGGTCTTGGCGAAATGCAGATGCTGGCGCAGGGCGTCGGCGACCTGAAGAAAGTACTCACCAACGTGAAGTCGCGCGGCACCTGGGGTGAAGTGCAACTCGAGATGTTGCTCGAGCAGATGCTGACGCACGACCAGTACGCCAAGAACGTGGAAACCGTGCGCAACTCGGGCGCGCGCGTGGAATTTGCCATCCGCCTGCCGGGCAAGGATGCCGCGCAGGGCGCGGTCTGGCTGCCGATTGATGCCAAGTTCCCGAAGGAGCAGTACGAGCGCTTGCTCGATGCCCAGGAGCGTGGCGACGTCGACGGCGTGGCCGCGTTTGGGCGTGAGCTGGAAGTGGCATTGCGGCGCGAGGCGCAGACCATCTCGGAGAAATACCTGTCGCCGCCCGCCACCACGGATTTCGCCATTCTCTTCCTGCCCACGGAAGGGCTATACGCAGAGGTCTTGCGCAGGCCCGGCCTGACCGATGTGATGCAGCGGAACTACCGCGTCACGGTGGCGGGGCCGACCACGCTGACGGCAGTGCTGAACAGCCTGCAGATGGGTTTCCGCACGTTGGCACTGGAAAAGCGCTCCAGCGAAGTGTGGGAAGTGCTGGGAGCGGTGAAGACGGAGTTCGGGAAATTCGGGGACGTGCTTGCCAAGACCCGCGATACGCTGGAGCGTGCGGCACGCAATATCGAACAGGCCGAGGTTCGCACGCGCCAGATGGCGCGCAAGTTGCGGACAGTCGAGGCCTTGCCTGGCGAGGCGGCACAGCAGTTGTTGGGCACCGGCGTGCCCGAGGTGCTGGGAGTGCCCGAAGTGTCGGAAGACGCGGGCGGCTGAAGCTGGCGGCGCGACACGCGCCGGCTCCGCAATTTGGTCAGTTCTGCTCTTCGGGCGCCAGTTCCCGCACGTGGACTTCGATGCCGCCAAAGCGTGCGGCAACCCAGTTGTAGGCCTTGCAGGCCAGCCACAGCAGACCGAATCCGATCAGTGCGTTCAGGATCAGGGCCGTGAACACGGTGATGCCGGGCAGATCGCCATAGCGGATGAAGGCAACAAACAGCCCCAGCGAGACGATCGGTACCGAAAAGCACAGGTAGACCAGCACCAGTGCGCGGGCGGTCTTGACCGGGTGGAGGTAGGCAATCTCCTGATTCATGACGGGGGAGAGATATGTTTCAAAATCGTGCGGCAAGTGTAGCGATTGCCCGTTGCCACGCATAGCCCGGCAACGGCGTGGCGTCCATTTCACCCGCTACCGCCAACAGTGAGCGTCAATATGCGGCGCAAAAACGACACATTGGCGTCGCCCGGGCCCGCGGTTCTAAGCTCAGACCAGCCCGTCGAACAGCAGAACATCGACCAGATCGCCGGCCCGGACGGAATCCTGCTCGTGCGCCAGTACGATGAAGCAATTGGCTTCGCTCATCGAGCGCAGCACGCCGGAGCCTTGTTGTCCGGTCACTCGCACCTCCCAGTCCTGCTCGCCGCGCGCCAGGATGCCGCGCTGGTACTCGGTGCGGCCGGGCTTCTTGCGGATCGGCTGGGCGCTGCGCACGCGCATCAGCGGCAGCGGCGGCACGCTGGCACCCATTTGACGGTGCAGTGCGGCGCGCACGAAATGGTAGAAGGTGACCATGACGGCCACCGGATTGCCGGGCAGGCCGAACAGTAGCGCGTCGCGTCCGCCCGAGGCGATGCGCCCGAATGCCATCGGGCGCCCGGGTCGCATGGCGATTTTCCAGAAGGTGACGTCGCCCAGGCTGGCCATGATCTGCTTGGTGTAGTCGGCTTCGCCGACCGAGACGCCGCCAGAGGTGATGACAGCGTCCGCATTCTCGCAGGCCGAGCGGAACGCGGCTTCCAGTGCAGCGGGATCGTCGCGCACCACACCCATGTCGATCAGCTCGACGTTCAGGCGTCGCAGCATGCCGTGCAAGGTATAGCGGTTCGAGTCGTAGACACAGCCCGGATCGAGCGGCTCGCCGATCGAGCGCAACTCGTCGCCCGTCGAGAAGAAAGCCACGCGCAGGCGCCGGCGCACCCGTACCTCGGCAAATCCCAGCGAGGCCAGCAGGCCCAGGTCCGCGGGCTGGATGATGCGCCCAGCCGGCAACGCAGCCTGGTCGCGCGCCAGGTCTTCGCCGCGCAGGCGCCGGTTGTCGCCAGCGCGCACCGTGTCGGCGGCGAAGCGGATGCGGCTGCCATCGGCCGATGCTTCCACAAACTCCTGCGGCACCACGGTGTCGCAGCCTGCTGGCATGACCGCGCCGGTCATGATGCGCACGGCCTGGCCTGCGCCCGGCGGGGTGCCGGCGCCACCACCAGCGAATGCGGTCTCACGCGCGACTTCCAGTTCCACGTGCCCTGCGGCGGACTGTAGCGCGCTGCTGGCAAAGGCATAGCCATCCATCGCCGAGTTGTCGTGCGCGGGTACGTCGATCGGCGAGATGATGTCTTCGGCCAGAACGCGATCCAGTGCGCTGCGGATGGGCACCTGCTCGATGCCGCGCACCGGCTCCACCACCTCGCCGATGATGCGGTTGGCATGCGCCACGGGCAGGGCGGTGGGGTCGTAGTCGGACAGGCAGGAAATGACGGATTGCAGGGATGGCATGGTGGGAACGGGCCTTCAGCCGGCGTCGTGCGTGCGCAGCTCGTCGAGGGTGTTGATATTGGCAAAGGCGCCGGCGTCATCGAACAGGACTTCCGCGAGCCGGTGCGAGGCCGCCCAGGTTTCGATCTTGCGTCCGCCGCCGTTCAGGTAGGCGAGCAGGTCGTCCAGCATGCCGACCGGCATCAGGCAAAAGACCGGCTGCAACTGGCGGCGGCCGTCCGCATCGACCGTGACCGGGATCGCCAGATCGGCGCCTTCGGCTTCGATGGCGTCGGCGAGCCGTTGCACCAGATCGGCAGGCAGGAACGGTGAATCGCAGGGCGCGGTGACCATCCAGCCCGTGGGGCATTGCTCGAGCCCGGCCAGCATGCCGGCCAGCGGTCCGGCAAAGTCGGGCACCGAGTCGGTCACCACCGGCACGCCGAACGATTCATAGGCCGACAGGTTGCGGTTCGCGTTGATCATCAGCGCCCCGGTCTGGGGCGTCAGCCGCATCAGCGTGTGCATGGCCATGGGCGTGCCGTGCAAGGGCTGGAGGCCTTTGTCGGTGCCGCCCATGCGGCTGCCCCTGCCGCCTGCCAGGATCAGGCCGGTAATGTCGTCGCGTGCAATCATCGGAGAGATTGGGTCCGGCGGCGGGTTATCCGCCGATGTATGACATTTCGATCTTGCGTTCGGCGCGGGCCTGACGCACCGCAGGGTTGCTGCGCTGCTCGGAGTAGTTGTCGGTGCGGCCCTGCCAGACCTGCGCGATGGCGTTCGACACCTGCAGATCGCTGTAACCGCCGCGCAGCAGGGCGCGCAGGTCATAGCCCTCGGTCGCGAACAGGCACAGGTAGAGGCGGCCTTCGGTCGACAGCCGGATGCGGCTGCAGTCGCCGCAGAACGCGTGGCTCACGCTGGAGATCACGCCGATCTCGCCGCCGCCGTCGCGGTAGCGCCAGCGCTCGGCGGTTTCGCCGGCGTAGTTGGCTTGCACCGGCTCCAGCGGGAAGGCTTCGTCGATGCGGCGGACCACTTCGGCGGACGGCAGCACTTCGTCCATCTGCCAGTGGTTGCTGGCGCCGACATCCATGAATTCGATAAAGCGCACGATGATGCCGCTGCCACGGAAGTGGCGGGCAAGCGGCACGATCTCGGCGTCGTTGGTACCGCGCTTGACCACCATATTGACCTTGATCGGCGCCAGCCCCACCGCCTGCGCGGTCTCGATGCCGTGCAGCACGTCGGCCACGGCAAAGTCCACGTCGTTCATGCGGCGGAAGGTGGCATCGTCGATGGCGTCGAGGCTCACGCTCACGCGGCTCAGTCCGGCATCGCGCAGCGACCGCGCCTTGCGCGCAAGCAGCGATGCATTGGTAGTCAGCGTCAGGTCCAGCGGCTTGCCAGAGGCGGTCTCGATGCGCGCCAGCATCTCGACGAGCTTCTCGATGTTCTTGCGCAGCAGCGGCTCGCCGCCAGTCAGGCGAATTTTTTCGACGCCCAGGCTGGCGAAGAGTCGTGCCGTACGCTCGATTTCCTCGAAGCTGAGCAGTTCGGAGTGCGGCAGGAAGGTGTAGTCCTTGTCGAAGACTTCCTTCGGCATGCAATACACGCAGCGGAAATTGCAGCGGTCCGTCACCGAGATACGCAGGTCGTGCAGCGGGCGCGCCCGGGTATCGGCGACCAGCCCGGAAGGCTCTGCCAGCGTTTCAGGGATGCTGGGCGTCATCGAGCGGTAGCGATGATCGCGCAGGTCGAAGATCGGAATGACGGTTTCGGTCATGGCCTGTGGGTGGGCGATGCGTCCGGGGAGCCAGGCTCGGGGGATCGGATGCATTCTGGTGCCATTCTAGCCGAGGCCGGCTGCCGGGATCCGGATTGCCCCTGCATGAAAAAGGGGACGGCCATGCCGTCCCCTTCGATTTCCCGTGGACAGGAAATGTGGCGCTTACTGCTGCGCGTTCGATTCGACCTCGCGGCCGCCGGTCTCGACCAGGATCATCGGGCCTTGCGGCAACGGCGGCAGCGGCTTGCGCTCACGCGGCACGCGCGGCGCGGGCACGATGCGTGCGGCGGCCTCCTGTGCTGCGCGCAGCTTTTCGCTGTCCGTGCCGACCCACTCCAGGCCGGCCGTGGCCAGCATCGGCTGCAGGCCTTCCATCGGCAGCGGCGACACGGTGGCCGGTGCGGCAGCCGTGGAGGCCACGGGTGCTGCCGGCGCTTCCACCACGGCGGGTGCGACGGCGGGCTGCACGATGGCGGCGGCCGGCTCGGCCTGCATGGGCGCTACAGGCTCGCTAGCCACGGCTACCGGCTCGACGACGACTGGCGCCGGTGCGACTTCGGCGGCCGGGGCTTGGGCAATCACCGGAGCAGGTGCCTGCGTCACAACCGGTTCGGCCCTGACTTCGGCCACCGGGGCGGCAACTGCCTCGACAGCCTGAACCGGCGCTTCCGCGATGATTGCGACGGCTTCGACTGCACGGACTTCCCGGACTTCGGCTACCGCAGCGGCCGGAGCCGGTGCGGCGGCTTCGGCGGCCACGGCGACGGTCGCTTCGGCCACGATCTCCGCAGGCGTATCGCCTTCGGCATCGTCCTGCGAACCCTGCACCGAATCGTCGCGTTCGCGGCGATAGCGGTTGCGGCCACGGCGGTTGCGGCGGCGACGTTCTTCGCCCTCGCCACCTTCGGTCGCGGCTTCAGCGCCTTCTGGCAGGTCGGCGCGCGGTGCCTCGGCTTGCGTATCCTCGAACGCTGCCTGCGGCAGGCTGGCAGCGGCCTGGATGGCAGCTACGGCTTCCACCGGTGCGGCTTCGCCGGCTTCTGCTTCGCGCGCATCGCCACGGTCACGCTGGCGCTCGCGCTGCCGTTCGCGGCGATCCTGATTGCGGTCGCGGCGGCCTTCCTGGCGCCCTTCGGCACGTTCACCCTGTGCGGCATCGGCCTGACGGGCCAGTGCGGGCGTGGCTTGGGCGTCGCCCTGGCGCGGCTGACGGCCCTGACGCTCGCCGCGCGGCTCGCGCGGTTCGCGTTGTTCAGTCCGCTCGCCACCCTGGCGCTCGGTACGCTCGCCGCGCGGACCGCGTTCGCCGCGCTGGCGCTCTCCGCGCTCGGCGCGTTCACCACGCTCGGTGCGCTCACCGCGTTCGCCACGCTCGGTGCGCTCACCGCGTTCGCCACGCTCGCCGCGCTCCCCACGCTGGCCCTGGCCGCGGCCTTCGCCACGCTGGCCGCGCTCGCGGCGCCCTTCGGGGTTGCGCGCTTCGCTGGCGACCGGCTTGGCCGGCTCGACCACCACCGGCGCCGCCGGGCGGACACCAAACAGGCCCTTCAGCCAGGCGATGAAACCGCCGCCTTCGACCGGCTTCGTCGCCGGCACCGGCGGGGCGGCCGGAGCGGCCTCCGGACGCGGAGCGCGCTCGGCGCGAGGCACCGAGACAGGCGCCGGCTGTTCCGGCGTGATGCCCTTGACCGCTGCTTCCTGGCGCGGCTTGGCGTCTTCCTTCTTGCGGCTGCTGTAGCTGGTATCGGCTTCCAGTTCCTTGGCGGCGGCTTCGGCCATGCGGTAGCTGGCCGTGCCTTCCTCCAGGCGCGGATCGTCGTGGCGCAGGCGCTCAAGCTTGTAGTGCGGCGTCTCCAGGTGCTTGTTCGGAATCAGCAGCACATTGACCTTGAAGCGCAGCTCGATCAGGTTGATTTCCTGGCGCTTTTCGTTCAGCAGGAAGGCGGCGACCTCCACCGGCACCTGGCAGTGGATGGCGGCGGTGTTCTCCTTCATCGCCTCTTCCTGGATGATGCGCAGCACCTGCAGGGCGGACGATTCGGTATCGCGGATGTGGCCCGTGCCGTTGCAACGCGGGCAAGTGATGTGCGAGCCCTCCGACAGAGACGGGCGCAGGCGCTGGCGCGACAGCTCCATCAGGCCAAAGCGGCTGATCTTACCCATCTGCACACGCGCACGATCGTGGCGCAGGGCGTCCTTCAGGCGGGTTTCGACATCCTTCTGGGCCTTGCCCGACTCCATGTCGATGAAGTCGATCACGATCAGGCCGCCCAGGTCGCGCAGTCGCAGCTGGCGCGCGATCTCGTCGGCCGCCTCCAGGTTGGTGCGCAACGCGGTTTCCTCGATGTCGGCGCCCTTGGTGGCGCGGGCCGAGTTGACGTCGACCGAGACCAGGGCCTCGGTGTGGTCGATCACGATGGCGCCGCCGGACGGCAGCATCACCATGCGGGAATAGGCCGACTCGATCTGGTGCTCGATCTGGAAACGCGAGAAGAGGGGCACGTCGTCCCGGTACTTCTTCACGCGGTTCATGTTGTCAGGCATCACCACGCTCATGAAGGCGCGGGCCTGTTCGTAGATCTCGTCGGTATCGATCAGGATCTCGCCGATATCCGGCTGGAAGTAATCGCGGATCGCGCGGATGACGAGGCTCGATTCCAGGTAGATAAGCAGCGGGGCCTTGTTGTCGCCGGCGGCGCCGTCGATGGCCTTCCACAGTTGCAGCAGGTAGTTCAGGTCCCACTGCAGTTCCTCGGCCGAGCGGCCGATGCCGGCGGTACGGGCGATGATGCTCATGCCGTCCGGCACGGCCAGCTGCGCCATGGTTTCGCGCAGTTCCTGGCGGTCTTCGCCTTCGATGCGGCGCGACACGCCGCCGCCGCGCGGGTTGTTCGGCATCAGCACCAGGTAGCGGCCGGCCAGCGAGATGAACGTGGTCAGGGCCGCGCCCTTGTTGCCGCGCTCTTCCTTCTCGACCTGGACGATCAGTTCCTGGCCTTCATGGAGGGCGTCCTGGATGCGCGCGTTGCGCACGTCGATGCCTTCCTTGAAGAAGGCGCGGGCGACTTCCTTGAAGGGCAGGAAACCGTGGCGTTCTTCGCCGTAATTGACGAAGCAGGCTTCCAGCGAGGGTTCGATGCGGGTGATGACACCCTTGTAGATATTGCCCTTGCGCTGTTCGCGCCCGGCGGTTTCGATGTCGATATCGATCAGTTTCTGACCGTCGACGATGGCGACGCGCAACTCCTCCTGTTGCGTCGCGTTAAACAGCATGCGTTTCATCGCAATAACTCCAGTGTCGCGGATGGCACCGTCAAGCGGTGTCCGCGGCGAATCGATGAAGCACGCAAGGGAGCGAAGCGAGGCGCGAGAATTGCCGAAAAGCGCCAAATTGCGTCAAGACGCAACCGGCTGGGCGCGGGTGAAAGAAAGGCGACGACGTCTGGGAGAACGTCCGCGTGGCGGGAAAGAACACCGGCTGCTGCTCTTGTCGCAGAAATCCGGCGTATTCCCGGATGCCGGCGGCGATGCGGGGCCGGCGCAAACGGCGCCGGCGACATCGCGGCCGGCCACGGAAGGCCTAGACGCGTCAAAGAGCAAGTTTTTCGGACGCGGCACGGCGACCATTTGCTACCTGACATCTCCTGGCGGGCGCACCTACTACTTCTTGGAGTTCTGCGACCGGGCGCCGGTATTTCTAGTCAGGTGGCAGGCACGCCTGCCGGCCGGCACCGTTTCCCGGTGCGGCGGGACTTTCTCTCACCGAAGCGGATGCCACCGGGCATCCGCCTTGAATTCTGTTTTACCTGAACACTTTGTTCCCACGAAATTGCCGGCCTTGCCGAAGCCACCTCTGGGCGACTTCCTGCGCGCCGGCAATTGCGCGCGTGCTGCTTTGCCGTCATTTGCCCGTCTGGCGCCTGCGGGTTACGCGAATAAGCGGGAGACGGAAGGGCTGACGGCAACCCCAAGTGTAAAATGCGATAAATCGCTTACACAGGCCTTGTGCTGCCGGTCATTGGCCGGAACAGCGAGGAAATTATATTGAAAATGAATGAGTTACGCCATCAAATTGAAACAGGGGCAAAGTCCGCGCCGGCTGCTCCCCAGGTGGCGTATGTCACGATTGACGAAGGCGCCGAAGGGCAGCGCATCGACAACTTCCTGCTGAAGATATCGAAGGGGGTGCCGAAGAGCCATATCTACCGGGTGCTGCGGTCGGGAGAGGTGCGTGTCAACAAGGGTCGCATCGACGCCACCTATCGTCTTCAGATCGGCGACGTGGTTCGTATTCCGCCCATGCGGGTGGCGGAATCTTCACAAGCTGGCGGCCGACAACCCGTGCCGGCGGCCGATTTTCCGGTCCTGTTCGAGGACGCGCACCTGCTCATCATCAACAAGCCGGCAGGCGTGGCCGTGCATGGCGGCTCGGGCGTGGCCTTCGGTGTGATCGAGCAGCTGCGCAAGGCGCGGCCGCAGGCCAAATTCCTGGAGCTGGTCCACCGCCTGGACCGGGAGACGTCTGGCATCCTGGTCCTGGCCAAGAAGCGGTCGGCGCTGGTTGACCTGCACGAACAGATCCGTGGCAATAGCATGGACAAGCGCTACTTCGCCTGCGTGGCCGGGGAGTTCGCGAACAGCCGCCAGCATATCCGCCTGCCTCTGTATAAATACAGCACGCCGGACGGCGAGCGCCGGGTCCGCGTTCAGGAGGACGGCCTGGCCTCGCACACGGTGTTCAGCCGGATCGAGGCTTTCCCGGGCTTCACGCTGCTGGAAGCGGAATTGAAGACCGGACGCACGCACCAGATTCGCGTGCACCTGTCGCACTCCGGCTTTCCCATTGTCGGCGACGAGAAGTACGGCGACTTTGCGCTGAACAAGCAGCTGGCCCGGGCGAGCGCGCGGCCGGGCATCAAGCGCATGTTCCTGCACGCGCACAAGCTGACGTTTGTCCATCCGGGGACCGGCGAACCGCTCGTGGTGTCGGCACCCCTGCCGGACGAATGCACCGGATTCCTGCAACAATTGCGTAGCCAGAAAAACCAGGGCGCCCCGGAGTCGGGCGCCGCTCATGCCAACAAGGAAAGTAATGGCCAGGCAACAATTTGACCTGATCGTGTTCGACTGGGACGGAACCCTGATGGATTCCACCCCGACCATCGCCAAATGTATCCAGCTGGCCAGCCGGGACCTCGGGCTGCCGGTTCCCGACGACAGTGCCGCCAGCCATGTCATCGGGCTCGGCCTGAAAGACGCGCTGTCGTATGCCGTTCCGACCCTGGACCCGGCCGACTATCCCCGTCTGGCTGAACGGTATCGCTACCATTTCCTGACACGTGATGCCGACCTGGTGCTGTTCGACGGCGTGCGCGAAATGCTCGAGGCGCTGCACGGCGAGCACTATTTCCTTGGCGTGGCGACGGGCAAGACACGTGTCGGCCTGCAACGCGCACTGGCTGCGAGCGGCCTGACGCGGCTGTTCGATGCCACGCGTTGCGCAGACGAGACGTTTTCGAAGCCACATCCGGCGATGTTGCAGGAACTGACCCGTGAACTGGGCCAGGACCTGGGCCGCACGGTGATGATCGGCGATACGACACACGACCTCCAGATGGCCCTCAATGCGGGCGCCCATGGCATCGGCGTTTCATATGGCGCGCATCCCGGGGATTCGCTGCGCGCCATGGCGCCTGTCCACTGCGCGAGCTCCATCGGTGACCTGACGGAATGGCTGCTGGCCAATGCCTGAGGCCAGTGTCGACGGCGTGGCCGCGCAGTTCCTGTGTCCAGCCGACACGCTGATCGACGGCGGAGCGGGCGTGCGTTTCACCGTGGAATTCCAGTCGCGCCGGCTGGCGGCCTTCGCTGTGCGCTTCGATGGTGCGGTGCATGGTTACCTGAACCAGTGCGCCCACGTGCCCATGGAGCTGGACTGGCAGGAAGGGCAGTTTTTCGAGTCCTCGGGCCTATACTTGATCTGTTCGACACATGGGGCCATGTACGAGCCCGACAGCGGGTTGTGTGTCGGCGGTCCTTGCCGGGGAGCTTCCCTGGCTAAATTGCGTATCGAAGAGCGCGACGGCAAGGTATTCTGGGTGCCCGAAGCGCCATACCGACCAGCGGAGTTGCCGGCGAGCACTGCGTAACCCAGAGCCCTTCCACGAGCCACTTGCATGACAGAACAGCAAAAACCGCCTTCGGGCGAATCGGGTCAGCCGGATGAATACGCCGGTACAAGCCCCGCCGCGGCGCCGGGTCCGGCGAGCGGTGCGACCGAGGCGGAGCGTCTGGAGACGGCGCACAAGGCGGACTATCCGCTCGAGCGCGAATTGCGTGCCTCCGATGACGCCGTACGGCGTGAGGCTGGCGAGCGCAAGACGCGCATAGAGGGTGGCAAGGGCGGCGGCCCGGTCGGCGGTGGTGCCGGCTGGGAGCGCGACGTGCTTGAAAAAGTGCTGATGGCGACGCTGCGCGAGCAACGTGCCGCTCGCCGCTGGCGCATTTTTTTCCGTTTCGCCGGCCTGGCTGTCTTGCTGGCCATCTTTTTCGCCGTGTTCGACTTCAAGGGCGACAGTGCCATCGGCACGGGCAAACATACTGCCATGGTGTCGCTGGACGGCGAGATTGCAGCGGGGACCCCGGCCAGCGCGGAATCGATCAACGCCTCGCTGCAGGCGGCGTTTGCCGACAGCAATGCCGCCGGGGTGATCCTGAAGATCAACTCGCCCGGCGGCTCGCCGGTGCAGGCGGGCATCATCAACGACGAGATCCACCGCCTGCGCGGGCTGTACCCGTCCAAGCCGTTCTACGTGGTCGTCGAAGAGATCTGCGCGTCCGGAGGCTATTACGTGGCGGCCGCCGCGGACAAGATCTATGTCGACAAGGCCAGTATCGTCGGCTCGATCGGCGTGCTAATGGACGGTTTCGGCTTTACGGGTTTGATGGACAAGCTGGGCGTGGAGCGCCGCCTGTACACGTCGGGCGCCAACAAGGGCATGCTGGATCCGTTCTCGCCGCAGGTGCCCCGGCAGAAGGCCTACGCGGAAGCCATGCTCAAGGAAATCCACCAGCAGTTCATCGACGTGGTGAAGGAGGGGCGCGGCGATCGCCTCAAGGACGATCCTGAGCTGTTTTCGGGCCTGTTCTGGTCGGGTGAGCGCAGTGTCGAACTGGGGCTGGCGGATGGCCTGGGCGGCGCCGACTACGTGGCGCGCGACTTGTTCAAGGCCGAGGACATCGTCGACTACACCGTCAAGGAGAACATCGCCGAACGCGTGGCCAAGCGCTTTGGCGCCGCGATGGGCGCGGCTGCGATGAAGACGATGCTCTGGAGCACCGGGCTGAAAGGCATGCGCTAAGCGCGGGCTTCCCGGCGGATTCCGTCCGCCGGGAGACTTCCCCTCATTTGCGCCGATTCAGTCGGCGAGCAAGGAAAAGATGGCGGGGCGCTTGTGCAGGTCGAGCCGGTCCGGCCGCCACTGCGCGAGCGGCAGCGTGACGATGGCCTCGGTTGGCAGCGTCAGGTCCACCGCTACCGACAGCAGCGTGGTGCCGGCACAGTGCTGGCGTAGTGCATCGAGCAGGGCGCCGTTGCGGTAGGGCGTTTCAATCCACACCTGGGTCTGGCGGAATTTGCGCGAGTGCTGTTCCAGTTCGCGCAGCCGCTTCGCGCGCTCGTCGGCGTCCACCGGCAGGTAGCCGTTGAAAGCAAAGCTCTGGCCGTTCAGCCCCGAGCCCATCACCGCGAGCAGGATCGAACTGGGCCCGACCAGCGGACGAACACGGATGCCGCGCGCATGGGCCAGTCGCACCAGTTCAGCGCCGGGGTCCGCCACGGCGGGCACGCCGGCTTCCGACAGCAACCCGCCGTCACGGCCCTCGGCCAGCGGCGCGAGCAGTTCAGCCAGTGCATCGGCGCGGGTGTTGACATTCAGTTCTCGAATTTCGATCTGCTGGATCGGTCGTGCCAGCGGGCACGTCTCCCCCAGCTTCTTGAGGAAAGCGCGCGCGGTCTTGGCGTTCTCCGCGACCAGGTAGTCCAGTTGCGCGGCAACTTGCTGGACGCCCGCAGGGATTACGTCCGGCAGCGGGTCCGCTTCGTCGCGCTTGCCCAGGGTGTTGGGGATCAGGTAAAGGGTGCCGCTCATCGTATGGGGGCGCCGCTCATGCGGCAAAGAATGGGTAACCGGCCTGGCGCAGCATCGTCGTCAGCGTGATCAGCGGCAGGCCGACCAGCGCGGTGGGATCATCCGATTCCACGCGTGACAGCAACGCGATGCCCAGGCCTTCGGACTTGGCGCTGCCGGCGACATCGTACGGCTTTTCGAGGTTTAGGTAGGCATCGATCTCGGCGTCTCTGAGGTCGCGCAGGGTGACGCGCGTCTGCACGTCGGCAAGCTGCGACTGGCCGCTGCGTCCATCGAGCAGGCAGAGCGCGGAATGGAAGGTCGCGGTACGTCCACGCATCAGGCGCAGTTGCTCCCGCGCCTTGTCGTGGGTACCGGGCTTGCCCATCTGCCGGCCGTCGAGCGTCAGCACCTGGTCCGAGCCGATGATCAGGGTGCCGGGGTGGCGCAGGGCGATCGCCTCAGCCTTGTTCAGCGACAGGCGCAGCGCGGTGGCCTCAGGCGTTTCCTGGTCCAGCGGGGTTTCGTCGATATCCGGCACCGCCACCTCGAAAGGCAGGCGCAGCCGCTCAAGCAACTCGCGCCGATACGGCGAACTGGAGCCCAGGATCAATCTGGGAAGTGGTTGTAAATGCATAAGTGATTGAAGCGGAACAGAAATTCAAAGGTTAAAGCGTTCAAGACCTTTGACCGGGCAGCAGGTTTCGTCTTATAATCCCGCGTTTCGCCGCATCCGAGCATGGTTTGCCGTGCCGCCTGAAAGGCCTGATGGCCCAGGATGTAGCGAACCATGCATGAGCAGCCATATGACCGAGTCGATCGACCTGCGCGAGCTGGATCTCTTTGCTTTCTGCCGCAAAGGCGTTAGCACAGCCGGCCAGGTGGCGGTGCGGGATTTGCCGCGCATCTTAGCCGAGACGGCCGCGCAAGCGCCAGCTTCGGCGGCAGGCGAGGTGTTCGCCTATGCGGCCACCGGGTTCGCGCGCGAAGAGGCGTCGGCGCCCGGCGCGCCCGTGGTGCAGCGCCTGTTCCTGGATCTTTCCGTGAACGGTCACGTCTGGCTGAGCTGCCAGCGTTGCCTTGGGGTCTACGCGGAGCCCGTTGCCACGTCCATGCGCTTTGAGGTGTTCGCCAGCGATGAGGCGGCCGACAGCGCGCCGATGGACGATGACGATCTCGACGCGATTGCCGGCTCCAAGCGATTTTCGTTGCTTGAACTGATTGAAGACGAGGTGTTGCTGGCGCTGCCTGCGGCACCCAAGCATGCTGTCTGCCCGGCAGTGCACGAGAGTCTCGTGACCGGCGCCGATGGCGAGGTGGAGCCCGAGGCTGCACCGGAGGAAGAGGAAAAGCGACCATCGCCCTTCGCGGCGCTGGCCGGCCTGAAGACCAAGCATTGATGCCGCAGGGCGGCGCGCGCAAGGTCTTGCAGGTAGTGGTTGATGCATCCGGCCGGGCCCCGGCTACGCCTAGTGCGGGATGCGTGTGTTAATATTGAAAAATTCTCGAAGGAGTCATCATGGCTGTTCAACAGAACAAGAAGTCGCCGTCCAAGCGCGGCATGCATCGCTCGCACGACCACCTGTCGGTCGCTCCGCTGGCCGTCGAGCCGACCACCGGCGAAACCCACCTGCGCCACCACGTGAGCCCGAACGGCTACTACCGTGGTCGCAAGGTCATCAAGACCAAGAACGACTGATCGCTTCGTTCGGCGTGACGTTGCGTCTCGCTCGCGCATGCCTGTAGGTCAGAGACAAAAAAGCGGCAAGATCGTTGCCGCTTTTTTGTTGGGCGCTCGCGATGCGAACCGGCTTTCCGCCGGCGCCGATGCGTAATCCGTATCCGGAACAATGACGATCAAAATCGCTATCGACTGCATGGGCGGCGACCACGGCGTTTCCGTGACTGTCCCGGCGGCGATCAGTTTTCTTTCCAGTCATGACGATGCCGAGGTGGTACTGGTCGGCCTGCCCGACGCCATCCAGGCGCAGCTGAAAAAGCTGCACGCGCAGAACCATGCGCGCGTCACCATCGTGCCGGCGACCGAGGTCATCACCATGGATGACCCGGTGGAAGTGGCGCTTCGCAAGAAGAAGGATTCCTCGATGCGGGTCGCCGTGACCCAGGTCAAGGAAGGCCTGGCTGGCGCCTGCATTTCCGCTGGCAATACCGGCGCGCTGATGGCGGTGTCTCGCTACGTGCTGAAGACGCTTGAAGGCATCGAGCGCCCGGCCATCGCCACCACCATTCCCAACGAGAAGGGCTGGGGCACCACCGTGCTCGATCTTGGCGCCAACGCCGATTGCGAACCGGAGCACCTGCTGCAGTTCGCGCGCATGGCCGAGGCCATGGTGGCCGTGGTGGACCACAAGGAACACCCGACGGTAGGCCTGCTCAATATCGGCGAGGAAGTGATCAAGGGCAACGAGGTGGTCAAGCGCGCGGGCGAACTGCTGCGTGCGTCGGAGTTGAATTTCCACGGCAACGTGGAAGGCAACGACATTTTCAAGGGCACGACCGACATCGTCGTCTGCGATGGCTTCGTCGGCAACGTGGCGCTCAAGAGCACCGAAGGCCTGGCGAAGATGATCGGCGGCATGATCAAGGAAGAGTTCACCCGTTCCTGGTTTACCAAGCTGCTCGCGGGCATTGCCATGCCCGTGCTGTCTCGCCTGGCCAAGCGGCTGGATCCGGCGCGCTACAACGGCGCTTCGCTGCTCGGTCTGCGCGGACTGGTGATCAAGAGTCACGGGTCGGCCGATGCCCATTCCTTTGAGTGGGCGATCAAACGCGGGTATGATGCCGCCAAGAATGGCGTCATCGAACGCATAGCAAGGGCATTCGCCGACAAGACCAGCGCTGCGGGCGCTGCGCCAGGCGGCCCGGAGACAGCACCGACCCCGCACCCCAGCACCCGCGCCGCCTGATGCATCGGGCCGGCGCCTGGGCTGCCATACGGACAAATCGATCCGACACTACATGACCAAGTACGCAAAAATCATCGGTACCGGGAGCTACCTGCCCCCGCGGCGCGTGACCAACCATGATCTGGCGGCGCAGCTGGCCGAAAAGGGCATCGAGACCAGCGACGAGTGGATTTTCTCGCGCAGCGGCATCTCGGCCCGGCATTGGGCCGAGCCTGACGTGGCAAGCAGCGATCTGGCCGTCAAGGCTGCCGAAAAGGCGATCGAGGCGGCTGGCATTGACCGCCAGAGCATCGACCTGATTATCGTCGCGACGTCTACGCCGGACTTCGTGTTCCCGAGCACGGCGTGCATCGTCCAGAACAAGCTTGGCATCAACAACCAGTGCGCGGCATTCGACCTGCAGGCCGTGTGTTCGGGCTTCGTGTATGCGCTGGCCACCGCTGACAAGTTCATCCGCAGCGGTTCGCATCGCAATGTGCTGGTAATCGGTGCGGAAGTTTTCTCGCGGATTCTCGACTTCAACGACCGCACCACTTGCGTGCTGTTCGGCGATGGTGCGGGCGCGGTCGTGCTGACGGCCTCCGACGAGCCGGGCATCCTGTCGACGGCCATGCACTCGGACGGCAGCCATGTGGATATCCTGTGCGTGCCAGGCAACGTCGCGGGCGGCGCGATCATCGGCAATCCCTTGCTCCATATGGACGGCCAGGCGGTGTTCAAGCTTGCCGTGACGGTGCTGGACAAAGTGGCGCGCGAGGCGATGGCCGCGGCGGAGATCCAACCCGAGCAGGTCGACTGGCTGATTCCCCACCAGGCCAATATCCGCATCATGCAGGGCACCGCGCGCAAGCTTGGCCTGCCTGCCGACCGCATGGTGGCCGTCGTGCACGAGCACGGCAATACCTCGGCCGCTTCGATTCCGCTGGCGCTCGACGCCGCTGTGCTCGACGGCCGTATCCGCCCGGGGCATACCGTGCTGCTGGAAGGCGTGGGTGGCGGCTTCACCTGGGGCGCTGCGCTGCTGCGCATGTAATGACAGCCGGCGCGGCAGGCAAGGTCGGCCGCGCGGCTACAGGTATTCAATTTCTGGGATAGCACTCCGATGAAATTTGCTTTCGTATTTCCCGGCCAGGGTTCGCAATCGGTTGGCATGCTCAATGCGTTCGCCGACAACGCCGCGGTGCGCGCGACCCTGGAGGAAGCGTCGACGGCGCTGGGCCAGGATATCGGCCGCATGATCGCCGAAGGCCCGGCTGAAGAACTGAACCTGACCACGAACACGCAGCCGGTCATGCTGACCGCGGCCGTGGCGATCTACCGCGCGTGGCTCGACGCCGGCGGCCCGGTGCCTGCCTTGGTTGCGGGTCACAGCCTGGGCGAGTACTCGGCGCTGGTGGCAGCGGGCGTGATTCCGTTTGCCGACGCCGTGCCGCTGGTGCGCTTCCGCGCGCAAGCCATGCAAGAGGCCGTGCCGGTGGGCGCGGGTGGCATGGCCGCGATCCTGGGGCTGTCGGATGATGACGTGCGCGCGGTTTGCGCCGAAGCATCGGCCGCCGGGGTGGTGGAGGCGGTGAATTTCAACGCGCCGTTGCAAGTCGTGATCGCCGGCAGCAAGGCCGGCGTCGAGAAGGCGTGCGAAGTGGCCAAGGCCAAGGGCGCCAAGCGCGCGCTGCCGTTGCCCGTGTCGGCGCCGTTCCATTCGTCGCTGCTCAAGCCGGCGTCGGACCGCCTGCGCGAACGCATGGCCGGACTGACGTTCTCGGCGCCGGCGATTCCGCTGGTCAACAATGTCGATGTCGCCATCGTCAACGATCCGGATGCGATCAAGGACGCGCTGGTGCGCCAGGCGGCTGCGCCGGTGCGCTGGGTGGAATGCGTGCAGAAGATGGCCGCGGAAGGCGTTACGCACGTGATCGAATGCGGCCCCGGCAAGGTGCTGGCTGGCATGACCAAGCGCATCGACGGCAACCTGGTGGGCGGCGCGATCTTCGATCCCGCCTCGCTGCAGGACACCCTGGCGCTGCTGAAGTAAGCGCCTGCAAGAAAGGACAAATCGAATGACCAAACTCCTCGATAACCAGGTCGCGCTGGTCACTGGCGCTTCGCGTGGCATTGGCCGCGCCATTGCGCTGGAACTGGCTCGCCAGGGCGCCACCGTGATTGGTACCGCCACCAGCGAATCGGGCGCTGCCGGCATCACCGAATACCTCGGCGCGCAAGGGCTGAAGGGCAAGGGTGCCGTGCTGAACGTGAATGACGCTGCCGCCTGCGACGCCCTGATCGACGAGATCGTGAAGGGCCACGGTGGTATCGGCGTGCTGGTCAACAATGCCGGCATCACGCAGGACCAGCTCGCCATGCGCATGAAGGACGAGGACTGGCTGGCGGTCATCCAGACCAACCTGACCTCGGTTTTCCGCCTGTCTCGTGCGGTGCTGCGCCCGATGATGAAAGCCCGCCAGGGCCGCATCATCAACATCACGTCGGTGGTCGGCTCGGTGGGCAATCCGGGCCAGATGAACTACTCGGCTGCCAAGGCGGGCGTGGCGGGGATGACCCGCTCGCTGGCGGCCGAAATCGGCAGCCGCAACGTGACCGTCAATTGCGTCGCGCCGGGCTTTATCGACACCGATATGACCAAGGCGCTGTCCGAAGAGCAGCATGCTTCGCTCAAGCAGCAGATTCCGCTTGGACGTCTGGGTCAGCCGGAAGATATTGCCAATGCGGTGGCCTTCCTGGCCGGTCCGCAGGCTGCCTACATCACCGGCACGACGTTGCATGTGAACGGCGGCATGTACATGAATTAAAAGGTTTTTGGGCGGCTCTTTCGGCGAAGAAGCCGGAAGAAGCTGCCTGAAATAGTAGTTTTCCGAACCAATCGGGTGCGATTCTTGCAAAGCTTGGCAGGCGGCATTTCTGACGCCCCAAACCTGCTAAAATGCGCCCACTTTTTGTCGAACTTCCCTGGAGGGTTACATGGACAATATCGAACAACGCGTCAAGAAAATCGTGGCAGAACAGCTTGGCGTGGCCGAGGCAGACATCAAGAACGAATCCTCGTTCGTGAACGATCTCGGTGCGGACTCGCTGGACACGGTTGAACTCGTGATGGCGTTGGAAGATGAATTCGGCATGGAAATTCCTGATGAGGAAGCCGAGAAGATCACGACCGTGCAGCAGGCAATCGACTACGCCACCGCGCACGTCAAGGCCTAAGCCAGTCGTATCTGAATTCCGAGCCACAGAAGGCGGGTGGGCGCACCGTTGCGGTAGCGCCTTGCTGTTTTCTGTGGCTTTCGTCTGTTCGAAGACGCAGAATCAAGGCTCATGCCGCGCGGACCTGACTGGCCGGGTAACACTGCCAGTCGCCGGAACGCGGTGATGTGTCCCGATCCTGCATCACGCACCCGTAGGAAATCATAGTGAGCCGTCGTCGCGTCGTTGTCACTGGGCTTGGCCTTGTGTCTCCGGTCGGAAACACGGTTGCCGAAGGCTGGGCCACCCTGGTTGCCGGCAAGTCTGGCATCGCCACCGTCACCAAATTCGATCATTCCGCGCTTTCCGTGCACTTTGCCGGGGAAGTGAAGGGCTTCAATGCCGAGGATTACATCCCCGCCAAGGAAGCCCGCAATATGGATACCTTCATCCACTTTGGCATCGCGGCCGGCGCCCAGGCGCTGAAGGACAGCGGGCTCGAAGTGACCGATGCCAATGCCGAGCGCATCGGCGTGCTGGTGGGTTCGGGCATTGGCGGCTTGCCGATGATCGAGGACACGCATGCCACGCTGACCGAACGTGGTCCGCGCCGTATCTCGCCGTTCTTCGTGCCGGGTTCGATCATCAACATGATCTCGGGTCACCTGTCGATCATGCACGGCCTGAAGGGTCCGAACCTTGCTGCCGTGACGGCGTGCACCACCGGCCTGCACAGCATCGGCCTGGCCGCCCGCCTGATTCAGGCTGGCGACGCCGATGCGATGCTGGCCGGCGGCGCTGAATCGACCGTGTCGCCGCTGGGCATTGGCGGCTTCGCTGCCGCGCGTGCCCTGTCGACGCGCAATGATGATCCGGCGGCGGCTTCGCGCCCTTGGGACAAGGACCGCGACGGCTTCGTGCTGGGCGAGGGCGCGGGCGTCATGATGCTGGAAGAGTACGAATCGGCGAAGGCACGCGGTGCGCGCATCTATGCCGAACTCGTGGGCTTCGGCATGAGCGGCGACGCATTCCACATGACCGCGCCGAACATGGACGGTCCGCGCCGCTGCATGGTCAATGCGCTGCGCGATGCCGGCATCAATGCCGACCAGGTGCAGTACCTGAACGCACACGGCACGTCTACGCCGTTGGGCGACAAGAACGAGTCCGACGCCGTCAAGGCGGCCTTCGGCGACCATGCCTACAAGATGGTGGTGAATTCGACCAAGTCGATGACCGGCCATTTGCTGGGCGGCGCCGGTGGCCTGGAATCGGTCTTCACCGTGCTGGCGTTGCATCACCAGGTGTCGCCGCCGACCATCAACATCGATAACCAGGATCCGGAATGCGACCTGGATTACGTGGCCAACACGGCGCGTGACATGAAGATCGATGTGGCCGTGAAGAACAACTTCGGCTTCGGCGGTACCAACGGCACGCTGGTTTTCCGTCGCGCCTGATTCGGTGTCACGGAAGCGCCTCGCCGGCCCTCGTCTCGGCGGGCTCACTCCTTTGCAGTGGGCCCTGCTGGCGTTGTGGTCCGGCGAGTTCGCTGCCCTCGGCCTGCTGGCCCGGATGTGCGTGGGTGCGGCAATGACCCACGGCGCGGTCGGCAGCGTCTTTCCTTTCCTAATTTGTGTCGCATGGCTTGGCATAGCCGTCATGCTGGTTCGAAGCTCCCGCGCCGGGTGGTCATGGGCCAGCCAGACCTGCTCCGCAGTGCTGTCGCCGCCGCAACGCTATGGCATGCCTCGCGTGGTGCTCCGGCGTCCCGGTACCGGTAGCGAAACAGCGGTGGTATCGGGGAGCTGGAACGTCGGCGGCATTCTCTTCCTGAACCTGACGCAAGGCCCCGGCAAGCGCCGCGGGCTATTGGTGTTCCCGTTCCAGGCGGCCTCCCCGCGAGTCGTGCGCGCGGCAAGGGTGGCAATGGCGGTTGCACGAGAGGTGCAACCAGCGCAATGTGATGGGGAACGTTATTGTTAGGCAGCGGTCACAGCATGCACTTTGAAGCACCGGAACATCCGTGGTTCGTAGGTTAAATACAACGTTCGTCGTGACGACCAAACCAAGAGATACACTGCAGGTGAGCCATACGTGAGCGAACGCGAAGCCGATCAGCTCCTAGTTGAACGCGTCCAGCAGGGCGACAAGCGGGCCTTTGAGCTGCTGGTGGCGAAGTACCACCGGAAGATCATCCGTCTGATTTCGCGCCTGGTGAGAGATCCCGCCGAAGTCGAGGACGTGGCGCAGGATGCCTTTATCAAGGCATACCGTGCCTTGCCCCAGTTCCGCGGGGAATCCGCCTTCTACACATGGCTGTACCGGATCGCCGTCAACACGGCCAAAAATTACCTGGCCACACAGAGCCGGCGGCCCGAGGCGTCCAGCGACATCGATGCAGAAGAGGCTGAAACTTTTGCGGATGGTGAGCAACTAAGGGATATCAATACGCCGGAGTCGATGCTGCACACGCGCCAGGTTGCCGAAACGGTCAACCGTGCGATGGAGGCACTGCCGGAAGAATTGCGTACCGCCATCACCTTGCGCGAGATCGAAGGCCTCAGCTATGAGGAAATCGCCGAGGCGATGGGTTGCCCGATCGGGACGGTGCGGTCGCGCATTTTCCGTGCGCGCGAGGCGATTGCCGAGAGATTGCGCCCGCTGCTGGGAACGGCGGAGGGCAAGCGATGGTAGTGATAAGAATGTCGTGCGGCCAGCGTTGCAGCCAGTTCCTGCATCGATAAGCGACAGAAAGTGACGGGATTATCGGTGTTCAATGGAATTGGAATGTCTTGGGGTGGGAAATGGGTCAGGCTCATAAGCAGTCGGTTCATGTAGTGGAAGCGGCGGAGCAGATCTCCGTCTTGATGGATGGCGAACTGTCGCCGCATGAGGTCGATGCCGTGGTGGCGCTCGCCAAGAGCGAAGCCGGCATGGCGAACTGGTCGATGTTCCAGATGATCGGCGATACGCTGCGCTCGGAAGAACTGAGCCACGCGGGCCCGACCGGCGATTTTCTCGCCCGCTTCTCCTCGCGCCTCGAGGACGAGCCCCATGTGCTGGTGCCGGCTGTGGCCCAGGCCGCGGGCATGCGTCAGCGCTTGCTGGTTCGTCCGTCGTGGGTGCGACGGGTCATGCCCGGCACGGCCATCGCCGCGGCGGTGGCGGCCGTGAGTTGGGTCGTGGTGCCGCAAATGCGCGGGCCGGCCGACCTGGGCACGCCTGACGCCGTGGTCGCGCGAGCGGACCAGCCGGCGGCGGCCAAGCCCGGCAACCTCGTTACCGTCGCAGCCGATAGCGCCCAGATGATCCGCGATCCGCGGCTGGACGAGTACCTGCGCGCTCATCGCAGCTCGGTCGCAACGGAGGCGTTCGTGCCCACCATGCGCGCGGTCGCCAACGGCGCTAATTTCTCTCAGGACAATTCGCAGGAATAATGCCGGACATGCATAAAGGATGGTCGCCCGCCGGCGTAGCGGGCGCACCGAGAACGAGGGCCCTGCGCAGGTCCTTTTTTCTCGCCTTGTGTCTGAGCGCGGCGGCGGCAACGGCCCAGCCCTCGGACAATTCGCTGAACCGGCGTGATGCCTCCGCCTGGCTCAGCAAGATCCATCGCGCAGCACAGCGCGAAAACTATGTCGGCACGCTGATCTACCAGCGCGGCAGCGTGATGCATGCCTCGAAGATCCAGCACTACAGCGACCTCGTGCACAATGAGTATGAGCGCCTGGAAACGCTGGACGGCAAGCCGCGCGAAGTGCTGCGGCAGAATGATGTCGTCCACAGCCTGATTCCCGAAGCCAAGCTCGTGGTGGTCGAGAAGCAGGAAGCCAAGGACCGCTTCCCGGCGCTGCTGGCCACCAACAAGAGCGATGTGCTCGATCTGTACGACATGCGCAAGCTGCCCGGCGAGCGTGTGGCCGGGGTGGAATGCGAGGTGTTTTCGCTGGAGCCGCACGATGCGGCGCGCTATGCCGTACGCCTCTGGGCCGAAAAGAACTCCGGCTTGCTGATGCGGGCTCAGACCATTGGCGATGGCGGCAAGGTGCTGGAGCAGGTGGCCTTTTCGCAGGTCGACATCGGCGTGCCCTCGGACAAGCAACGCATCCTCGGGGCGATCAAGAACTCCAGTTCCTGGAACCACTACGAGGTCACCTATCAGCCGACCAACGTTGCGGATGAAGGCTGGAACATCGCCGTGCCGCTGAAGGGATTCCAGAAGATTCGTGAAGTGCGCCGCCCGCTGGGCGAGCTGCGCGCGCCTGCTCAGGGCCGCGGGCAGGTGTTCGAGGTGCTTCAGGTGGTGTACAGCGACGGGCTGACCGGGCTGTCGGTGTTCATCGAACCCGTGTCCGAGCAGCGTGTGCGCCGTGAAGGCGTCGCTTCGCTCGGCGCCACGCAGGTTGTCGTGCGCCGCATCGCCGACTACTGGATTACAGTCGTCGGCGAAGTTCCCGCCAGCACGGTGCGGCAGTTCGCG
Source organism: Cupriavidus sp. 22TCCZM04-2 (assembly GCF_057798895.1). NCBI lineage: Bacteria > Pseudomonadati > Pseudomonadota > Betaproteobacteria > Burkholderiales > Burkholderiaceae > Cupriavidus > Cupriavidus sp. 22TCCZM04-2. The sequence continues at coordinate 77,996 of NZ_JBYOJS010000014.1, forward strand.
TCGGCCGTGGAATATCGCCCTCCCAAGGCGTTACACTGAGCGCGTACAAGTGGCGAATGCGGGGTCTGCCCGGCCCCGTGTCCGCGTGTCCCCGCGGGCGGCATCCCGCATCTTGTCCCAGCCGGTACCTCATCATTTGCTGAATCCCGGGAGTTGTCGATGACGTTCAGATCCCCAGCCCTGGCACGTGCCATGGTCATGGCTGCCATGTTGATTCTCGGTCCGGCGATTGCCGAAGTGGGTCACGCGCAGGCCGCGGCTTCCAACTACAACCTGCCCGACTTCACCGACCTGGTGGAGAAAGCCAGTCCCGCCGTCGTCAATATCCGGACCACGGAGCGCGTGCGCTCGCGCGGCGGCCCGGGCAGTGAAGACGACGACATGGCCGAGTTTTTCCGGCGCTTTTTCGGTGTGCCGATGCCGGGCGCGCCGACGCCCGGCGCCCCGGCGCCAGGCGCGCCGCGGCGCGGCCAGCCGCCACAGGGCCAGCCGCCGCAGGGCGAGGAACAGAGCCGCGGCGTCGGTTCAGGCTTCATCATCAGCCAGGATGGCTACGTGATGACCAATGCCCACGTGGTGGCCGATGCGGAAACCATCTACGTCACGCTGCCCGACAAGCGCGAGTTCAAGGCCAAGCTGATCGGCGCGGACAAACGCACGGACGTGGCGCTCCTCAAGATCGAGGCAACGGGGCTGCCGCGACTGACACTGGGCGATTCCGACAAGGTTCGCGCGGGCGAATGGGTTCTGGCGATTGGTTCGCCGTTCGGGCTCGACAACAGCGTGACGGCTGGCATTGTCTCCGCCAAGGGACGTGATACCGGTGACTACCTGCCGTTCATCCAGACCGATGTGGCCGTGAATCCCGGCAACTCTGGCGGCCCGCTGATCAATTTGCGCGGCGAGGTCATCGGCATCAACTCGCAGATCTACAGCCGCAGCGGTGGCTACATGGGCATTTCGTTCGCGATTCCGATCGACGAAGCGATGCGCGTCACCGAGCAGTTGAAGACCTCTGGGCGCGTGACACGCGGCCGTATTGCCGTGGCGATCGGCGATGTGACCAAGGAAGTGGCGGATTCGCTCGGCCTGGGCCGTGCGCGCGGCGCGCTGGTTGGCAGCGTCGAGCCGGGTGGTCCGGCCGAGAAGGCCGGGATCGAGCCGGGCGACATCATCCTGAAGTTCAACGGCCGGGAGATCGAAAAAGCGTCCGACCTGCCGCGCATGGTCGGCGATACCAAGCCCGGCACGAAGGTACCGATGCAGTTGTGGCGCAAGGGCGCAACGCGCGACGTATCGATTACCGTGACGGAGTTGGAGCCCGAAACGCGAGCGAAGGCTCGCGGCACACCGCCGGCCAAAGACGAGGCCACTGCGCAGGCGGCCAAGCCCAATGCACTTGGGCTGATCGTCAACGACATTCCGGATGCCCGCCTGAAAGAGCTGAAGGTGAAGTCGGGCGTGGAGGTCGAAGTCGCGGACGGTCCCGCCATGCGTGCCGGCATTCGTCCTGGCGACATCATTCTGCGGCTAGGCGACACCGATGTGACCGGGGCTCGCCAGTTCAACGATCTGGTCAAGGGGCTGGACAAGAACCGCATTGCCGCTGTGTTCGTGCGGCGTGGTGATGCGACCCAGGTCCTGACGCTGCGCCCTGGGGCCACTGCCGCCCGCTGAACGTACGACATGCGCCAGCTCACGTTGTACGGCAGGGCCTATTGCCATCTGTGCACGGATATGCGGGACGCGCTGGAGCCGTTCCGGCGCGAAGTTCCGTTCATCCTCCACGAGGTGGACGTGGATGACGATCCGGACCTGGAGTCCCGTTTTGGCGAGCGCGTGCCCGTGCTGGTCGCAACAGGACCAGAAGGACCTCGCGAGCTTTGCCACTACTTCCTCGACGCCGCTGCCGTCCGCACCTGGCTCGGGGCCGCGGTATAGGCTGCAATCAGCACATCCGGGCGTGCACAACAGCCTGGCGATCCGCCCATTCGTGGCCCGGAAGTCATTGAAAATCCGGTAAAATTCTAGTTTGGCGCGAAATCAGCGCCCCAAGACCCGCGGCTCCTGACGCGGGCGTTCCCAAGGGGGCGCCCGCGCTTGGCCGTTCACGAATCCGCTGCCGCCGGGGCGAAGACGCCGGCGCTTGCCTGAAGATTAGATGGACCATATTCGCAATTTCTCGATCATCGCCCATATCGACCATGGGAAATCCACCCTGGCCGACCGGATCATTCAGCTGTGTGGGGGGCTGTCCGATCGCGAAATGGAGGCCCAGGTCCTCGACTCGATGGATATCGAGAAGGAACGCGGCATCACCATCAAGGCGCAGACGGCCGCGCTGGCTTACAAGGCGCGTGACGGCAAGGTCTACAACCTGAACCTGATCGACACCCCGGGGCACGTCGACTTCAGCTACGAAGTGAGCCGTTCGCTGTCGGCCTGCGAAGGCGCGCTGCTGGTGGTCGACGCTTCGCAGGGTGTCGAGGCGCAAACCGTGGCCAACTGCTACACCGCGATCGAGCTCGGCGTGGAAGTGGTGCCGGTGCTGAACAAGATCGACCTGCCACAGGCCGATCCGGCCAACGCCATCCAGGAAATCGAAGACGTCATCGGCATCGACGCGCAGGACGCCACGCCGTGCTCGGCCAAGACCGGCCAGGGCGTGCAAGACGTGATCGAGGCGCTGATCGCCAAGGTGCCGCCGCCCGAAGGCGATGCCAGCGCGCCGTTGCAAGCGCTGATCATCGACTCGTGGTTCGACAACTACGTGGGCGTGGTCATGCTGGTGCGCGTTGTCAATGGCACGTTGCGCCCGAAAGACAAGGTGCTGCTGATGGCCACCGGGGCCCAGCATCTCGTCGAGCAGGTTGGCGTGTTCTCGCCGAAGTCCGTGCAGCGTGAAGCCCTGACTGCGGGCGAAGTGGGCTTCGTCATTGCCGGCATCAAGGAGCTGAAGGCCGCCAAGGTCGGCGACACCATCACGACCGTGGCGCGCAAGGCCGCGGCGCCGCTGCCGGGCTTCAAGGAAGTCAAGCCGCAGGTGTTCGCCGGCCTGTATCCGGTCGAGGCCAACCAGTATGAGGCGCTGCGCGAATCGCTCGAGAAGCTGCGCCTGAACGACGCCTCGCTGATGTTCGAGCCGGAAGTGTCGCAGGCGCTGGGCTTCGGTTTCCGCTGCGGCTTCCTTGGCCTGCTGCACATGGAAATCGTGCAGGAGCGCCTCGAGCGCGAATTTGACATGGACCTGATTACCACGGCGCCGACCGTGGTGTACCAGGTGCAGATGCGCGACGGCACCACGGTGACGGTGGAGAACCCGGCCAAGATGCCCGACCCGAGCCGGATCGAGGCGATCCTGGAGCCGATCGTCACGGTCAACCTTTATATGCCGCAGGAGTATGTCGGCTCCGTGATCACGCTGTGCACGCAGAAGCGGGGCACGCAGATCAATATGAGCTACCACGGCAAGCAGGTGCAGCTGACCTACGAGATCCCGATGGCGGAAATCGTGATGGACTTCTTCGACCGCCTGAAGTCGGTATCGCGCGGCTACGCCTCGATGGATTACGAGTTCAAGGAATATCGCCCGTCCGACGTGGTCAAGGTCGATATCCTGATCAATAGCGACAAGGTCGATGCGCTGTCGGTGATCGTGCACCGCTCGAATTCGCAATACCGTGGCCGCGAAGTGGCCGCGAAAATGCGCGAGATCATTCCGCGCCAGATGTACGACGTGGCGATCCAGGCCGCGATCGGCTCGAACATCATTGCGCGCGAAAACGTCAAGGCGCTGCGCAAGAACGTGCTGGCCAAGTGCTATGGCGGCGATATCTCGCGCAAGAAGAAGCTGCTCGAAAAGCAGAAGGCCGGCAAGAAGCGCATGAAGCAGGTTGGCACCGTCGAGATTCCGCAGGAGGCGTTCCTGGCCATCCTGCAGGTTGACGACAAGTAAGCGGCTGCGCACGCAGGAACGGGACCGCGGCGCAGAGGGCGCGGCGGCATAAGAAGAAGCTGTAGCAGGACATCCAAGAACCAGAAGCCGTCATGAATTTTGCACTGATCCTTTTTGTGCTGGTGGTGATCACGGGTATCGCGTGGATCGCGGACAAGCTTGTATTTGAGCGGCAGCGGCGCGCATCGGCGCGCCTGGCGCTGGCCGAGTTCGATTCGCGCCAGTCCGACCTGCAGAGCCGCTTCGGTTCCGGCGAAGTCGACTCCACGCGCAAGCGCCTGGCCGAGGAAAAGCTGCGCCAGCCGTGGTGGCTCGAGTATTCGGCCAGCTTCTTCCCGGTCATCCTGGCGGTATTCGTGCTGCGTTCCTTCGTGGTCGAGCCGTTCAAGATTCCGTCCGGCTCGATGATTCCCACGCTGCTGATCGGGGACTTCATCCTGGTCAACAAGTACGACTATGGCATTCGCCTGCCGGTGGTGAACAAGAAGGTCATGGAAATTGGCGAGCCGCAGCGCGGCGATGTCATGGTGTTCCGCTATCCGAAGGACCCGTCGCTCGATTACATCAAGCGCGTGATCGGTCTGCCGGGGGATGAGGTTCAATATTCGAACAAGCACCTGACCATCAATGGCAAGCCGGCCGACTACACGGCGCTGCCCGATTATCTGGATGAGGAGCGTTTGTCCTATTCCAAGCATTTCACGGAAAAGCTGCCTGGTGGCGTGGAGCACGGCATCCTGAACGATGCGGACCGGCCCGCGTTTGTTGCCGGCGCGGATCCGGATTTCCCGTTCCGGGAAAACTGCACTTACAATCAGCAGGGTGTGACCTGCAAGGTGCCTGCAGGTCACTATTTCGTCATGGGCGACAACCGCGACAACAGCCTGGATTCCCGCTATTGGGGCTTTGTGCCGGACGAGAATATCGTTGGCAAGGCGTTTGTGATCTGGATGAATCTCGGTAATTTCGGACGCGTCGGGGCCTTCAAATAACACACCCGCGCGGCGCAAGAACGCTCAACCAGAAGAGGGAAGCGCAAATGGGTCAGATGGGGAAAAGAGGTCGGGCCGGGAATGTTGGCCGGGAGCGGGCCAGCCTGGGCCGACGGCGGACCGAGGGGTTTTCCCTCTGGACACTGCTGGTCGTGATCTTTTTCGTGATCGGCGTCGCGTTGCCGGCACTCCGGGCGATACCGAGCCTGACGGAGTATTTCTCCGTCAAGCGGGCCGCCAGTTACGCGAAGCAGAAGGCCACCAACAAGCGGGAAGTGGTCGAGTATTTTGATAAGCAGGCAACCATCGACCGGATTGCCGCGGTGCGGGGGGAGGACCTCCAGATCCGCGAAGACGAGAACGGAACGATCCAGTCGGTCGAATTTGCCTACCGGACCGAAGTTCCCGTCTACGGTCCACTGAGTCTATTGATTAGCTATTCGGGAACGCAGCACTGATATGAACCTCGACGCCTTGCAGCAACGTCTCGGCTACCGATTCAGCAAGCCTGAGTTGCTGCAGCAGGCGCTGACGCACCGCAGCCACAGCGCCCAGCACAACGAACGCCTGGAATTCCTGGGGGATTCGGTGCTGAACTGCGCCGTGGCGGACATGCTGTTCGGCATGTTCAGCAAGCTGGATGAAGGCGACCTGTCGCGCGTGCGCGCCAACCTGGTCAAGCAGCAGGCGCTGTACGAGATCGCCCAGATGCTGCAGCTCTCCGACGCGCTGCGCCTGGGCGAGGGCGAGTTGAAGAGCGGTGGTTTCCGGCGTCCGTCGATCCTGGCCGATGCGCTCGAAGCCATCGTCGGCGCGGTGTTCCTCGACGCCGGCTTCGAGGCCGCGCGCGCGCTGATCCGCAAGCTGTATATCCCCATCCTGGAGCAGGTGGACCCTCGCACGCTAGGCAAGGACGCCAAGACTCTGCTCCAGGAATACCTGCAAGGCCACAAGATCGCCTTGCCGCAATATAACGTAATCGCCACGCATGGCGCCGCGCACAGCCAGCAGTTTGAAGTCGAGTGCATGGTGCCTAAACTGGAAGTCCGGGTGTTCGGCACCGGCGCCTCGCGCCGGGCGGCGGAGCAGGCGGCGGCCAAGCTGGCGCTCGATGAAGTCCAGAAGCTGGTGCCGCAGCTGCTCAAGCGCAGCCGGGCCGAGCGCACGGGCAAGACGCGCAAGCAGCCGGTGCCACCGGACCCACAGTTGTCTCTCAGGTTGAAGGAATGACCGAATCGAACCATCCGCAGCAGCCCGCTGCGGATACCCCAGCCAAGGCGTTCCGCTGCGGCACCGTGGCCATTGTCGGCCGCCCCAATGTCGGCAAGTCCACGCTGATGAATGCGCTGGTCGGCCAGAAGATCAGCATCACGTCGCGCAAGGCGCAGACCACTCGCCACCGGCTCGTCGGCATCCAGACCACCGACGACGCGCAGTATGTCTTCGTTGACACGCCCGGATTCCAGACCCGCCACGCCAGCGCGCTGAACCGCTCGCTCAATCGCGCGGTCACTTCCACGTTGTCCTCGGTGGATCTGGTGCTGTTCGTGGTCGAAGCCGGTTACTACGGCGCGGATGACGAAAAGGTGCTGGCCTTGCTGCCCAAGAACACGCCGGTGCTGCTGGTGACGAACAAGCTCGACCGCGTCACCGACGACCGCGCCGGGGTGATGATGCCCTTCCTGGAAAAGATGGGGCAGCTCTTTCCGTTCCGCGAAGTGGTGCCGATGTCGGCCAAGACGCATGACCATATCACGCGCCTGTTCGAGATCCTGCGGCCTTACCTGCCGGAAGGCGAGCCGATGTACGACGCCGACGCGATGACCGATCGCAGCGAGCGCTTCCTGGCCTCGGAGATCATCCGCGAGAAGGTGTTCCGCTGGACCGGCGACGAACTGCCGTACACGAGCACTGTCATCATCGATAAGTTCGAGACGGAAGGGCGCCTGCGCCGCGTCTTTGCCACCATCCTGGTCGAGCGCGACGCGCACAAGGCCATGATCATCGGCAACAAGGGCAGCAAGCTCAAGCAGATTTCCACCGAGGCGCGCCTCGACATGGAAAAGCTCTTCGATGGCAAGGTCTACCTGGAAATGTGGATCAAGGTGAAGAGCGGCTGGGCCGATAACGAAGCCGGACTGCGCGCCTACGGCTACGAGTGAGCAAGATGCCTGACTTCGCGCGCGGGCCCGGCAAGGTCCGCCGCGCCGATCCGGTCGTGGATGAAGCCGCCGAACTGCTGGACAACCGGGCGCTGCCCGGCATGTCCGGCGCCGCCGGCCGCGCGATGATGGATCGGGCGATGCGCATCGTTCCGGCGCGCAGCGAATCGCGCGTGTCGGAGCAGCCGGGCTTTGTCCTGCATGCGTGGCCGTATCGCGAAACCAGCCTGATCCTCGATGTATTCACCCGCGACCACGGCCGGCTGTCGATGGTTGCCAAGGGCGCCAAGCGGCCGCATTCGTCGCTGCGTCCGGTGCTGCAGCACTTTCATCCGATCTCGCTGTCGTGGAGTGGACGTGGCGACGTCAAGACGCTGACGCGCGCGGAATGGGTCGGCGGCATGCCGCCGCTGTCCGGCGACGCGCTGCTGTCCGCGTTCTACCTCAATGAACTGCTGATGCGGTTCTGTCCGCGCGAGGACGGACATCCGGCCTTGTTCCGCCACTACATGGCTACGCTCACGCGCCTGGCGCATGGCGAGTCCGCGGGCCTGGTGCTGCGCAGCTTCGAGCGCGTGCTGCTGCAGGAAACGGGTTTCGCGGTGGCCTTCGACCAGTGCCTGAGCACCGGCGAACGCGTGCAGCCCGGACTCGACTATGTCTACCAGCCCGAGCGCGGCGTGCGCAGGGCCCAGCCAAGCGACCCGTCGTCGTGGCCCGTGGTGTCGGGCCAGACCTTGCTCGACATGTCGGAGGATGATTACGGGCGCGCGCAAACCGCACTGCAAAGCCGCGCGCTGATGCGCTTCCTTCTGCATTATTATTTGCAGGGTGCGCCGCTCAAGACGCGGCAGATCCTGATCGACCTGCACTACCTTTGACCCGCCGGGCTACCGGCCCACTGCTGATTCCGCAAGCATGATCTTCCACGCAAATCCGGGCGTCATCGACCTTGGCGTCAATATCGACCACGTTGCCACGCTGCGCAATGCGCGCGGCACGGTGTATCCCGATCCGATCCAGGCCGCGCTGCAGGCCGAGGAGGCCGGCGCGGACCTGATCACGCTGCACCTGCGCGAAGACCGTCGCCATATCCGCGACGCCGATGTGCGCGCGCTGCGCCCGCTGCTGACCACGCGCATGAACCTGGAATGCGCGATCACGCAGGAGATGCTCGATATCGCCTGCGAGATCCGTCCGCAGGATGTGTGCCTCGTGCCCGAACGGCGCGAAGAGGTGACCACCGAAGGCGGCCTCGATGTGGCGGGGCGTTTTGAACAGGTTAGCGCGGCATGCAAGCAACTCGCCTCGGCGGGTATCCGCGTGTCGCTGTTCATCGACGCCGATGCCGACCAGATTGCCGCCGCCGCCGCCTGTGGCGCGCCCGTGATCGAACTCCATACCGGCCGCTACGCTGACGCGCACACGCCTGACGAGCAGGCTATCGAATTGCGCCGCGTTGCCGATGGCGTCGATGCCGGCATCCGTCATGGCCTGGTGGTCAATGCGGGCCATGGCCTGCACTACACCAACGTGCAGCCTATCGCCGCGCTGCCGGGTATCAAGGAGCTGAACATCGGCCACGCGATCGTCGCGCACGCCGTGTTCGCCGGCTGGCAGAACGCCGTGCGCGAGATCAAGGCCATCATGGTGGCCGCGCGCCTTGGTACCCGCTATCCCGTTGCGGGCAGCCCGGCGTGATCTACGGCGTCGGCACCGACATCATCGAGATCGCGCGTGTGCAAGGCGTGATGGAGCGCACGCGCGGCCGTTTCGCGGAGAAGGTGCTGGGCCCGGATGAACTGGTCAAGTACCACGCGCGCAAGGCGCGCTCCGAGCGGCGCGGCCTGGCCTTCCTGGCAACGCGCTTCGCCGCCAAGGAAGCCTTCTCCAAGGCGATCGGGCTCGGCATGCGCTGGCCGATGACCTGGCGCGCGATGGAACTGATGAACCTGCCGTCGGGCGAGCCGACACCGGTATGCCATGGCGAGCTCGCCCAATGGATCCGGGAACGCGGCCTGACGATACGTGTCAGTGTCAGTGATGAACACGCCTATGCGGTTGCTTTTGCAATCGCCGAGCGGGGCGGCCATGCGGCCACTCCGGAAACTCCAGCCTAGCCTCGAACCCTATCCATGACCAAGAAGCTCTCCGGCAAACGGCCGGGACCGGTGGTGCTTGATGTTGTCGGCAAGCAGCTCGACGCCGAAGACGCGCGCCGCATTGCACATCCGCTGACAGGTGGCGTGATCCTGTTCGCGCGCAATTTCGAATCGCGCGCGCAACTGCTGGCGCTGACGCGCGCCATTCGTGCTCTTCGCGACGACGTGCTGATCTGCATCGACCATGAAGGCGGCCGCGTGCAGCGCTGCAAGACCGACGGCTTCACGCACCTGCCTGCCATGGGCAAGCTGGGCGAGCTGTGGGACCGCGACGTTCTGGCCGCTACCAAGGCCGCGGTGGCTTGCGGCTACGTGCTGGCCGCTGAACTGCGCGCCTGCGATGTCGACCTGAGCTTTACGCCGGTGCTGGACCTCGACTACGGCCGCAGCGCCGTGATCGGCGACCGCGCCTTCCACGCCGATCCGCGCGTGGTCACCATGCTGGCGGGGCACCTGAACCACGGCTTGTTGCTGGCGGGCATGAGCAACTGCGGCAAGCATTTTCCCGGCCACGGTTACGTGGAAGCGGACTCGCATGTCGCGATTCCCGTGGACGAGCGGCCGCTGGAAGAGATCCTCGGGCAGGATGCGCGCCCGTACGACTGGATGGGCCTGTCGCTGTCGTCGGTCATGCCGGCACACGTGATCTACCCGAAGGTCGATCCCAATCCGGCGGGCTTCTCGCCGTTCTGGCTGCAGGACATCCTGCGCGCGCAACTGGGCTTCGAGGGCGTCATCTTCAGCGACGATCTGAGCATGGAAGGGGCCAGCGTGGCCGGCAACGTCACGCAGGCCGCGCGGGCTGCACTGGCTGCGGGCTGTGACATGGTGCTGATCTGCAACCACCCCGAGCGTGCCGACCAGTTGCTGGCGGAACTCGATAGCGGCATCGACAAGACTTCACAGCGCCGCATCCGCAAGCTGTTCGCACGCCGCAAGCCGCTCGACTGGAACAAGCTGCAGCAGGAGGGCGAATATCGCGCCGCGCTGCGTTTGCTGAAGGACCAAGAACTGATCGCCTGAACGGGTAGCCGCGTCGTTTGCGGCAGGCAACAAAAAAGGCAGCGAGGCTGCCTTTTTCGTTTCCGGCCCCGCTTGGTCGGCGGGGCGAGCCGTGCGTTCAGTTGGCGCGGCTGCGGTATTCGCCGGTACGGGTATCGATTTCGATCTTGTCGCCGATGTTGCAGAACAGCGGCACTTGCAGTTCGAAGCCCGTGTTGATCTTGGCGCCCTTCAGCACCTTGCCCGACGAGGTGTCGCCCTTGACGGCCGGCTCGGTGTAGACGATTTCGCGCACCAGCGTGGTCGGCATGTCGACCGAGATGGCCTTCTCGTTGTAGAACACCACTTCTACGGCCATGCCGTCTTCGAGGTAGTTCAGCGCGTCGCCCATGCTGTCGCCCTCGACTTCGAACTGGTTGTAGTCGGCGTCCATGAACACGTACATCGGATCGGCGAAGTACGAGTAGGTGCATTCGCGGCGCTCGAGCATCACGACTTCGAACTTGTCGTCGGCCTTGAACACCGACTCGCCCGGGGCTTCGGTGAGCAGGTTCTTGTACTTCATCTTGACCACGGCAGCGTTGCGGCCCGACTTGTTGTACTCGGCCTTCTGCACAACCATCGGGACGCCGTTCATCATGAACACGTTGCCGACGCGGAGTTCCTGTGCGGTTTTCATCTGAACTGTTTTCCTGAAAAAGAAAGTCTCGGAAATTGGTATGGCGAGGTGTGGCGCAGGCGCGGCCAGCAGGAAGCCCTGTCGCCTTGCCGCTTCTGGCGCCTGCTGGGCCCGTGCCCACGTGCGCTTGACCCCGTGCTCAGTGTTCGCTCAGGTCCCCGCGCCGCGGCGCGCGCGTGGCAGCGCTGCCCTCTGGTATGGGAGCCTTGGTTACCAGGCCCGGTCGCCATCAAATCAACCCGCTATTTTACCCGATTTTCACAGAACGCCACGAGATTTGCCGCCAGGTCACCCAAGCCAAGCAGGCGCGCCTGCCATTGGCGGGCGGCTTGCGCCAGCACGGGCAGCTTGCGGCGCAAGTCGGTCCAGTCGGGTGCGTTGCCGTACGCATTCCAGGCGTGCCAGAAATCCGCCAGGGCCGTGGCCGCGGCGGCGTCCACGCCGCTGCGGCGGAACAGCGCGAGCCAGGCGTCGAGCTTGTCGCGGTGCGCGTCCTCATCCTGCGGGTAGATGTGCCAGACCAGCGGCCGCGCCGCCCACTGCGCGCGCACGAACGAGTCTTCTCCGCGCACAAAATTGAGGTCGCAGGACCACAGCATTTCGTCGTAGAGCTCCTGCCGCACGAAGGGCACGATGTTGACCTGCAGGTGGCCCCGTACCAGCGCCTTGCCCGGCGCTGCGCTTTCCCCTGACCACGCTGCAAGCTGCTCGGCCGCCATGCCTTGCGGAATCAGGCACTGGATCGGTTCCGAGCCATCGCGCCATTGCTCAAGCAACGCGGGTAGCGCAGTGTTCTGGTACGAAAACAGGCTGACCTTGAGCGCGCTTGCATCGCGGGTCGCGCGCAGCCGGTGCCACAGGGCGGCCTGGGCGGCCGGACCGGCCAGGAAGGTGTCCCGCTGTGCGCCCAGCATCGATTCGCGCAGCAAGCCGCCGGTCCCGTGCTCGAAACCGGGGAAGAAGAAGTGCTTCGTCAGCGGCAGCCGCGGATGCGGTGAAGGCATGCCGTGGTGCTCGCGCACCCAGGACTCCGCGCTCAGGTATTCAAGGTTGATCCATGCCGGGGCGCGCTCGCGTGCCACCATGCGGGCAAGGAAAACCTCCGGCAGGTCGCAGGCAAAGGCTTCGATGACGGCGTCGTGCACGGTAAGGTTGCCAAAGCGGGCGCGGTCATCGGCATCGCCACCGGGGCGCCAGGTGCGGATTTCCACGCCGGACAGGCGCTGCTGCCGCGCTGCCGTGTCCAGCGCGGGCGCCAGCCGGGAAAAGCTCTGCAGGTCATCGACCCACAGGCGCACCGCATGGCCGTGTTCCTGCGCGAGCTGGCGTGCCAGCCGCCAGCAGACGCCGATATCGCCGAAATTGTCGATGACGGTGCAGAAGATGTCCCAGGAACGGATTGGCATGTCGGAGGTGGCAGGCAAGGCAGGGCGGGCGGGCAAAGCGAGGGAGGGCAGTGAATTGCTCTAAACTTCGGATTTTAGAGCCGTTGCCGCGAATCGCGAGCCGGCCACATCGAATTGGTCATCGTTCCCCATGTCCGACCCGCTTCCTGACGCTTCGGCCCTGCCGCCCGAAGCGGCACCGGCAGAACCCTTCGACCCCAAGCCCGTCATCGCCCGCCTGCCGGGCTTGCCCGGCGTGTATCGTTATATCGACAGCGCCGGCAACGTGCTCTATGTCGGCAAGGCGCGCGACCTCAAGAAGCGGGTATCGAGCTACTTCAACAAGACTCAGCTGTCGCCACGCATCGCCATGATGGTGGCCAGGATCGCGCGCATCGATACCACCGTGGTGCGCACCGAGGCCGAGGCCCTGCTGCTCGAGAACAACCTGATCAAGGCGCTGGCGCCGCGGTACAACATCCTGTTCCGCGACGACAAGTCCTATCCCTTCCTCAAGCTGACCGGCCATCGTTTTCCGCGCATGGCCTACTACCGTGGCGCCACGGACCGCAAGCACCAGTACTTCGGTCCGTTCCCGAGCGCCTACGCCGTGCGCGAGAGCATGCAGATCCTGCAGAAGGTGTTCCAGCTGCGCACCTGCGAGGATACGGTCTTCAACAACCGGACCCGGCCCTGCCTGCTGCACCAGATCCACCGCTGCACGGGCCCATGCGTGGGCGCGATCAACGAGGCGGACTACGCGCGCGACGTCGGCAATGCGGCGCGCTTCCTGCAAGGCCGCGAAACCGAGGTGCTTGAGGGGCTGCAGTCGAAGATGGAAGAGCATTCCACCCGGCTGGAGTTCGAGCAGGCCGCTGCGGTGCGCGACCAGATCGCGGCGCTGTCGACCGTGCTCAAGCGGCAGGCGGTGGAGGAGGTCGGCCAGGCGCGGGACATCGACGTGCTGGCGGCGGTCGTGGAAGGCGGACGCGCGTGCGTCAACCTGGCCATGGTGCGCGGCGGTCGCCACCTTGGCGACAAGGCCTATTTCCCCGCGCATGCCGACGAGGCGGCGATGATCGTCGAGGACGGCGACGAGGGGGCAGAGGGCACGGAAGGCGCGGAAGGCGAACCGGCACCGGCCGGGCCGCCGGGCGTCGAGCGCATTGCAGCGCGCGTGTTGTCGGCGTTCATGGCGCAGCATTACCTGGATCAGGCGGCGCCCCCGATCATCGTCGTCAGCCACGTTCCCGACGATGCCGCATTGCTGGATGCCCTGGCGCTCCACGCCGGGCGCAAGATCGCGCTGGTGCGGCAGCCGCAGGGCCAGCGCAAGGCCTGGCTGGAGATGGCGCAGCAGGGTGCGGCACTGGCGCTGGCGCGGCGGCTCGCGGAACAGGGCAGCCAGGAGGCGCGCACGCGTGCGCTCGCGGAGACGATCGGCATCGACCTGGAAGACCTGGCATTGCTGCGTGTGGAGTGCTTCGACATCAGCCACACCGCTGGCGAGGCCACCCAGGCGTCCTGCGTCGTGTTTCACCATCACGACATGCAGAACGGCGAATACCGCCGCTACAACATTCAGGACATCACGCCGGGCGACGACTACGCGGCCATGCGCCAGGTGCTGACGCGCCGGTACCAGAAGCTGGTCGAGCAGATGCAGGAGGAGGGCGGCCAGGATGCCGCCGGCGAGGCCTCGTCGCCGCTGCCGCACGTGGTGCTCATCGACGGCGGCAAGGGGCAGGTCGAGGTGGCGCGCCAGGTGTTCGAGGAGCTGGGGCTTGATATCGGGCTGCTGGTGGGCGTCGCCAAGGGCGAGGGCCGCAAGGTCGGCCTCGAAACCCTGGTATTCGCGGATGGGCGGCCATCGCTCGAACTGGGGCAGGGCAGTGCGGCGCTGATGCTGGTCGCGCAGATCCGCGACGAGGCGCACCGCTTTGCCATCACGGGCATGCGCGCGCGCCGGGCCAAGGCACGCACGACCTCGCGGCTGGAAGAGATCGAGGGCGTGGGTGCGCGCCGGCGGCAGAAGCTTCTGACCCGTTTTGGCGGCCTGCGCGGCGTCATGGCGGCCAGCATTGACGAGCTGGCCAGCGTCGACGGCATCTCCCGCGGCCTAGCCGAGGAAATCTACCGTCAGCTTCATTGATGTCCCAGGCCGGCGATTTACCCCGCCGGGCGTGCATTGGCGCCGAAATCGGCGACAATCGCGGAATTCGTCATTGCCCCGTCGGTCTCCGAGCCCCATGCCCTTCAATATCCCGATCCTGCTGACCTGGTTGCGCGTTGCCATGATTCCCCTCGTGGTGGGCGTGTACTACCTGCCGGAAGCATGGCTGCCGATGCACACGAAGAACGTCACGGCGGCGTCCTTCTTCATCGTCGCGGCGGTCACGGACTGGCTGGACGGCTTCCTGGCGCGGCGCTGGAACCAGACCTCGGCCTTCGGCGCGTTCCTGGATCCCGTGGCCGACAAGCTGATGGTCACCGCGGCACTGCTGTCGCTGCTGGCCCTGGGCCGGGTGGCGGACCTGGTGGCCCTGGTCATCATCGGCCGCGAGATCACGATCTCGGCCTTGCGGGAATGGATGGCGCAGATCGGCGCTTCCAAGAGCGTGGCGGTGAACTTCCTCGGCAAGCTGAAGACCACGGTGCAGATGATCGCGATCCCGATGCTGCTCTTCAGTGACCGGCTGTTCGGCATCGACGCGCAGGTGGTGGGCACCTGGATGATCTACGTGGCCGCGGTCCTGACGCTGTGGTCGATGTTCTATTACATGAAGCTGGCCTGGCCGCAGATCCGCGAGCGCGCCGGCGTTCTTGGCGAGGCGCGCACACAAAAATGATGCCGCGCGCAAAAAAGTGTTGACGAGCAGATCTGTCCTTTGCAATAATCTTGTTCTCGCTGCTGACGACGCAAACGAAAGCGGCGAGATAAGCTGGTTTAGCGCAAGAAGCTGTTGTTTGCAGTCAATTGCGTGCTCGCCTCGATGGTGAGCGTAAAACGGCGCAATGCGGGAGTAGCTCAGTTGGTAGAGCGCAACCTTGCCAAGGTTGAGGTCGAGAGTTCGAGACTCTTCTCCCGCTCCAGGTTAATTCGGGTGCGGTAACAAGCGATGGCTTGTCGTTGGACTCGTAGCAGTAAAAGTTTTACGCGGGAGTAGCTCAGTTGGTAGAGCGCAACCTTGCCAAGGTTGAGGTCGAGAGTTCGAGACTCTTCTCCCGCTCCATCCCCAAAGGGAAGCAGCGCTTCCCTTTTTGTTTGGGTTGGTAGCCGCAAGCAGCATCGGTTGATGCGGGTACAATTCAGCAGCACGTCACCTGGCGGGGTGGCAGAGTGGTTATGCAGCGGCCTGCAAAGCCGTGTACGCCGGTTCGATTCCGACCTCCGCCTCCAGTTGAAAAAGATGCAGCGCCCGATGGGCGCTGTTTTCGTTTGCGCCTCGTCTGCATCGATCTACGCTTGCGCACCGACTTGTTGGGCCGTGATCCGCAGATACTCGGTAAAGGCCAGCAGCCCCCGTGTCGGAAACTTGTCCTGGTGCACCACTAATTGCAGCGGACGGACAATGCGGGGCAAGCCTTGCCGCACCGCTACCAGCGTGCCGCGCTCCAGTTCATCGCGGACCACGTGCAGCGACAGGCAACTCACGCCGAAACCACTCATCACCGCACGCTTGATCGCCTCGGCATTGCCCAGTTCGAGCGCGAAGCGTAGCTCGCCCAGCAGGGGCATCAGTCTTTCTTCAATGATCTCCCGGGTACCGGAGCCCGGCTCGCGCACGATCCATTCGGCATCGCGCAGGCCATCAAGGGGCGCGTTCGGCGCGGCAAGTGGATGGGACGGGCCAACCACGACGACCATCTCGTCATCGCACCACGGCATGCTGCGCAGCTCGCGTTCATGGCTGGCGCCTTCGACGAGCCCGATGTCGGCCTCGAACTGCATCACCGAGCGCAAGACGTCGCGGGTATTGCCGATGCGCAGATCCAGCTGGCACGGGCCGCCCTGCGAAGCGCGAAAGCCAGCCATCAGCGCCGGCAGGATATAGCTGCCGATCGTATTGCTGGCGGCAATGCGCAGCTGCACCCCGGTCTGTGTCGTGAACCGCTCAAGCTCCTGCGCCTGATCGAGCAAAGACAAGGCGCGCGGAAAGAACTGCCGCCCGGTCTCGTTGATGCTGAGGCGCCTTGCCACCCGGTCGAACAGTGGGCCGTCGAGCGCACGCTCCAGTTCCGCCAGGGAGGCGCTGACGGCCGACTGGGACATGGAGAGGGCTTCCGAGGCCGCCACCGTGCTGCCGTGCTGAGCCACGGAGACGAAGACCTGGAGTTGGCGCAACGTCAGGCGAAGGGGGCGCTGGTCCATATCGACATTTCAGGTAATTCATACCGATATTACCCGTTTTGCAGATTGAGAGGGGGAAGGTACGCTCCATACACCTAATCAAACACCTGCCGCCATGTCATCCGTGTCCGCTACCAATTCCGCCCAGGCTGTTGCGCCAGCCGCCGTGCTGCCATGGCATCAGCGTCTGCTGCCTTTGCTGCCCCTTGGGGGCGTGGCATGGCTCGCCATGGTTCTGGCCGACCATCCCGCCGTCTCGCGCTATGGCCTGAGCGCCCTGACGCTGGCCATGTTTGCCGGCATGATCGCCGCCAATACCATGCCCAAGCACTGGCTGCAACCGCTGGCGCCTGGCATGCAGATCGCGCGTCAGCACCTGCTGCGCCTGGGCGTGGCCCTGTATGGACTGCGACTGACCTTTGCCTCGATTGCCGCGCTCGGCTTGTCCGGCATCGTGGTGCCGCTCGCCATGCTGCTTGGCACGCTGCTTTTCGGCACCTTGATCGGTACGAAAGTATTCGGCCTGAGCCGCCGCGAGGCCATCCTGGTCAGCTCGGGCAGCGCCATCTGCGGCGCCGCCGCGGCAATCGCCGTGTCGTCCGTCGTGCGTACCGACGACAAGCAGACGGCGGTCGCGGTGGCCACGGTGGTGCTGTTCGGTACTGTCGGCATGCTGCTCTATCCGTACCTGTTCGAGCTGGTGACGGGCACCTACCACTGGAATATCAGCGAACGCATGTTCGGCATCTTCACCGGCGCGACGCTGCACGAAGTCGCACAGGTGATTGCGGCGGGCAAGATGATTGGCGATACGACCGCGGACGCCGCCGTCGTGACCAAGATGGTGCGCGTGCTGGCACTCGGCCCGGTGCTGCTGGTGATGGCCTTGTGGCCGAACAAGGATGCCAAGGCCCAAGGCGGTGGCCCGCGCCTGAGCGGCCTGCTGAAGTCGGTGCCGTGGTTCGCGGTTGGCTTCGTCGCCGTGATGGCGGTGAATTCGGCGGGCGTCGTTCCGCAGGAATGGAAGGCCGGCCTGACCGCGCTGGACAACTGGATGCTTGCCTGCGCCATGCTGGCCATCGGCCTGCACACGCGGATCGGCGACCTGCTGCGCGCCGGGCGCAAGCCGCTTGCCCTGGCTGGCGTGATCTTTGTCTTCCTGATGGCCGGCGGCGCAGCGCTCTGCTACCTGATGGCCTGAACGGAAGGGCGGGATGAGACGGCGGCCGCAGCCAGCTTGGTGCGGCCGACGGGACTCGAACCCGTAAGCCCGTAAGGGCGGCAGATTTTAAGTCTGCTGAGTCTACCAATTTCTCCACGGCCGCGCGGAAAGGCCAACATTGTGGTGGTTGCGCATCCGGGATGCAAGTGCGGGCTGCGAGCGCTCCTTCTCAAAGCCGGTTCTCCAGCAAAGTGATCCGTCTGTTACGGCTCGTAACAATGTCGTGAGCGCCGTTGCACCTGGAAATTTCCGAACCACTAAAATAGAGCCATCAGGAATCCGGGACAGAGGGGCGGGAAATGAAACGTTGGTGGCTCGCAGCATTCGGTATCGTCGCTGGCCTTGCGTCGGGTGCGGCAATGGCCCATGTGAGCGTCGGCGTTGCGATCGGTGTGCCTGGCGTGGTTGTCGGCGCCCCGGCTTATTATCCTCCGGCCCCGGTGTACTATCCGCCCGCTCCGCCGGTCGTGGTGGCGCCCGCTCCGGTGTACTACGCCCCGGCGCCGGTGTATTACGGCCCGCGGTACTACGGTCCCGGTCCGCGTTATTACGGCCCGCGCTACTATGGCCCGCGCCCGTACTACGGACCCCGTGGGTACCACGGTCATGGCCATTGGCGCTGATAGCCAGCCCTCCAAGGTTTTTGAAAGAAAGAGCCCCGATTCGGGGCTCTTTTATTTTGTCCGCTTCGCGCGATACAAGTGAAGGGCCGCTCCCGGCAAGTTCCCTAACGGTTGGTGTCATCAAATTTCCTGAATAGATCGCTCAAAGGCCTAGGGATACCACTATTAGGGTTTCCCCTAAACTGCATCTGTGACGCCGCAATGTCACACGAAAAGATCGTGGTCCTCGCGGCGCCTGTCTGTCAGAGAAAAAGGGGAATCTCATGAATATCAAGCGTAGTTTGGCGACTGTCGCCGCCCTGTCGGCGCTTTCCGCTGTGTCGCTGCCGTCGTTTGCCGGTACGGGCAAGGTCGATCCGTTCCTGGATGGTGCCAAGATTGGGAAGGTGGATGCGTTCACCGACGGCGCGCGTGTCGGCAAGATAGATCCCTATACCGACGGCGCCCGGATCAGCAAGCCGGATCCGTTCACCGACGGTGCCCGCACCAGCAAGCCGGACCCATTTACCGACGGCGCCTGACGCATGACGGTTGCCGGCATCTCGCGACGTCGGCGGATCGACAACATGACCCGCCTGATGTGCGGGTCATGTTGTTTTGGGCAATTGTGTTTTGTCCCTCGCAGGCACACCTCGCGCGGTGACCGGGACATTTGCGCGGCGCTATACTTCCGCCTCACACCGTATGAACATCAGGAGAGTGGTATGCAGCAAAAGACCGTGCTGACGGCAGAAGACGTGAAGAAGATCATGGCCGCAGCAGAGGCCGAGGCAAAGGCGCACCAGTGGGCCGTCTCGATCGTCGTGGTGGACGATGGTGGCCACATGCTTGCCATGCAGCGCCTGGACGGCACGGCGCCGATCTCGGCCTATATCGCGACGGAAAAGGCCCGCACTTCGGCCCTGGGTCGCCGCGAGTCGAAGGTCTACGAAGACATGATCAACAACGGTCGCTATTCCTTCATGACTGCCCCGACGCTGCAGGGCATGCTGGAAGGCGGCGTGCCCATCGTCTGCAACGAGCAGGTTGTGGGTGCGGTAGGCGTTTCGGGTGTCAAGTCGACGGAAGACGCCCAGATCGCCCGTGCTGGTATCGCGGCGCTGGGTCTCTGATCCCCTGATCCCATTCGCCGGAAGCCCCGCCTGGCTGCGGGGCTGGCAAGCGCGTCGCCTTGCCATCGGCAGGCAGGCCATTCGGCCTGCCGCCTCTCACTTTCTGTGACGGCCGGCACTGCAGTGCCAGCGCCGTGTCATTCCCTTACTTTGTCAAGATCAGCTTGCCGTAGCGCGTGACGCGCAGCGTGTAGATGTCGCCGTTATGGCGGATCGGCAGCGTCGTGGCCCCACGCATGATGGTTTCGAGCGCGACAGGCTCGGCCACGGGCGAATTCGGCAAGCTGTCGCGCACCAGGGCTTCCAGGCGGGCCGGAATGGCCGCCACAGCGGATTTCACGGATTCCAGCGCGGATGCCGCTGGCGTATCGCGTCGGCCCTGCGGGGCAACTTCCACGCGCCGCAGCGACAGGCGGCGGCGGGTAACTTCACGGGGTTGCGACAGCGGCAGGGAAAGGGTGCTCATCATCTGGCTCCGTTCGGCAATGAGGGATTGGCTTGCACGCCGGGCGCATGGCGTCACCGGAGGTCCGTGCTTGCGATGGAAGAAGCATAAATGAGAACCGTTATCATTTCAATAGTGCCGATCGATGGTTACACATTTGGCGTATCGGCCCAGTCAAAGAAAAAGGGCATCCCGTGGGATGCCCTTCATTCCGCATAGCCAGGCCAGGCCGTGCCTACTGTTTCGGTTCGGTGATGAAGCCGATCTTGCCGAGTCCGCCATGCTGCGCGGCGGCCATGACTTCGGCCACGCGTTCATAGCGCACCTCGCGGTCCGCGCGCAGGTGCAGTTCGGGCTGCGGCTCCTGCTGGGCGGCCAGGGCGATTTTGTTCGCCAGCGTGGTCTCGTCGACTTCAGTCTGGTTCCAGTAGACCTTGCCCTGGGCATCGATCGAGACATTGATGCTCTGCGGCTTGGAATCGTTCGGCGTATTGCTTGCGCGCGGCAGGTCGATCTTTACCGCGTGATTGATGACCGGGATCGTGATGATGAAGATGATCAGCAGGACCAGCATGACGTCGACCAGCGGCGTCATGTTGATTTCGCTCATCACCTCGTCATCGTCGCCGTCGAGGGTGCCAAATGCCATGATGACTTCCTTGATGCGAGGATGTTACTGCCGTGCCGCGGCGAGCCGCACGGCGTTGTCTTCGGCGCGGGTGCCGGTCGGGCGAACGCGCGCGCCGGTCACGAAGTAGGCGTGCAGGTCGTGGGCAAAGCGGTTCAGCTTGGAGATGACCGCCTTGTTGCCGCGCGTCAGCGCGTTGTAGCCCAGCACCGCGGGAATGGCCACGGCCAGGCCGAAGGCCGTCATGATCAGGGCTTCACCGACCGGGCCGGCGACCTTGTCGATCGTGGGCACGCCCGAGGCGCCAATGCCGATCAGCGCATGATAGATGCCCCACACCGTGCCGAACAGGCCCACGAACGGCGCGGTGGAACCCACCGAAGCCAGTACCGCCAGGCCGGACTGCATGCGCGCAACGGCTTCGTCGATGGAGCTCTTGAGCGAGCGCGTCAGCCAGTCCGAAATGTCCATCACGTCATGCAGCTGCGGCTGGCTGGCGCGGTGGTGCTGGGCGGCGTCCTTGCCGGCGATGGCCAGCGTGCGGAACGGGTTGGCGTCGTTGGCGCCCAGCGTTTCCAGGGCGTGGTCGAAGTCGTCGGAGTGCCAGAAGCGCTTTTCCGCGCCGTGCGCCATCTTCTTCAGGCGAACCAGATCCCACGCCTTCGTAAGGATCACGATCCACGACAAGAGCGACATGATCAGCAGAATGATGGCCGTCGCACGCATGACGAAATCGCCTTGCGACCAGAGGTGGGAAAGTCCGAGGTCCTGCATGTTGGTTCCTGGTGAGTACGTTGTAGGTTGAGATCAGTTCAGTTCGAATCCAATCGGCTGCTGCGCGGTCACGGCAATGGCGCGGCCGTTATCCATGTACGGCTTGCAGCGCATGCGCTGGACGGCGTCGACGGCAGCCTGGTCCAGGCGTGACGATCCGCTGGAGGATACTACCGACGTCTTGACCACCTTGCCGGTTTCATCCGTTGTCAGGCGCACCACGGTCTTGCCGGTCTCGCCCATGCGGCGTGACTGGGCCGGATAGCTTGGCTGCGGCGGCGAGCACTGGATCTCGCCGATTCCCACGGCACGCGGCGCGGACGACACGGGCGCAGGTTCGGGCGCGGGCGCTGCGGGAGCCGGCGAGGCAGGCGGCGTCGGTGGCGCTTCGATCGCGGTAGGCGACGGCGGCAGGGCGGCGGCCGGTTGCGGAACCGGCTTGGGCTGCGGCGGCGTCGGCCGCGGCGTAGTCACCTTGACCTGCTTGGGCGGCGTTTCCGTCTTGGGCTTGGGCGGCTCCGGCGCGGGCGGCTTGGGCTGCTCGAGCGGAATGATGCGCGCAATGATTTCCGGGGCAATCACCGCCTCGGTCATCTTGCGGCCCAGGCCGCTCTGGATCAGGTAAAGCAGGCCGGCGTGGAACAGCAGGACGGCGAGCGTAATCTTGAGGAAGCGTTGATCGAACATGAGGTGAACAACAGTGTCTGCCGGCCGGCACAGAGTCACTTGCGATAGAACAGGATCAGCGAGATACCACATCCGACCAGCAAGCTAACAAGCAATTCCATGATAAACGCTCCTGCAATACGGTTGCCGGGGAGCGCCACTCTCGGGCGGCGTGTCAGTGGAGCAGTATAAACGATAATGATTCTTATTTGTTGTGATTTGTGCGCCGCAGCTGGAAATTTGTCCAAAGGGCAGTTATACCGCCAAATCCAGGCAGCGTTTCGAGGGGGCGGGCGGCACAACAATGGCGGGCATGGCGAGGCGTTCGGAATGCGCCGCAAGCCGCAAAGCGCGCTAGCATAGGGAAAATAGTGCGAGCGGGGTGGTACCCCTGTTGCGGCGTCGCAATCGGGGGCACGGGGATGAGGCCATGGACTTCACACGTTTTGCTGAA
Organism: Cupriavidus sp. 22TCCZM04-2; assembly: GCF_057798895.1. NCBI lineage: Bacteria > Pseudomonadati > Pseudomonadota > Betaproteobacteria > Burkholderiales > Burkholderiaceae > Cupriavidus > Cupriavidus sp. 22TCCZM04-2. The sequence goes on from NZ_JBYOJS010000014.1 coordinate 100,608, forward strand.
GAGGACCGCTCCAAGATACTGCGCCCCGGGCCGGGCCTGTCGGCCAGTTCGGCGCTGGACTGGATGTGCGCCCAGTTTGCCCTGCGGGTCGTGTGCGCGCTGGGGCCGCGATTCAATCTGCGCAGCAATATCAATGACGTGCTGACGGTCAGCGCGCAGGAAATGGTGTGGCCGTATGGTGTCGTGCTGCGCGTGCAGCGCTTTCTGTCGGCCCGCTGCGCCGACATGCCGGCGTGGAAAGGGGCGGGACGCCTGACGCCCGAGGAGTTCCTGGAGCGACATGGCCAATGGAACAGCGCTTTCGACGAAAGCGCGCTGTTTTACTACCTCGACGAGTACGTCAAGCACCACGCCAAGGACATGTTCGCGGTGTTCGATGCCTCGGCTTCGGCCATCGCATCGCGGCTCGATGGCGAACGCGTGCTGCTGGTGCGCAATATCGACATGCTCAGTCATGTGCTGGACCTGCCCGAGCACGAGCGCAAGCTGTTGCTCTTCGCGGCGCTTGCCAAGTACAAGCGCGACCTGCGCGCCGTGATGGTGGACTGCAAGGTGGCGCACAGCCAGGAGGCATTCCAGATACTGTCCGGGCTGACCGGGGCGAGCCCGGCGGACGTGGCCGCGTCGCTGCGGCCAGGTTCGCGGCTGGAGACGCTGAACCTGATCGAGCAGCCCTTGCCCGAGAACAGCGTGACCGACCTGGGCGACCTGATGCGCCTGTCCGACCGCCTGCTGCATGTGCTGCTCGGCAACTATGCCAACGAGGCCGAGATGATGGCGGTGTTCACGCGCCCGGCCGCGCCGCCCACGCTGACCGTTGCCGATTATCCGCATGTCGACACCGACGCGCGCTATCTTTCCGCGCTGCTTTCCAATGCCACGCGCCAGCATGCGGCGGGCGTCAACGTGCTGATCTACGGCCCGCCCGGCACTGGCAAGACCGAATTCGCACGGCTGCTGGCGGGGGAGGCCGGCTGCGAGCTGTATGAGGTCGATTGCCTGGACCGCGACGGCAACAGCCTCTCGGGCAAGGACCGCTATCGCTCGCTGCAGGTGTCGCAGGCCTTCCTGCGCGGGCGGCCGCGCACCGCGCTGCTGTTCGACGAAGTCGAGGACGTGTTCCCCGGCAGTTCGCGCGAGCTGATGAGCCTGTTCGGCCAGGAGGATGCGCGTGCTTCGGTGAACGGCAAGGCCTGGGTCAACCAGACGCTGGAGCAGAATCCGGTCCCCGTGATCTGGATCTCGAATTCGATCCGGCAGATCGATCCCGCCTATCTGCGCCGTTTCCAGTTCCACCTGGAACTGAAGATCCCGCCGCCGCTGGTGCGCGAGAACATCATTCGCAAGCACCTGGGCGGGCTGGATGTCAGCGATCCCTTCATCACCGCGCTGGCCGGGCGCAAGACGCTCACGCCGGCCCAGGTGCAGTCCGCCGCACGCTTCGTGCAACTGGCCCGGCCCGACGTAGAGGAGCCGGTCGAGGCGCTGATCCTGCGCCAGCTCGAGCACGCCGACCGCGCCATGGGGCTGCGGCCGGAGGCCGAGGTCAGGCCCGTGGTGACCCACTATCGGCTGGACAACCTGCACCTGGAAACACGCTACGACGTGGCAAAGATCATTGAAGCGCTACGCGTGCGGCAACGCGGCACGCTGTGCTTTTATGGGCCGCCTGGCACGGGCAAGACCGCGCTGGCGGAACACATTGCCGCGGCGCTGGACACACCCTTGATGATCCGGCGCGCCTCGGACCTGATGAGCAAGTACGTCGGCGAGACCGAGCAGCAGATTGCCGCCATGTTCGCCCGCGCCGAGGAAGACGGCGCGGTGCTGCTCCTCGATGAAGCCGACAGCTTCATGCAAAGCCGCCAGCAGGCCGTGCGCAACTATGAGGTGTCGGAAGTCAACGAGATGCTACAAGGCATGGAGCGCTTCAACGGTATCTTTGTCTGCACGACGAACCTGTTCGACCGCATCGACGAGGCTGCGTTGCGCAGGTTCTCGTTCAAGATCCGCTTCCTGCCGCTGAAGGCCGGCCAGCGCGCCACGATGTTCGTCGATGAAGCGCTGGATGGTGACGAGGCCCGGCTGACGGATGCCATGCGGCAAGAGCTCGATGCGATGGACTGCCTGACGCCCGGCGACTTCGCCACGGTCAAGCGCCAGTGCGTGCTGCTCGGCGATTCGCTGACGCCGGAAGAATTTCTCGCGCAGTTGCGGCACGAGCACGCGGTCAAGCCGGACGTGCGGGCGCACCGTCCGCTCGGCTTTTTGCGCTAGTCGTCAGAAAGCGGGGGCGGGTTCGATGGTCACTGTCTCCGCCTGCGCTTCGATATGCAGCAGCGCGGCCACCATCTGCCTCAGGTGGGCGGCATCCTTGGTCGAGGCGAAGCGGTCCAGCGGCATGGCATCGGGTGCGCTTGCCAGGGCATGTTCCGTCAGCTTGCGCGCCAGCTGACGCGCAATGGCGCTGCCGGTATCGACCAATGCCAACTGGTCGCCCACCATGCCGCGGATGGTGTCCGAGAGGAACGGGTAGTGGGTGCAGCCAAGTACCAGCGTGTCGGCGCCAGCCTCAAGCATCGGCGTGAGGTAATTGTTCAGCCGGCCGCGTATGTCAGGCCCGTCGATGTCGCCTTGCTCGATCAGTGGCACCAGGCCGAGCCCTGCTTCGCAGATAAACTGGCTTTCCCCATCTAGCGACTGCAGCAGTCGTGCAAACTTTGCGCTCTTGAGCGTATTGGCTGTGGCCAGCACACCTACCACCTTGCTCCGGCTGGCCGCCGCCGCCGGCTTGAGGCCAGGTTCAACACCAATAATCGGCACCGGCAGTGTCTGGCGCAGCAGTTCCACGGCGTGACCGGTCGCGGTGTTGCAGGCGATGACAAGCGCCTTGCAGCCTTGCGCCAGCAGCCATTCGCACGCCTGCAGCGTGCGTGCCTGCACGAATGACTCAGGTTTCTCGCCATAGGGCGCGTACTTGGAGTCAGCCAGGTAAAGCAGGGACTCTTGCGGCAGCAATGCGCGGATCTCGCGCAGCACCGACAGGCCGCCGAGGCCGGAATCGAAGACGCCGATGGGAGCGGGGTTCACGTTGGGCAAGCGGAAGGGCGGGGGTGGAAAAAAAGCCGGGGAGAACCCGGCTTTTTCATGCAAGCGCGCAATCTTACAGCGCCGCGACCGGAATCTTGCCGATCTTGGCCTGCCATTCGGCGGGGCCGGTCTTGTGCACCGAGGTACCCTGGCTGTCCACGGCGACCGTCACGGGCATGTCCTTGACGTCGAACTCGTAGATGGCTTCCATGCCGAGGTCTTCGAAGCCGACCACCTTGGCTTCCCGGATCGCCTTGGCTACCAGGTAAGCGGCGCCGCCCACGGCCATCAGGTAGGCCGACTTGTGCTTCTTGATCGCCTCGATGGCGACCGGTCCGCGCTCGGCCTTGCCGATCATCGAGATCAGGCCGGTCTCGGCCAACATCATCTCGGTGAACTTGTCCATGCGCGTGGCGGTGGTGGGGCCGGCCGGGCCGACGGCTTCGTCGCGCACAGGATCGACCGGGCCGACGTAGTAGATCACGCGGTTCTTGAAGTCCACCGGCAGCTTCTCGCCCTTGGCCAGCATGTCGGCGATGCGCTTGTGCGCGGCGTCGCGGCCGGTCAGCATCTTGCCGTTGAGCAGCAGGGTCTGGCCCGGCTTCCACGACGCGACTTCTTCCGGCGTCAGCGTGTTCAGGTCGACGCGCTTCGAGGTTTCGGTGTTCGGCGCCCATTCGACCTTCGGCCATTGCGACAGGTCCGGCGCTTCGAGCTTGGCCGGGCCGCTGCCGTCCAGCGTGAAGTGCGCGTGGCGGGTCGCGGCACAGTTCGGGATCATCGCGACCGGCTTGGACGCGGCGTGCGTCGGGCTGGCCATGATCTTGACGTCGAGCACGGTGGCCAGGCCGCCCAGGCCCTGCGCGCCGATGCCCAGCGCGTTGACCTTCTCGTACAGCTCGACGCGCAGTTCCTCGATCCAGTCCTTCGGACCGCGGGCGATGATGTCCTGGATGTCGATCGACTCCATCAGCGATTCCTTCGCCATCACCATCGCCTTCTCGGCGGTGCCGCCGATGCCGATGCCGAGCATGCCCGGCGGGCACCAGCCGGCGCCCATGGTCGGCACGGTCTTCAGGACCCAGTCGACGATCGAGTCGGACGGGTTCAGCATCACGAACTTGGACTTGTTCTCCGAGCCGCCGCCCTTGGCCGCGACCTGGATGTCCACGGTGTTGCCCGGCACGATCTCGTAGTGGATCACGGCCGGGGTGTTGTCCTTGGTGTTCTTGCGGGCGCCTTCGGGCGGGCTGACGATCGAGGCGCGCAGCACGTTGTCCGGATGGGTGTAGCCGCGGCGCACGCCCTCGTTGATCATGTCCGTCAGGCTCATGGTGGCGCCATCCCAGCGCACGTCCATGCCGACCTTGACGAACACCGTGACGATGCCGGTGTCCTGGCAGATCGGGCGCTTGCCTTCGGCGCACATGCGGCTGTTGGTCAGGATCTGCGCGATCGCATCCTTGGCGGCCGGACTCTGCTCCAGCTCGTAGGCGCGGCCCAGGCTGGTGATGTAGTCCATCGGATGGTAGTAGCTGATGTACTGCAGGGAGTCGGCGACGCTCTGGATGAGGTCTTCTTGCTTGATGACGGTCATTTTATGGGGGGTGGCAGCGGTGAAACACAGCCCGAAATCATACACCTAGCCGGGGCGCTCTGCCCGTTTGCATACAGGCGTCTACAGTGCGCGGGGCGCCTTTTCCGCCGCTTGGAGGCGCTGCGAGGCGCAAACAAAAACCGCGGCGCAGGGCCGCGGTCCGAAGTGAAGCCAACAGGGCATGCGGCTTCAGTGCGACTGAGACTTGGCATGGGCGCCGGCGGGGTGGGAAACCATCCGGTCCACCCAGGCCATCGCCACGGCCGAGAGCAGGAAAGCCAGGTGGATGGCCACCTGCCACATGATGGTGTGGGTCGTGCGCTGTTCGGCGTCGATGAAGGTCTTGAGCAGGTGGATCGACGAGATGCCGATCAGCGCCATCGACAGCTTCACCTTGAGCACGCCGGCGTTGACGTGGTCGAGCCACTCCGGTTCATCGGGATGGTTGTCGATTCCCAGGCGCGAGACGAATGTTTCGTAGCCGCCCACGATCACCATGATCAGCAGGTTGGAGATCATCACCACGTCGATCAGGCCGAGCACCACCAGCATGATCTTGTTCTCGTCGTACTCGGTCACGTGCGACAGCAGGTGCCACACCTCGGCCATGAAGTGATAGACGTAGACGCCCTGCGCGACGATCAGGCCGAGGTACAGCGGCAACTGGAGCCAGCGGGAGGCAAAGATAAGGCGGGGGATCGGGCGCATCGAGGATTCGGCCATGGGCAATCAGCTAGGTCTTTGTTACAAGACATTCGAAATGGGTCTGGATTGTACCGCGCCCATGTGGCGTGCCGCGTGACTGTCGCGCCCTGAAACGATTCAGGCCCTATCCTGCAACACCCGGCGCGCCATCGGCCCGGGCCAGCTTGCCAGCAGGATGCCGCCGAGCACGCAGCCCAGCGCGATGGCGTGCGGCCAGCCCGGTGTCTCGCCCAGAAAGACAATGCCGTAGGCGGCTGCCGCCACTGGCAGTACCGACGTAAAGACGCCCGCGAGTTGGGCCGGTACATGACGGATGCCCTTCATCCACAGCCAGAACGAGAACACGCTCGCGGACAGTGCGTACCACAGCAGCATCAGCCAGGTCTGCGTGGGCACGGTGGTCGGGTCGAAATCCAGCAGCGGAATGAAACCGAGCGGCAGCATCAGCAGGCCGCCAATCAGGTGGGTGTAGGCGCAGATCTCGATGGCGGCCAGCGTCTGCGTCAGCCGACGCGACAGGATCACGTAGATCGATTCGCAGACCACGGCACCCAGGATCATCAGGTTGCCGAGCAGGGCCTGGCTGCCGCCGCTGCCTGCGCCATGCGAACCGCCGCGGGCTACGTTGAGCACCGCCACGCCGGCCACGGCCAGCAGCACCGACGCCACGGTCCGGCGCGACAGCCGTTCACGCAGCCACAGCCAGGACAGGATGGCCACCGTCGCCGGGATTGTGCTCGTAATCACGCCCGCGGCCATGGCGCTGGTCAGGCGCACGCCATTGAGCATCAGCAGCGTGAACAGGAAGGTGCCGAAGAACGCCTGCAGAAAAAGGTTGCGCCACTCCGCGCGCGACACCTGGCGCATGCGCGATGGCCGGTACCACGGTGACAGGCAGACGATGGCGACGACAAAGCGCAGCAGCGCGAACAGCAGCACCGGCACATGGGCGATGATGGACTTTCCCAGGCCGACGTTGCTGCCGACGAGTGCCATCGAGGCGATCAGGAAGAACGGGTAGACGGACACGGATGCTGCCTCGGGGAGTGAGCACAAAGCCCCTTGTGCGGGCCGGGTGCGGGCAGACTGCGGTGGTTCAGCAGGTGCCGGAACAGGGCGCGTTGTGGACGCTGAGGCGCCCGAATATCGGGCCCGGGGCATTATAGCTGTGCTAGCCTAATGAAGAAGGCTGCACATTCCTTGTGATGGCGATTGGCGCACAGGCTTGTTGCTTTGCAGCAAGGTACTGGGCCCGGACGCAGCGCGTGAGAGCGTCAGGTTTAAGTAAGCCGCCGGGCGTAGTTTTGCAGCCAAGCCGTTCAGTCAAAAATCAGGAGACCCGCCTTATGTCCGCTATCGAATCGGTGATGCAGGAGCATCGCGTTTTCAATCCGCCCGAGTCCTTCGTCCGGCAAGCCACGATCTCCGGCATGGATGCCTACCGCGCGCTCTGCGCCGAAGCCGAGCGCGACTACGAAGGCTTCTGGGCCAGCCGCGCGCGCGACCTGCTGCACTGGAACAAGCCGTTCACCAAGGTGCTCGACGAGAGCAATGCCCCGTTCTACAAGTGGTTCGAGGACGGCGAACTCAACGCCTCGTACAACTGCCTGGACCGGAACCTGCAGAACGGCAACGCCGAGAAAACGGCGATCGTGTTCGAAGCCGACGACGGCTCCGTGACCCGCGTGTCCTACCGCGACCTGCATGCCAGGGTCTGCCGTTTTGCCAATGGGATGAAGAAACTCGGCATCAAGAAGGGTGACCGCGTGGTGATCTACATGCCGATGTCGGTCGAAGGCGTGGTCGCGATGCAGGCCTGCGCGCGCCTGGGTGCCACGCATTCGGTCGTGTTCGGCGGCTTCTCGGCCAAGTCGCTGCAGGAGCGGCTGGTGGACGTGGGCGCCGTGGCGCTGATCACCGCTGACGAGCAGATGCGCGGCGGCAAGGCGCTGCCGCTGAAGGCAATTGCCGATGACGCGCTCGCGCTCGGTGGCTGCGAGGCGGTGAAGGACGTGATCGTCTATCGCCGCACCGGCGGCAAGGTCAACTGGGTGGAAGGCCGCGACCGCTCGATGGAAGATGTCTCCGCCGGGCAGCCCGACACTTGCGAGGCCGTGCCCGTGAGCGCCGAGCATCCGCTGTTCGTGCTCTACACCTCGGGTTCGACCGGCAAGCCCAAGGGCGTGCAGCACAGCACCGGCGGCTACCTGCTGTGGGCGCTGATGACGATGCAGTGGACCTTCGACATCAAGCCCGACGATCTCTTCTGGTGTACCGCCGACATCGGCTGGGTCACCGGCCACACCTACATCGCCTATGGCCCGCTGGCGGCGGGCGCGACGCAGATCATCTTCGAAGGCGTGCCGACCTATCCGAACGCCGGCCGCTTCTGGGACATGATCGCGCGCCACAAGGTCAGCATCTTCTACACCGCGCCCACGGCGATCCGCTCGCTGATCAAGGCCGCGGAGGCCGACGAGAAGATCCACCCGAAGCAATACGACCTGTCGAGCCTGCGCCTGCTCGGCACGGTCGGCGAGCCGATCAATCCCGAAGCGTGGATGTGGTACTACAAGAACATCGGCAACGAGCGCTGCCCGATCGTCGACACCTTCTGGCAGACCGAGACCGGCGGCCACATGATCACGCCGCTGCCGGGCGCCACGCCGCTGGTGCCGGGTTCGTGCACGCTGCCGCTGCCGGGCATCATGGCGGCCATCGTCGACGAGACCGGACAGGATGTGCCGAATGGCGCCGGCGGCATCCTGGTGGTCAAGCGCCCGTGGCCGGCGATGATCCGCACCATCTGGGGAGATCCGGAACGCTTCAAGAAGAGCTACTTCCCTGAGGAACTTGGCGGCACGCTGTACCTGGCCGGGGACGGCTCGATCCGCGACAAGGACAATGGCTACTTCACCATCATGGGCCGCATCGATGATGTGCTGAACGTGTCGGGCCACCGCATGGGCACGATGGAAATCGAGTCGGCGCTGGTGGCCAACCCGATCGTCGCCGAAGCCGCAGTGGTGGGCCGCCCGGACGACACCACGGGTGAGGCCATCTGCGCGTTCGTAGTGCTCAAGCGTTCGCGTCCGAGCGATGCCGAGGCGCAGCAGATTGCCACGGAGCTGCGCAACTGGGTGGCCAAGGAAATTGGCCCGATCGCCAAGCCGAAGGACATCCGCTTTGGCGATAACTTGCCGAAGACGCGTTCGGGCAAGATCATGCGGCGCCTGCTGCGTTCGCTGGCCAAGGGGGAGGAGATCACGCAGGATACCTCCACGCTGGAGAACCCCGCGATTCTTGATCAACTGAAGCAGGCGCAGTAACCGGATCAACCGGTAACCGCCAGCCGGACAGGACCCGCCGCCGTGCTCAGCGCGCCGGCGGGTTCTTCACTGTAAATCCCCCTTAACCGTCCGACCGCCGCCTATGCCCGACGCCCAGTCGCGTTTCCGCCGCCGGCTGATGCTGTACTACGGCCTGTTCACGCTGGGTTTGTTCGGCTTCGTCGGCATGATGGGGCTGCTCGAAAAATCCAATGCCGATGCGCTCTGGCTCGGCTACGTCTTTCTCTTTATCACGATCGCGATCTACGCCTGCATCGGCCTGATCTGCCGCACATCCGACCTCAACGAATACTACGTAGCCGCGCGGCGGGTGCCCGCCATGTTCAACGGCATGGCGATCGCGGCCGACTGGATGAGCGCGGCATCGTTCATCGGCCTGGCTGGTATCCTGTTCGCGTCCGGCTATGAAGGGTTGGCCTACGTGATGGGGTGGACGGGCGGCTATTGCCTGGTCGCATTCCTGCTCGCACCGTACTTGCGCAAGTACGGTGGCTACACGATTCCCGATTTCCTGGCAGCGCGGTACGGCAATGGCAAGCCGGGCGGCAACCTGCCCGTGCGCGCCATTGCCGTGCTGGCGGCATCGCTGTGCTCGTTCGTCTATCTTGTCGCGCAGATCCAGGGCGTCGGCCTGGTAGTCACGCGCTTTATCGGCGTCGATTTCGCGGTCGGCATTTTCTTCGGGCTGGCCGGCATCCTGGTCTGCTCGTTCCTGGGCGGCATGCGCGCCGTGACGTGGACCCAGGTGGCCCAGTACATCATGATGATCGTGGCCTTCCTGGTCACGGTCTCCATGATCGCGTGGAAGCATCATCAGGAAATGGTGCCGCAGCTCAGCTATGGTCCGATGCTGACCAGGCTTGACCAGCGCGAACGACAGATCGAACGGGAGCCGGCCGAGCAGGCGGTGCGAGAATACTACCGGCAGCAGGCCATTCAGATGCAGGACCGTATTGCGCGCCTGCCGGAATCGTTCGGCGAGGAGCGCGCGGCGCTCGATGCGCGGCTCCTGGACCTGCGCGCGCGCAATGCGCCACTGCGGGAGATCAAGGCACTGGAACGCGAACGCATCGATTTCCCTGCCGATGCGGCCGCCGCGAAGCAGCAATGGAACCAGATGCGTGAAGACGCGCTGTCGCGCAGCAAGCCTTCCACGCCGTCGACGGAGCCCTATCCCTCGGCGTCCGAGCAGGAGCGCGGGAACAAGCGGCTGAATTTCGTGCTGCTGGTGTTCTGCCTGATGGTGGGGACGGCGAGCCTGCCCCATATCCTCACGCGGCTGTACACCACGCCGTCGGTGAAGGAGACGCGCAACTCGGTGGCGTGGGCCATATTCTGCATCGCCTTGCTATACGTATCGGCCCCCGCGCTGGCGGCGCTGGTCAAATACGAGTTCTTCCAGCATGTGGTCGGCACGCCTTATGCCGAACTGCCGCAGTGGGTCGTGCAGTGGCGCAAGGTCGATCCCCCCGTGTTCGCGCTGCGCGACGTTAACGGCGACGGTATCGTGCAGTGGGCGGAAATCCTGCTACAGCCAGACATGATCGTGCTGGCGGCGCCCGAGATTGCAGGACTGCCGTATGTGATATCGGGGCTGATCGCCGCCGGGGCGCTGGCTGCAGCGCTCTCCACCGCGGACGGCTTGTTGCTGACGATCGCCAATGCGCTGTCGCATGACGTCTTCTATCACATGGTGGACCGCCAGGCGAGCCACCAGCGGCGCGTCACCACAGCCAAGATCGTTCTGCTCGGCGTGGCGCTGTTCGCTTCGTACGTCACATCGCTGCGTCCCGGCAACATCCTGTTCCTGGTCGGCGCCGCCTTCTCGCTGGCCGCGTCGAGCTTCTTCCCGGTGCTGGTGCTGGGCATCTTCTGGCGCCGCACCACCGCCGCCGGCGCGGTGGCAGGCATGGCCGCGGGCCTTGGCATCTCGGTCTACTACATCTTCGTCAACTATCCGTTCTTCACCCGTATGACGGGAATTTTCGGCGATCGATGGTTCGGCGTGGACCCGATCGCGTCCGGTGCGTTTGGCGTCCCGGCGGGCTTTGCGGCGGCCATCCTTGTCAGCCTGGTGACGCCCAGGAACGCGCCTGTGATCGATCGCCTGGTGACTTACCTGCGAAAGGGGTAGGCGCCAGATCAGGAATCGCTGGACTCGTCGGCGACCTCTGCTATAATCGCGGACTTCCCGGAGAGATGGATGAGTGGTTTAAGTCGCACGCCTGGAAAGCGTGTATAGGTTAATAGCCTATCGGGGGTTCGAATCCCCCTCTCTCCGCCAGATATTCTGCAAGGCTTTGCCGGTTAGCAGTCGCTAACGACAAAGTCCCGAACAAGGGCCTGGGTCATTGACCCCGGCCCTTTTTGTTTGCCTGGAGCTGGGCCATCGCAATCGGCTCCTCGTCGTCTTCCGACAGCGTCGCCGCAAATTCTGCCATGGCGGCCTCGAGGGCCGGTTGCGTGGCCTGCCGGAAGCGCCATTCGGCGTGCAGGAGTCGCATCGCGAACGGGGTCAGCATCGAGCCATTGCCGCGCGCGCCGACGATGAGTGGCTGCCCCAGCGCCTTTTCCCAACTGCGTATCAGCGTCCAGCCATGCCGTTGGGATAATCCGTTGGCGACGGCGGCCTTGCCCATGGACCGGGTGTCCCGAATGGACGCAAGCAAGCGCAGGACCTTTGCGCCGGTGCGCGGGTTGTCGTCCGTGGTCAGAACCGGAAACAGCTCGAAGTTGAATTCCATCGGGCAGGCCAGCAGATGTCTTCCAGTGCCGGCGCGGCTCCGTTGGGACGACGCCTCTGCACGTGTATTAAATGAGAATCATAACTGATTGCATTCGTGGTTTGTGATGATCGGGGTAGACCGGGGGTAAGTTCTTAAGAATCCGGGGGCGTATGCTGCCCTGGCCTCATGCGGAATTCAGCTTGCCTGGCGGCCGACCGGCCTGACGATCGGCATGCCGTCGATGTTTTCGATGCGAGGCAGTTCGCCCACGGCAATGCGCTGCCTGACGGTGTCCATCAGCTCAGCTGTGTCCCACTGGCCGTCGCCTATCAGGGATGACGCCTCGCCGGTGACGGAAAAGCGGCCGCCGCAACGGGCGCAGCGATACATCCGATCGCCCTGCAAGGGACCGCGACGGTCATACCAACGCCGTGCCAGATGGCCGCACAACAGGCACGGTACGGCTGTGATGGAGCTCACGATTCGACTCCGGGGCACGGGCGGTGATCGTTCGGAATGGCCTTGTCCTTCAGCGCGGGCCCGATCGGCGCATCCGTGCCTGTGCTTCGCAGGCGGACGGTCCCGTCCTCCCGGCAAATCTCCAGCTCGACCTGCTCTTTTCGCGCGTAGTACCACCCCGCGGCAATGGCAGCTTCGAGCGTGGCGAAATGAAGCGGTGCGGGCAGGCCATCTGCCTGCATCGACCAACCCAAAACAGCCGGCAATACGCGAACCATTCGCGAAGTCATGCCAATCTCCTCGATCCGGGTAGCGAAATACTGTATAGGAAGATGACTGCATATTCGGATGTCCTGAAAGCGACCATTTTGGCGCCACGCACCGCGTGCCGTTTGGGGTGACTTGTGTCTATCCTCAAGTGGAAACCGAATTGCGGGAGAGAGACATGCTTGACCTTGAAACCAAGCTTCTGGATCTCGACCGCAGCACCCGCTATATCCGCGAAGGCCGTGAGCGGATCCGGCACCAGATTGCGCTCGTCAAGGCACTGCGCGCCGAAGGTTATGACGCCACGCCGGCATGCGAACTTCTGGCCGCCTTGCGCTGCGCGATGGCCGCGGAGCGCCAGCACCGGGCGTTGATCGTCGTGCTCAGCGCTTGTCCCGACCCGCAAGCCGATCGCCGGCGCGCTTTCGCGCGCACTGCGACACCGCTTACAGCGAAGGGCTGAGAAAAAAGGCGCGACAAACGCTTACGCTATGTGCGCGAGGCGGACCTCATCACGCGTTGATGAGGGTCAATGCAGTGTTTGCGCGGGTCATCCACGGTAGCAGGCAGTCGGGCGCACCTGCGCGATTTATACGCCTTTCCGCCAGCCTTCGCCCTGTGGTCGAATCCCTTTCGAATGAAAGGCAAACAGGCGGTCATCGTGATGGCACTGAAGCACCTGTACCTCGTTGAACTGACGTACCCGCATCCCGCCGAAAAGTTCTGGAGGCATCTGCAATCGCACCAGGACTACTTGAACAGGATGTTCGAGCAGGACCGCTTCCTGGCCTACGGACCAACGGCCTCCGGGAAGGGCAGCGTGATTCTGGCGCGGGGAGACTTGTCGCGCGATGAGCTCCAGACGCTGCTCGCGGCGGATCCGTTTCATCAGTTCGGTGTGGCAGTGTATCGGGTGACCGAATTCTCGCCATTCGAGTGCCACCCGAGGCTGGCGTCGCTATTTTGACGGCCGGAGATGGCTGTCTTATGCGGTAATTGCATAAGCTGACTCCGCTCCATGTGGAAGAATCGGATTTCCTCTCCAAGCCATCGCGCCATGTCCGACTCCACCGTCTATCTCAACGGCGAACTGACCCCCTTGTCCGAAGCCCGCATTCCGGTCCTGGACCGCGGCTTTATCTTCGGCGATGGGATCTATGAAGTCATTCCCATCTACAACGGCAAGCCGTTCCGCGGTGCCCAGCACCTGGCGCGCCTGGCGCGCAGCCTGGCATCCATCGGCATACCGGATCCGCACAGCGAGTCCGAATGGCTGTCGCTGATCGCCCGTGTGGTCGAGGCGAACGGCTTGTCCGACCAGATGGTGTACATCCAGGTCACGCGTGGCGTGGCGCGGCGCATGCATGCGTTCCCTGCTGAAGTTACACCGACGGTGCTGATCATGACCAATCCGATGTCGCTGCCGTCGGCGTCGGCCGTGGCCAAGGGCGTGCCGTGCGTGACGATGGAGGATCGCCGCTGGCTCAATTGCCAGATCAAGTCGACCTCGTTGCTGGGCAACGTGCTGGCCGCACAGCATGCCGCGGAACACGGTGTCACCGAGGCGATCCAATTCCGCGATGGCTGGCTCACCGAGGCGTCTTCATCCAATGTCTGGGTGGTCAGCAAAGGGAGGGTGTCGGCCCCGCCCAAGGACAACCTCATCCTGGAAGGCATTCGCTATGGCCTGATGGTGGAGCTGTGCGCGGCGCTGGATATTTCGCTGGAGGCGCGACGCATCTCGCGTGACGAGGTGTTCGGTGCCGACGAGGTATTGCTGTCGTCGGCAAGCAAGGAGCTTCTGCCCGTGGTTTCCCTTGATGGCCAGGCGATTGGGTCGGGCACGCCCGGACCGGTCTTCCGCAAGCTCTACGACGCCTACCAGGCCGCGAAATCCGCGCTTTGAGCACACGGGTTTGCCCGTGCTAGCATGACTGCCCAACCGCTTCCGGGAGACAGCGATGGCCAAGCGCGAGCGCGGCCGGCGCGCCTTGCAGGACGAGGTGAGCCGGCGAGTCCAGCAGATCGATGAAATCCGAGAGGACGGTGCGAAGATCCGCGTACCGATGCCCGAGCCTCACCCGCGCGATGCGCGCGGACGGAACTGGGATATGAAGGGGTTCGGCAGGGGCACCGGCTATGAGGCCGGCATCCGCGCCGCGGTCGACAAGGTGCGCGACGAGTTCGACTTGTCGGACGCCGTGGAGAATCGAGCGCCCAACCCGTTCGGCGACTGAGGACAGGCCGGCGTCATCGCTGGTCCTGGCAGGCCTCCAGGCGTGGCTCGGCACTCTGCCAGTTGCCGCCAGATTGGCGCTTGGCACCGTACATGGCCGCGTCGGCCGCATGCAGCAGCCCCTGGCTGGCCTGCGCATGCACCGGGAACACGGCCATGCCAATGCTGAGCGAAGCCGTGATGCGGCTGCCATCGGGCAACAGGACGGGCTCGGGAACCCGTTGCAGGATCTGCTCCGCAATCTGGATCGCGTCTGCCGGGGCGCGCAAGGAAGTGGTCAGCACCGCGAACTCGTCGCCGCCCAGCCGGGCGACGACATCGCCTTCGCGCACGCTGGCGCGGATGCGTTGCGCCAGGGCCACCAGTACGGCGTCGCCGGCAGCGTGGCCAAAGCGGTCGTTGATACCCTTGAAGTCATCGCTGTCGAGGTAGAGCACGGCCGCATGGCCGGCGCTCGCCGCTGCCGCGCGCACGGCGAGTTCCAGCAGTTCTTCGAACGCGGAACGGTTGAGCAGGCCCGTCAGCGAGTCATGGCTGGCACGATGGGCGAGCGACCGGTTCTCGTGCTGCATCTGGTTTTGCCACGTTTGCAGTTCGTCGAGCAGGCCGTTGAAGTCATCGCCCAGCGCATTGAGTTCCTCGATGCGGGCAGGCGGCGTGCGCTGGGCAAAATCGCGCTCCGAACGTACGGCGTGGGCCACGCGCATCAGGTTGCGCAGTGGCTCGATGATTTGCACCAGCATGCGGCTCGACAGGTAGTGCGCGCTTACCGCCGTCAGCAGCAGGCAGGCGAGGAGGCCGAGCGCGCCCTGCAGCAGGAAGTGCAGCAGGTTGGACGGATCGCCGGTCATGCGCAGCGTGCCGACCGGCTTGGCGTCATGCAGGATTCGCTGCTCGATCACGCCGGTGCCGAGCAATTCCCCGATCGCGTGGCGCAAGCCGTCACGGCGTTCGTGGCCCGCACGCTGCCAGTCCGCCAGGACGCGGTGGTCCGGATCGAGCACGGTGGCGCGGGATACGTCTTCGGATGCTGCGATCAGGGCCAGGGTCTCGCCGGTGGCAGCCTTGTCGTGGAAAACCACGGGTGCTTCGAGCGTATAGGCAATCGAACGCGCCACCAGCCGCAGGTTGTGGTCGGCATAGACCCGCAGTGCGGTCAGGCCCAGTGCCGTCAGCGAGAGCCCGGCTGTGCAGACCGCCAGCAGCGCCACCCCAAGATGGATGCGGCGCAGCGCGCCGTAGAGGGTAGGGCGTTGCCGGCCATCGGCAGGGCGCGATCCGGGCGTCATGACGATGCGCCCCTGCGCCGGCCCAGTTGCAGCACGGCGGGATGGACATGGACACCGCTGCGGCCGAGCGCATCGAGATTCACGCGGAACGACACCTGGCTCTCGCGGATACTCAGGCAGAACATGCTGCCGGTCTCGCACTCGAAGTCCTCTTCACTGATCACCAGCACCGGGCGGTCCGTCAGTTCCGCGGCGAGGCGCTGGCGCCGGACGTCAGTCATGGCGCCAAGATAGAGCGCGTCGCACTGGCTCGCGAGCGGGTCCGCCATGACGTCGACCTCGCGCGGGCGCACCTGCCTGCCGTTGCTCAGGGTAGCGCCTTCAAGCAAGCGCGCCGGATACCGGCTGGCGTTGTCCACGCACAGGCGGATCGACTCTCGCTCCGCCGGCCAGCGCGCATAGCCGAGCAGGCTGAAGACCACGCGCGCCACCATGTCGACGCGTTGCGGAGCCGGCTGCGCGGTGACGCCCGGGGGCAGCACGGCGGGGGCGATGGCAAGCACGGCGACCATAAGCGGCCGCAGGCAATAACGAAGGAAGATTGGGTTCCGCCTGGAGCGGATGGCTGGGGCGCGAGCCATGTGATGGGCGAGTGTGCGTATGGCCTGATCGGGTTGTTGGGACGGCTCCCGTCTTCTGGTCTTGATCGGTCCGGGATGGAGGAGGGGGCGGTTCCCGGATTGCCAGAGGCAGTTATCGGCACGATCGCGCCAATCCTGAATCGCTATCAAGTCTCGCGGCATCCTGTGCGCACAAATGCGCGTGGCGCATAGAATGCAGGCTTCGGCGCGTAGCGCCCGTTCCCGCACAGCCATGATGACCTTCCTGCCGATTCTCCTGTTCCTGCATGTGATGGCCGCCGTCGTCTGGGTGGGCGGCATGTTCTTCGCCTACCTGTGCCTGCGCCCGGTTGCCGGCCAGGTGCTGGAACCGCCGTCGCGCTTGCGTCTCTGGCACGGCGTTTTTGACCGCTTCTTCCGCTGGGTATGGCTGGCATTGGTGCTGATACTGCTCAGCGGCGGTGCCATGATGGCCAACGTCGGCATGGCCTCGGCACCGCCGAACTGGCATCTGATGGCTGGCATTGGCGTGGTCATGGCGGCGATCTTCGTCTTCGTCTTCTTCGGCCCCTATCCGGTCTTGCGGCGTGCCGTGGAAGCTGGCGAATGGCCCGTTGCCGGCGCCGCGCTCAACCGGATCCGGCAGGCGGTCGGCATCAACCTGGTGCTGGGCCTGATCAATGTCGCGGTAGCCACGCTGGGGCGATTTGCCGGCTGATGGCTTGGGGCGCCACGGGCTGGGGGAACTGTCGGCCTGCTGTGCTAGTCTTCCCAGACACGCATTGCGAGGAGGTGGATCATGACGAGCGAGTCCCGTTCCGGCCTGAAGGCTTTCGTGCAGACCGCGCCCCAGGCGGGCCGCTATGTCTGGATCATTTCACTGGTCGATTTCAATGCCCAGCAGATCCGGCGCACCATTGTTTCCGACGATACGTTCACCACTTCGGACGCGGCGCGCGTCGCGGGCGATGCCGAACTGAAGGCCATGGCGGCGGACCACTAGTCCACCACGCCGTCGTGCCGCGCCACGACGGCCGGCCGGTGCCCGGATACCCTTTCTTACAACGGGTGGACGCCCGCGGGCGTTAGACTTGAGTCACATCCACAAAAAGAAAGGGTTTCCATGACGAATCGTTTTCGCGTCCTGCCGCCCGCGGTCCTGCTTTCGGCCTTCATTTGCGGCGGACTGGCCGCTGGTTCCTCCGCGCAGGCCCAGGTCTCGGTCAACATTGCCATTGGCGTGCCGCCACCGGCACCGCTCTATGAGGTCGTGCCCGCACCGCGTCCCGGCTATGTCTGGGCGCCGGGCTACTGGGACTGGGACGACCACCACCACAAGCATGCATGGAAGCAGGGGCGCTGGGAACGTGAACGCGCTGGCTATGTCTACGAGTCTCCGCGCTGGATCCAGTCGCGCGACGGCTGGGTGCTGGTGCCCGGCCGCTGGGATGATTACCGCGGCAAGGGCAAGAAGGATAAGGGGTATCACTGCCCGCCGGGCCACGCCAAGAAGGGCGAGTGCTGACCTGATGGCGGATGCGAGGCCTGGGCCACTGCCTTAACGAGGAGAGCCGTGGGGATGCCATGCTACGATCCCCGCAACGGTAGTTCGACGCGACTGGGGCCGTCAGCCCGCCTGCAGCCGACACGGAGAAACGGACCATGGCAAAGCATGTTTTCACGCGTGCCCAGTATCTCGACATCCTCAATGACAGCTTGCGCAACCATCCGGGCTGGCGGCCCGGGATGGCCTTTGTATTCCTGCCGCCAGGCGCCGATGCCAGCCAGGCAACGGCCGTCGGATGCACGGGCCCGCTCGAGGCCATCCCGGTGTATGCGGAAATCCAGCGGGTGGCGGCGGATCTCATCGAGGTGAGGGAAGGTCGCTAGCGCGGCGCGGCCCGCAGTCCTGACCGCGCTGCGCGCGGGCCTTACTCTTCGTCGTCCTCGTCTTCCTCGTCGCCGAGGAATTCGCGGCGCAACATCCAGTTGGCGATTGCCTCGTCGCAGATCTTCTTGAACTTCTGGCGGTCCGGCATCTTGTCGAACATCGAGAAGTTGACCAGCGCCATGCCCGCATCGGTGATGTAGAACATGCGCCGCGGATCGTCGGGGTGGACGATGCGTCCGTCGATGCCGCCTTCGTCACTGTCGGCCGGCATGTCTTCGAGTTCGACGACGCGGCACGTGAAGCGCGGGGTGCGCGTATGGGTCAGGTACTCGAACTCGTCATGCAGGACCTCTCCGCCGCGTCCGGCGGCGATCGCGAAGCCCCAGATGAAGCGTGGCATGGGCAGGTCGGACAGTTCTTCAAGTTCGTCCATGGTGTTCTCCGTATTGCAATGGCCCGCATTATCGCCCGGATTGCCGCTGCCTCAAATGGCGGCGATGACAGACCGCGCTATCGCATGGCGCGGCAGCCGCCCAGCATGGGCGGATTGGCGTCCGTCTGCATCAGGTCGCGCAATGTGCCCTCGTCACCCTTGGTCCACCATTCATAGCGTCCGCCCACATAGCGCGCGCCGGAACCGCTGACCACGCTCACGGCCAGCACGGGCTTGCCCTCCAGCCGCAGGATGGCCGCCTGGTTGTCGGTGCTGTTGAAGTAGCGCACGGTCAGCGGCTTGTCACCGTCGCACTGGTAGCGCACGGTGCGGACCTCGGGAAAGCGCACGCTGTCGATGCCCGGGGCGCCGGCAGCGTAGACGCCCGCGCTGGCGCATGCGGCCAGCAGAAGGGCGGGGAGGGCAAGTCGTGCCGGGCGGTGAGTCATCGGTGGTCCTGTCAAAAATGGAGCATTGGGTCAGCGGCCGCTGGCTCAGGCGAGCATGTAACCGGCGGCGAGCTTGCGGAAGTTCGCCACTTCGCCGGCCTGCCAGGCGTCGTCGTGGCCCAGCTCTTCCGCCAGGATCGCCGCCACGCGCGGCGCGGCGTCCACGGCCGCGCGGGCATCCAGGAAGAGCGCCCGGTTGCGCCGGGCCAGCACATCCTCGACACGCCGCGCCAGTTCATGGCGCGCGGCAAAGCGCACGTGGGCTTCTGTGAGCCCTGCAGTGGGCGCCAAAGAATTTTCATAACCGGGCAGGGCCCGCAATGCCGGCAACTCGTTGCCATAGTAACGGTCCGGCGAGACCGAGTTGGGCGCCGGCAGGTCCGCGGGCAGGCCGCTGGCGCCATGCAGGGCAAGCTCGCCCGTCACGCAAGGCGCGGCACGCAGCATCTGGCGCTGGATGGCGGTCTCGATGACATCTTCGGCCATCTTGCGGTAGGTGGTCCATTTCCCGCCGGTGACCGTGATCAGCCCGGCGCGCGATACCACGATGGTGTGCTCGCGCGACAGCGAAGCGGTCGAGGCCTCTCCGGTCGCCTTGACCAGCGGCCGCAGTCCGGCCCAGACACTGGTGACATCGGCCCGGCCCGGGTCCCTCGCCAGATAGCGCGAGGCGGTATCCAGGATGAAGTCGACATCGTCGGCGCTGGCATCGGGCTCCAGCGGCAGGTCCTTGCGCGGCGTGTCGGTGGTGCCGACGATCGTGTGCCCGTTCCACGGCACCACGAACAGCACGCGGCCATCATCGGTCTTGGGGATCAGCACGGCGCGGTCGCCGGGCAGGAAGGCACGCGGCAGCGTCAGGTGCACGCCCTGGCTGGGCGCGACCATGGTGCGCGCGTGGCCGTCTTCCATCTGGCGGATGGCGTCAACCCAGACGCCCGTGGCGTTGATCACGCAGTCGGCGCGCAGGCGGAAGGTGGCGTCGCCGAGCGCATCGCGCACGGTCACGCCGTTGACGACGCCGCCTTGCTGCGACAGGCCGGTCACCGGCAGGTAGTTGATGGCGGTGCCGCCCACGTCGAACAGCGTGCGCATCAGCGCAATGGCCAGGCGGGCGTCGTCGAACTGGCCGTCGAAGTACAGGTTGCCGCCGCGCAGCGGGCGCCCGCCCACGTGCTCGGCCAGCGCCGGCACGGCGTCCAGCACCTCGCGGTGGCTCAGCCAGCGGCTGCCGTCCAGGTTCAGGCTGCCGGCCAGCATGTCATAGAGCTTCAGGCCGATGCCGTAGAACGGCTGGTCGAACAACTGGTAGGCCGGCACGACAAAGCCCAGCGGCCAGACCAGGTGCGGCGCGTTGCGGGCCAGCAGCCCGCGCTCATGCAGCGCTTCGCGCACCAGGCTGATATTGCCCTGCGCCAGGTAGCGCACGCCGCCGTGCACGAGCTTGGTGGCCTTGCTCGACGTGCCCTTGGCGAAGTCGGCGGCTTCCACCAGCAGTGTGCGATACCCGCGCGACGCCGCGTCGACGGCCGTGCCGAGGCCGGTTGCGCCGCCGCCGATGACGATCACATCCCAGCGCGGCTCCCGTTCCAGGCGCGCAAGCAGGGCGGCGCGGGACGGTGGCTGGATCGGGGTCGGGACTTTCTGCATGACGCGTTCGTGTTGTGGTTGGGGGGCTGGCGTGGCAATCAGGATGTCGCGGCGCCCGCCGCTTCGTCGTCTTCGCGCGCCCAGTCGCGGGCGCGTTCCACGGCGCGGTGCCAGCGGGCCAGCCGGTGCGCGCGCGCATCACCGGACAGGTTCGGCTCGAACCGTTGCTGCACCTGCCATTGCGTCGCGATTTCCCCGGCATCGCTCCAGTATCCGGTGGCCAGCCCGGCCAGGTAGGCCGCGCCGAGTGCCGTGGTTTCCGTGACGCGCGGACGCACCACGGTCGTGCCGAGCAGGTCGGCCTGCATCTGCATCAGCAGGTCGCTGCGCGAGGCGCCGCCGTCCACGCGCAGTTCGGCCAGCGAGAGTCCGGCATCCTTCTGCATGGCGTCGAGCACGTCCACGCTTTGCAGCGCGATCGATTCCAGCGCGGCGCGTGCAATCTGCGCGCGGCCGGTGCCGCGTGTCATGCCGACCAGAGTGCCGCGCGCGAACGCATCCCAGTGCGGCGCGCCCAGGCCGGCAAAGGCCGGCACCAGCACCACGCCGCCGGTGTCATCGCATTGCCGCGCCAGCGGCTCGACCTCGGGCGCGCTCTCGATGATCTTCAGGCCGTCGCGCAGCCACTGGATGGTGGCGCCGCCCATGAAGACGCCGCCCTCCAGGCAGTACTGGGTCTGGTCGCCGATCTGCCATCCGATCGTCGTCAGCAGCCGGTTGCGCGACACCACGGGCTGGTCGCCGGTGTTCATCAGCAGGAAGCAGCCCGTGCCATAGGTGTTCTTGGCCATGCCCGGCGACAAGCAGGCCTGGCCGAAGGTGGCCGCCTGCTGGTCGCCCGCGATGCCGGCAATGGGCACCTCCAGGCCGAACAGGCGCGGCACCGTGCGGGCCACTTCGCCGCTGGACGGCACCACTTCGGGAAGTACCCCGTGCGGGATGTCGAGCAGTGCCAGCAGCGCGTCGTCCCATTGGAAGGTATGGATGTTGAACAGCATCGTGCGCGATGCGTTGGACACGTCGGTCACGTGGCGCGCGCCGTCGGTGAGCTGCCAGATCAGCCAGCTGTCCACGGTGCCGAAGGCCAGCTCGCCGCGCTGCGCGCGTTCCCGTACGCCTGGAATGTTGTCGAGCATCCAGCGCAGCTTGGTGCCCGAGAAGTAGGCGTCGACGACCAGCCCGGTCTTCTCGCGGATCATCCGTTCATGGCCGGCGTCCAGCAGCGCCTCGCACATCTGGGCGGTGCGGCGATCTTGCCAGACCAGCGCGCGGCCCACGGGTTCGCCGGTCTTGCGGTCCCAGAGCACCGTGGTCTCGCGCTGGTTGGTGATGCCGACCGCGCGCAACTGCGAAGCCGAGATACCCGAGCCGTTCAGGACCTCATGCGCGACCGCGAGCTGCGACTGCCAGATTTCATACGGGTCGTGCTCGACGTGGCCGGGATGTGGGTAATATTGGCGGAACTCGCGCTGGGCCAGCCGTACCACGCTGCCGGTGTGGTCGAACAGGATGGCGCGAGAACTGCTGGTGCCCTGGTCGAGCGCCAGTACGAACTGCCGCCCGGCCTGCGTGGTCTGCTGGTTCATGCCTTTCGTCCCTGAAATACCTCAACTTGCGTCTGCCGATGCCTACCGACACCCTTGCCGCCATCGACGCGTCCATTGCCGCGCGCAGCCCGTTCGACCGCACGACCAAGCTGCGCCTGATGGTGTCGGGTCAGCAGGTCGGCTGGTTGCCGCGCGCGCATGCCGACATCCTGCGCGGCATGGGCTGCGTGCTGGGGCCGGAGGAGGACACGCCCATCGGTTGCGCCGTCGACCTGTTGCCGGGCCGTGGCAACTTCACGGTACGCAGCGCCGCGCTCGAGGCCCTGGCCCGGCAGCTGGCCGATGCCGGCCATGTGCGGGGCTGGCGCAACGAGCTGTTCGCCGTGACACCGGCGCTCGAGGCCCCGGCGCTGGCCGTGATCGAGCGCGCGGCGGCGCGCTTCCTTGGCCTGCTCACGTTCGCCTCGCACATGAACGGCGTAATCCGGGGCGAGCCGACTTTCTGGATATCGCGCCGCAGCCAGGCCAAGGCGGTCGACCCCGGCATGTGGGACAACCTGGTGGCCGGCGGCATGCCGCACGGCAGCGACCCCCTGGCCACGCTGGTGCGCGAATGCGAGGAAGAATCGGGCATCCCGGCAGCGCTGGCCCGTGGCGTGCAGGCCCACGGCCACATCGAAGTGCTGCGCGAGATTCCCGAAGGCGTGCAGTGGGAACACGTCTATGCCTATGACCTGGAACTGCCCGCCGACTTCATCCCGCGCAACCAGGACGGCGAGGTGGCCGAACACCGCCGCATCGATCCCGCCGCATTGCTTGCTATCATGTCGGCCGGCACCATGACGGTCGATGCGACACTGGTGACGCTGGATGCCCTCCGCCGGCGCGGCTGGCTGGCATCCGCGGGCGATTCCGCCTGACGCCGGGCCCGCGGCCCCGCCTGCGCCCTCGCGGCCCCGTGCCGCACGCACCCGACAGAACAATTCAAGATGAGCAACACCGGATTCATTCTTACTCTTTCGTGCCCGGACCAGCCGGGCATCGTCCATGCCGTATCGGGCCTGCTGTTCCAGAACGGCTGCAATATCGTCGATTCCGACCAGTACGGCGATGAATTTACCGGCCGCTTCTTCATGCGCGTGCATTTCACCCCGCCGGCCGGCGGCCCGGGGCTGGACACGCTGAAGGCCGCGTTCGCGCCGGTAGGCGAGCAGTTCGGCATGCAGTGGGAGCTGCACGACGCCGCGGCCAAGCCGCGCGTGATGATCATGGTGTCGAAGATCGGCCACTGCCTGAACGACCTGCTGTTCCGCGCCAAGGTGGGCGGCTTGCCGGTCGAGATCGCGGCCATCGTGTCGAATCACCGCGACTTCTATCAGCTGGCGGCGTCCTACGACGTGCCGTTCTTCCACCTGCCGCTGATGAACGCATCGGCCGAGCAGAAGGCCGCGCAGGAAGGCCGCGTGTTCGAAGTCGTGCGCGACCAGAATATCGACCTGGTGGTGCTGGCGCGCTACATGCAGGTGCTGTCCGACGACCTGTGCCGCAAGCTGGCCGGCCGTGCCATCAATATCCACCACTCGTTCCTGCCGAGCTTCAAGGGCGCCAAGCCGTATTACCAGGCCCATGACCGCGGCGTGAAGCTGATCGGCGCGACCGCGCACTACGTGACGGCCGACCTCGACGAAGGCCCGATCATCGAGCAGGAAATCGCGCGCGTGGACCATAGCATGGACCCGGAGCAGCTGACGTCGGTCGGCCGCGACGTGGAATGCGTGGCGCTCGCGCGCGCGGTCAAGTGGCATGCCGAACACCGCATCCTGTTGAACGGCCACAAGACCGTCGTCTTCAAGTAATTCCGGCAGCTTGCCGCCGGCGCGCATCGTGCCGGCCGGTGGGCGGACACGGTCGCGCGCCGCCATGGCGGCTGCTTCAGTCCTGGTCCGCCACCACACAGTTCACTCCGCTGTCCGCGACGATCTGCCCGAACGGGACCGCCAGCGGCTGGTCGGTGAACAGCCTGTCCACCTGCGACAGATGCGCCAGTTCCACCATGGCCTGGCGATGGAACTTGCTGGCGTCCGCCGCCAGCCACACTTCGCGCGCGTGCTCCATGATGGTCCGCGCCACCTTGACCTCGCGGAAATCGTAGTCGCGCAAGGTGCCGTCGGCCTCGATCCCCGAGATGCCGATCAGCCCGATATCTACCTTGAACTGGCGGATGAATTCCACCGTCGCTTCGCCCACGATGCCGCGGTCGCGTGAACGCAGCACGCCACCGGCCACGATGACTTCGCAGTCCGGGTTGTCGGCCAGGATGCCGGCCACGTTAAGGTTGTTGGTAATCACGCGCAGGCCGCGGTGATGCATCAGCGCGCGGGCAATCTCTTCGACCGTCGTGCCGATGTTCAGGATCAGCGAGCAGCCTTCGGGCACCGCCTTGGCCACCGCGCGCGCGATTCGTATCTTGCCTTCGGCGTTGAGTACCTGCCGCTGTCGGTAGCCGATATTCTCGGTGGTCGATCCCTCGACCCGCACCCCACCGTGGAAGCGGGCCAGCATGCCGCTTTCCGCCAGCAGGTTGACGTCGCGCCGTACGGTTTGCAGCGTTACGCCGAACTTGCGCGCAAGCGCTTCGATCGAGGCAAAGCCCTGGTTGCGGACTTCATCGAGCAGGGCGGTCTGGCGCGGATTGAGGGTCATGTCCGGAATTCTAGTTCAATCACAAACGAAAACAAATGATGCGCTGCACTATTGTTTTATGTTCGTTATTTTACTAAAACGAGCATAAAGCCAAGTGCCGTGCGCGTGAGGTGCGCGAATTCTTGTGATGCAAAGGGCATTTCAAACATGGAGCTCGGATGCAGCTGAGTCTCGAGGGCATTGCGCAGCAAGCGGGCTCGGAAGCCTGCCTGTATCCGATGTCGCTGGCGCCCGCCGCGGGTGCGGTGACGGTGCTGCTCGGCGCTACGCAGGCCGGCAAGACCTCGCTGATGCGCGTCATGGCCGGCCTGGACCGGCCCAGCGCGGGGCGCGTACTGGTGGATGGCGCCGACATGACCGGCGTGCCCGTGCGCGCGCGCAATGTCTCGATGGTGTACCAGCAGTTCATCAACTATCCGTCGATGCGGGTGTTCGACAACATCGCGTCGCCGTTGCGGCTGCGGCGGCAGGCGGATCGCCATGACATCGCCGCGCGCGTGCGGTCGCTGGCTGCCCGGCTCCATATCGACCATCTGCTGGACCGCTACCCTTCCGAACTGTCGGGTGGCCAGCAGCAGCGCGTGGCGCTGGCGCGCGCGCTGGCCAAGGGCGCGCCGCTGATGCTGCTGGACGAGCCGCTCGTCAACCTGGACTACAAGCTGCGCGAGGAACTGCGCGAAGAGCTGACCCACCTGTTCGC
The DNA here is from genome assembly GCF_057798895.1 of Cupriavidus sp. 22TCCZM04-2. Lineage (NCBI taxonomy): Bacteria > Pseudomonadati > Pseudomonadota > Betaproteobacteria > Burkholderiales > Burkholderiaceae > Cupriavidus > Cupriavidus sp. 22TCCZM04-2. The sequence goes on from NZ_JBYOJS010000014.1 coordinate 126,260, forward strand.
ACAGGGCGATGCCACCGTGGTCTACGCCACCACCGAGCCGGCCGAGGCACTGCTGCTCGGCGGTTACACCGCAGTGCTGGATGCCGGCGAACTGCTGCAGTACGGCCCGACGCCCGACGTCTTCCACTACCCCGATTCACTGCGTGTGGCGCGCGCCTTCAGCGACCCGCCCATGAACCTGGTCGAAGGCACGCTGCAGGGCGGCTGGGTCACGCTCTCGGACGACATCTCGGTGCCCGTGCCCGAAGCCGGCCGTTACGGCGGCCCCGTTACCGTCGGCGTGCGCGCGGCGGCGCTGCGCCTGGAAGGTTTGCCGGGATCGGTGCCGGTGCCGGGCCGCGTGGCGCTGGCGGAGCTGTCCGGCTCCGATACGTTCGTGCACGCCGACACGCCCGTGGGCAACCTGGTCGCGCAGTTCGCCGGCGTGTTCGACCTGCGGCTGGGCGCGCCGCTGATGCTGCATCTCGTCCCGGAGCAACTCTACGTGTTCGATGAGGAAGGCCAGCGCCTCTGTGCGCCCAGGCGGCCTGCGGGCCTGGCGGCCGATGTCCTGCCACCCCGCGCGGCAGCAAGGGGCTGACATGGCGCGTATCGACCTGGACCTGGCCCATGCCTACGTCGCCAACCCGCAAGCGGACGAGGACTACGCGCTGCTGCCGCTGCGGTTCAGCTTCGAGGACGGCGGGGCCTATGCGCTGCTGGGGCCGTCCGGCTGCGGCAAGACGACCTTGCTGAACTGCATATCCGGTCTGCTGCGCCCGTCGCAGGGCCGCATCCTGTTCGACGGCCGCGACGTGACCGCCGACTCGCCACAGGCGCGCAATATCGCGCAGGTGTTCCAGTTCCCGGTGATCTACGACACCATGACCGTCGGCGAGAACCTGGCCTTCCCATTGCGCAACCGCGGCGTGCCGCCGGCACAGGTGCGCGAACGGGTAGGGCGCGTGGCGGAGATGCTGGACCTGTCGGGCGCGCTGGACCGGCGCGCGAGCGGGCTGGCGGCCGACGCCAAGCAGAAGATCTCGCTGGGCCGCGGACTGGTGCGGCAGGACGTGTCGGCGATCCTGTTCGACGAGCCGCTGACGGTGATCGATCCGCAGCTCAAATGGCAGTTGCGGCGCAAGCTCAAGGAGATCCATCACGAGTTCCGGCTGACGCTGATCTACGTGACCCATGACCAGACCGAGGCGCTGACCTTTGCCGACCAGGTGGTAGTGATGTCGCGCGGCAAGGCCGTGCAGGTCGGGCCCGCCGACGCGCTGTTCGAGCGGCCCGCGCATACATTTGTCGGGCACTTCATCGGTTCGCCCGGCATGAACTTCCTGCCGGCGAACTGGCGCGACGGTGCTGTTGACATGGCGGGGCGCCGCTATATGCCGGCGTTGCCCGAGGCGGTGGCCGGCGCGTTGCAGGACGCCGGCAGTTTCCGCGTCGGCGTGCGGCCCGAGTACCTGCGACTGGCCGGCAACACCGATACGCAGGCGGTGCCGGTGCGCGTGGAACGCGCGCAGGACATCGGCACCTACTGGCTGGTGACCGGCTCCGTGCAGGAGGCCGGCGGGCAGGTTGGCACGTTGCGCGCGCGCCTCGGGCCGGAAGCCGCGGCGCTACGGCCTGGCGATACGGCGTGGCTGTCCGTGTTCAACCGCCATACCTGCTACTACGTGAATGAAGTGCTGGTGCCATGGAGCCAGCCATGAAGCCGATCAACCAGAAAGCGTGGCTGCTGGTGTTGCCGGTGGTGCTGTGCGTGGCGTTCTCGGCCATCCTGCCGCTGATGACGATCGTCAACTACTCGGTGCAGGACATCATCTCGCCCGAGCGGCGCGTGTTTGTCGGCACGGAGTGGTTCCGCACCGTGCTGCGCGATGGCGAGTTGCATGACGCGCTGCTGCGCCAGCTTGGTTTCTCGCTTGCGGTGCTGGCGGTGGAGATCCCGCTGGGCATCCTGCTCGCGCTGTCGATGCCCGCGAAGGGATGGAAAGCATCGGCCGTGCTGGTCATCATCGCGCTGTCGCTGCTGATCCCGTGGAATGTGGTGGGCACGATCTGGCAGATCTTCGGGCGCACCGATATCGGCCTGCTCGGCGCCGCGCTCGACGGCATGGGGTTTGACTACAACTACACCGGCAGTGCCTTTGATGCGTGGATGACGGTGCTGGTCATGGATGTCTGGCACTGGACGCCGTTGGTGGCGCTGCTCTGCTACGCGGGGTTGCGCGCCATCCCGGACGCTTACTACCAGGCCGCGCAGATTGACGGCGCGAGCCGCTTCGCGGTGTTCCGCTACATCCAGTTGCCGAAGCTGCGCGGCGTGCTGATGATCGCGGTGCTGCTGCGCTTCATGGACAGCTTCATGATCTACACCGAGCCGTTCGTGCTGACCGGCGGCGGCCCGGGCAACGCCACCACGTTCCTGTCGCAGTACCTGACGCAGAAGGCGGTCGGCCAGTTCGACCTGGGCCCGGCCGCGGCCTTCTCGATCGTCTATTTCCTGATCATCCTGCTCATGTGCTTCATCCTCTATAACTGGATGCAGCGCGCGGGCACCGCCGGCAGCGAGGACATGCCCCATGGCTGATACCCGCCACCGCGCCACCGCGTGGCGCACCACGTTCCTGCTGCTCTACCTGCTGTTCGCCATCCTGCCGATCTACTGGATGGTTAACATGTCGTTCAAGACCAACGAGGAGATCCTCTCCACGCTGTCGCTGTGGCCCGCGCAATTCACGCTGGAGCACTACCGGACCATCTTCACCGATGCCTCGTGGTACTCGGGCTATATCAATTCGCTGGTCTACGTCGCCATGAACACCGTGATCGCAATCGCGGTCGCGCTGCCCGCGGCGTACGCGTTTTCGCGCTACCAGTTCATCGGCGACAAGCATGTCTTTTTCTGGCTGCTGACCAACCGCATGACGCCGCCGGCGGTGTTCCTGCTGCCGTTCTTCCAGCTCTACAGCACCATCGGGCTGATGGACACGCACCTGGGCGTGGCGCTCGCGCACCTGGTCTTCAACGTGCCGCTGGCGGTGTGGATCCTGGAGGGCTTCATGTCCGGCGTGCCGCGCGAGATCGACGAGACCGCCTACGTGGACGGCTATTCATTCCCGCGCTTTTTCCTGACCATTTTCCTGCCGCTGATCAAGGCCGGCGTGGGCGTGGCCGCGTTCTTCTGCTTCATGTTCAGCTGGGTGGAACTGCTGCTGGCGCGCACGCTGACCTCGGTCAACGCCAAGCCGATCGTGGCCACCATGACGCGCACGGTATCGGCGTCGGGCATGGACTGGGGCGTGCTGGCCGCGGCCGGCGTGCTGACCATCGTGCCGGGCGGCATCGTGATCTGGTTCGTGCGCCACTACATCGCGAAGGGTTTCGCGATGGGCCGCGTCTAGCCACCGATCCATGAGGAGATCGCCATGCTGAACTGGATGGTCTGGACCACGCCGGTGGCCGTGTTCTTTGCCTGCATCGTCGTCATGCTGGTGGCCATGACGGCATGGGAGGTCCGCTCGCCAGCGGTGCTGCGCAAGGGCTTCCTGCCGATTGCCACCACGCGCGGCGACCGCCTGTTTATCGGCCTCATGTGCGCCGCATGGATCAACCTGGCGTGGGTGGGACTTGGCGAAAGCATGATGCAGTGGTTTTCGCTGGCCGAGGAACCCTCCATCTGGATCAGCTTCGGCCTTTCGATGCTGGTGCTGCTGCTGGTCATGCGCAAGGGCTGAGGGCCGGCCCGCATCACGATTCGCGGGACATGCGGCTTGACCCTTCCCCGGGGCCGCGCGCGGACAGCAAACGGGGAGGGGACTATCGAGGAGACACCGATGAACGTGCACGTGAAGTCAGGAATGACGGTCCTAGCCTGCGCGGCCGCGCTGGCATGCGGCCATGCCTGGGCTGGCGAGGCCGAGGCGAAGAAGTGGATCGACAACGAGTTCCAGCCGTCGTCGCTGTCCAAGGACAAGCAGCAGGCCGAGATGAAATGGTTCATCGATGCGGCCGCCAAGCTCAAGGCCAAGGGGGTCACGCAGATCAACGTGGTGTCGGAGACCATCACCACGCACGAGTACGAGTCCAAGACGCTGGCCAAGGCCTTCGAGGAGATCACCGGCATCAAGGTGAACCACGACATCATCCAGGAAGGCGATGTGGTGGAGAAGCTGCAGACCTCGATGCAGTCGGGCAAGTCGATCTATGACGGGTGGATTTCCGATTCCGACCTGATCGGCACCCACTACCGCTACGGTGCAATCCTGCCGCTGTCGGACTATATGGCCGGCGCCGGCAAGGAATGGACCAATCCCGGCCTGGATGTGAAGGACTTCATCGGCACCAAGTTCACCACCGCGCCGGACGGCAAGCTGTACCAGTTGCCCGACCAGCAATTCGCCAACCTGTACTGGTTCCGCGCTGACTGGTTCGCGCGCAAGGACCTGCAGGACAAGTTCAAGGCCAAGTACGGCTATGACCTGGGCGTGCCGACCAACTGGTCCGCGTACGAGGACATTGCCAATTTCTTCACCAACGACGTGAAGGAACTGGACGGCAAGAAGGTGTACGGGCACATGGACTACGGCAAGAAGGACCCCTCGCTCGGCTGGCGCTTTACCGACGCGTGGCTGTCCATGGCGGGCACGGCCGACAAGGGCCTGCCGAACGGCATGCCGGTCGACGAGTGGGGCATCCGCGTGGCCGAGGATAAGTGCACGCCGGTGGGCGCGTCGGTGTCGCGCGGTGGCGCGACCAACAGCCCGGCGGCGGTCTATGCGCTGACCAAGTACATCGACTGGATGAAAAAGTTCGCCCCGCCACAGGCCATGGGCATGACGTTCTCGGAAGCCGGGCCCGTTCCCGCGCAGGGCCAGGTCGCGCAGCAGGTGTTCTGGTACACGGCCTTTACCGCCGACATGACCAAGAAAGGCCTGCCCGTGGTGAATGCCGACGGCTCGCCGAAATGGCGCATGGCGCCGTCGCCGTATGGTCCGTACTGGAAGCAGGGCATGCAGAACGGCTACCAGGACGTGGGTTCGTGGACCTTCTTCAAGAACACCGATCCCAACCGGCTGGCCGCGGCATGGCTCTATGCGCAATTCGTGACGGCCAAGACGGTGTCGCTGAAGAAGTCGCTGGTCGGCCTGACGTTCATCCGCGACAGTGACATCCATCACGAGTACCTGACCCAGAACGCGGCCAGGTACGGCGGGCTGGTCGAGTTCTACCGCAGCCCGGCGCGCGTAGCGTGGACGCCGACCGGGACCAACGTGCCTGACTATCCGAAGCTCGCGCAGCTCTGGTGGAAGAACGTGGCCACGGCGGTGACCGGCGAGAAGACGCCGCAAGCCGCCATGGACAACCTGGCCGAAGAGATGGACCAGGTCATGGGCCGGCTGCAGCGCGCGGGCATGAGCCATTGCGCGCCCAAGCTCAACACCAAGAGCGAGCCGTCGAAGTGGCTCTCCGGCGAGCACGCGCCGTGGAAGAAGCTCGACAACGAGAAGCCGAAGGGCGAGACCATCGCCTACGACAAGCTGCTGCAAGCGTGGAAGGAAGGGCGCGTGCGCTGATGGCTTGTGGCGGGGCCTGCCGGCACCTGGCAGGCCCCGGCTGACCTTCGCTACGCGGGCGTGTCCGCCAGCGGGGCCGCATAGCGCGCCTTGCCGTGGCGCTTGGCTTCATAAAGCGCCATGTCCGCCCGCATGAACAGTTCGCTGACGGACATGCCTTGTCCGGGCCGGTGAATGGCCGAGCCGACGCTGACGGTGGCGGCATGCGCCTGCCCATCGATGACGAGCGGTGCCAGCGCCGTCTGCACGATGGCGTTGGCGATACGCTCGACCGCGCGGATATCGTTGACGTTCTCCAGGATCACCGCGAATTCGTCACCGCCAATGCGGGCGACGGCGTCTTCCTTGCGCACGCTGCGGGTCAGGCTCTGGGCGAAGGCAATCAGGAGGCGGTCGCCGATGGCGTGCCCGTAGCCGTCGTTGACGGCCTTGAAGTCGTCCAGGTCGACAAGCAGCAGCGCTGCCGCCCGCCCGCCGGTGTCGGCGCGTGCCAGCGCTTCGGCAAAACGCCGGTCGAAGCCCTTGCGGTTGAGCAGGCCGGTCAGGTGGTCGGACATGGTCTGCGCTTCCAGGCTGCGCAGCTTCTGGCGCTCGCTCGTGACATTGCGCGCGAACAGGTGCAGTCCGTGGATGGTGTCTTGCGCATCGTTCCAGGCCGGCTGGCAGGTGATCTGCACGCATTCCGATCCGTCCGGACTTTCGCGCGTGAACTTCACCGCCTTGCCGGCAAAGGCCTGCTCCAGGTACGGGCGCGAGGCCAGGTAGGCCTGGGTGCCCCACAGTTCGCGCAGCGACAGGCCGATGATCTGCTGCGCCGGCAGCCCGAAGTGGCGCGCATAGGCCTGGTTGACGAAGACAAAGCGCTCGTTCATGTCGACGAACGAGACAAAGTCCGGCACGTGGTTGGCAATCGCCTCGATGCGCTTCTCGCTCTCGGCGGCGTGGTCTTTGGCAGCCTTTAGTGCCGCTTCACGCTCGGAAAGCTGGTGCATGACATCGGCGAAGGTCGCTGACAGTTCGCCGATCTCGTCGTCGCGGCCGACCGGCAGTTCCGAGGCGGCGGCGGGATTGGCGGCGACGCGGCGCACCGCGCGGTGCAGCCGCTGCAGCGGCGCGAGCAGCCACACCATCACCAGCCACATCGACGCGGCTGCGACCGCGAGCGACGCCGCGGCAATGGCAAGCACGCGGCGGCGCGCCTCGATCAGCGGGGCGTAGGCTTCGGCGGCCGGCAGCACTGACACCAGTTCCCAGCCATTGGATTCCAGCAGATAGCGCGCAATAACCGGCTGGCGCGGGCGGATGGGCTCCCAGAACGTTTCGGGCTGCTCGGCTCCGCAGTTCTCGCCGACGGCCCTGGCCGGGGTCAGCAGTTTCGCGGCATCCCGATGCATGGCGTAGCGCGGATTGGGACCGGCGGAAACCAGGCAAAAGGTGCCGGTGATACCAACCGGGCTGCGTGCCAGTTCCTGCAGGAAATTGTTCAGCGACAGGTTGATGACGCCGCCGACCACCGCACGCAATTCGCCGTCAGGCCCGCGCAGCGGAACGGCCAGTACCACGCCGGGCGCCTTGGTCAGTTTGCCCTGCAGCAGGTCGGACACCGCAAGCGGGGCGCCATTGGCGATCGCGCGGAAATAGTCGCGCTCGCCCACGTTGATGTGTACGCCGTCCGGCACCGCTGTACTGAAAATCAAATCGCCGGTCGGGCCCGCCAGGAACACGGCGTTGAACATGACTGACAGGTCAGGCATCTGCCTGGCGATGCGCTTGAGTTCGGCCGGGCGATTGCCCAGCGCAGGCGCGAACTGGTGGGCCATCTGGCGCAGGATGGTGGCCCGGTTCTCGAACTTCTCGTCGAGCTCCTCCGCGACCAGCCTGACCATGGTGTCCTGATGGCTCTGCTGCAGCGCCTTCAGGCCGTCGTAAGCGTAGTACTGCGAAGCGAAGGCCCGCAGCACGATGATCAACGTAACCACCATGGCGGTTGCCACCGCCATTCGCAGTTTTATTGAGTGACGCATGATGTGTTTGTTCTTCTGCGCACTGACCCGTTTCCGGTCCCAGGGATATGGATTGACGACCCCGCCCTTCTTGTACGGAACCAGGCGCCAGCGTAGCAGATGTCGTCATCATCGCGATGGGCGCCGACGGTTGTGGTCGGGCATTGTGGGGCTTGCTGCACTCTGACGGCGCAATGGTGGCAACTGCGCGACGGTATTCTCGGCGATCAGCGCGCGCCGACGGGCCACTGGCGGATGCGCAGGATGACCCGGTCGCCGAGCCGGACCAACAGCTCCAGCAGCGCGGGCTCACGCCGGCGCGTGATGCCGGCGGTATAGCGCACGGTGGCTTCGTTGCCGCTCTCCGGCGCATCACGGCAGCCGCATCGGATCGCGAGCCGCAGGATATGCAAAGGCACGAAGCGCTCGGCTTGCTGCATATCCGCCAAGGCCTCCACGGAGAAATGCAGCGGCAGGCGGGACAGCCGGATGAAACGCTCGCGCAGCTTGCCGCATGTGCGCGCATCGAGCGCGGCGCCTTCGGCGTGGAAGCCGGCGCGCGTCATGCCCTGGGCCGCTGGCTGCCAGAGGGCGCCCACGGCGAGGTGGGGCAGCGTGGGCCGGGCGGGACTGGCTTCCAATGATTCATCGATCGCCACGAAGCTGCCCAGCAAGTCATAGGTCAAGGCCGTGCGGCCAAAGGCGCGGTGGTAGCCGGTGATGCAGTCGAGGTCTTCGTCATAGACAGGCCTGGCGTCGCGAGGCACGCGTACCGGGCGGACTTCGAACCAGCCGGGTGACACGGGGGAATGTCCAGACCAGGTAAATGCCGCTTGCATGGCGGGCGCCTGCGAAAGGGCGTGAGGCGAAACGTGTGGCATGAGCCGGCTCCAGATGGTTGTTGGAGCTGACTACCGTATCGGCGCGGCGATCATGCCGGAATGAGACGGCGCCGTTTAGTCGGAACGGGGGTGTTGCGGGAGAACGGGGAGGGTGGGGGGGAAATGAAAAAAGCCAGCACAAGGCTGGCTTTCCTGAATCTGGTGGGTGGTACAGGGATTGAACCTGTGACCCCTGCCGTGTGAAGGCAGTGCTCTACCGCTGAGCTAACCACCCCAGGCTGCGTCGCTACCGCGTTGACTTTCGTCGTGCAGCTGAGAAACGAGATTATGCAGACCTTCTTGTATCTTGTAAAGCCCTTGCGCCAGATTTTTTCAGGGGCGGGTGCCGGGCCACCTTACGCCGTAGCGGCTTCCTGCCAGACGGTCTTGCCGCCGCTCGCCTTGTCCAGCTGCTTGAGCACGCCGATATGCGCGGTCGTTTCTTCTTCGCTGGCGCGCAATACGGTCAGGTTGAGGTGCGAGAGGTCCGAATCCGCGACGGAGCCATCCGCGGATTCAGTGCCGTCCAGCATGTCGATGACCAGGGAGTTCTGGCCGCGCGTCATGGCCAGGTAGACCTCGGCCAGCAGCTCGGCATCGAGCAAGGCGCCGTGGAGCGTGCGGTGCGCGTTGCTCACGCCAAGCCGGTCGCACAGGGCATCGAGCGAATTGCGCTTGCCGGGGAACATCTGGCGTGCTTCGAGCAGGGTATCGATCACGCTGGCGGCATGGCCCCGGAACGGCGGCAGCCCCAGCAGGCGGAATTCCATGTCCAGGAAGCCCAGGTCGAACTGCGCGTTGTGGATGATGAGCTCGGCGCCCTGCACGAAGTCGCGGACGTCGTTGACGATCTCCGCGAACTTCGGCTTGTCGGCCAGGAAGTCGATGGTGATGCCGTGGACAGCCACGGCGCCCTCGTCGATATCGCGCTCGGGATTGACGTAGAAGTGCAGGTGACGGCCCGTGAGCCGCCGGTTGACCAGTTCGACACACCCGATTTCAATCAGGCGGTCGCCGCTGGCGGCATTCAGGCCGGTGGTTTCGGTGTCGAGAACGATTTGTCGCATGGCGGGCATTCTAGCGGAGCGGCGGACCGGCTCAGGCGTTGAGCGACTCGACGCCGCGGTTGGCGAGCGCGTCGGCCCGCTCGTTGCCCGGGTGGCCATTGTGGCCGCGTACCCAGTGCCAGCTGATCTGGTGCGGCTGCACCAGATCATCGAGGGCTTGCCACAGGTCGGCGTTCTTCACGGGCTTCTTGTCGGCAGTTTTCCAGCCGCGGGCCTTCCAGCCTGGCAGCCATTCGCTGATGCCCTTCTGCACGTACTGCGAGTCGGTGTACACGCGCACGATGCAAGGGCGCTTGAGCGCGCGCAGCGCTTCGATGACCGCGGTCATCTCCATGCGGTTGTTGGTGGTGTTGGCCTCGCCGCCAAACAGCTCTTTTTCGCTGGTGCCGGCCACCAGCACGGCGCCCCAGCCGCCACGGCCGGGATTGCCCTTGCAGGCGCCATCGGAATAAATCGTAACTTCTTGCATGTGTCGTTCGTCAGGGCAGCCCGTCCAGGGCTGCCGCAGGGTTGATGTGCGCGCCGGGATCAGCAGTCGTCGCCGGGCGTCTTGCCGTGTGTGCCGGTCGGGGTCGCCACCGGAGAGGCCACCGGCGTCAGGGCGGCCTTGGCGGTCTTCCAGGCCGGGCCGACCAGGCGGATATTGCGCACGCGCTTGACCGCGGAAATCATGTACACCGCGCCAAAGATCGGCCACCAGCGGTCGCCGGCCTTTTCCATGAAATTGGCGCGCTGCAGCCAGCGGTCGGTGCGGTAGGGCGGGCAGTAGCAGCCGAAGCGGCCGCGAATGATGTCAAAGCCCAGCAGCTTGAGCCAGTCCTTGATGCGTACGAAGCCGATCGATTGCGCATCGGTGGGCAGGAACGGCATGGCGCCAAGCCGGTTCAGGCCCTGGCGCGCACCCCAAAGGCTCATCGGGTTGAAGCAGGTCACCACGACACGGCCTTCGGGCATCAGCACGCGCGAGACCTCGCGCAGCACTTCGTGCGGGTCCTCGGCGAACTCGAGTACATGGGGGAGGGTGGCAAGGTCTATGCTCTGCGTATCGAATGGCAGTTCGTCGAACCGGCACAGCAACTGGCGCGCATCAGGATGCGCCGCGCGCGGCCCGTGGGGGCCGCTGGCCGGATCGAGCGCGAGCGCCGAAAACGGCATCCGGTTTTCGCGCAGGGTGTCGATCACGGGCAGGCCCATCTGGACCGCGTGATAGCCGAAGATATCCGTCACGATCCGGTCGTATTGCTGAGCCTCCCACCGGAGCATGTATTGCCCGGGAGGCGAAGCCAGCCAGTCTTCCCAGCTTACAATCGGACGGTCAGCCATAGGAGTACACGCATGTTGAAGGTGGAGCCGATCCCGGCATTTCAGGATAACTATATCTGGGCCATCCACGACGGCCGCACTGCCGCCGTGGTCGATCCCGGCGAGGCGGCGCCGGTGGAGCGGTTCCTCGTGGACAAAGGCCTGGCTCTGGGCGCTATTGTAATCACCCATCACCATGGCGATCACCAGGGTGGCGTGGCGGCGTTGCTCGCCTCGCACCCGGCTGGCCCCGACGGCGAGCCGATGCCCGTGATCGGGCCGGCAGGCGAGCGTATCGGCGCGCGCACGCAGGCTGTGCGCGAAGGCGATACGGTGACGTTGCAGGCGCCCGCGCTGCAACTGCGCGTGCTCGATGTGCCGGGCCATACCGCAGGCCACGTCGCCTATGTCGGCGAGTTGACCGGCGCCGGGCCAGTCGTGTTCTGCGGCGATACCCTGTTCGCCACCGGCTGCGGCCGCCTGTTCGAAGGCACGCCGGCACAGATGCTGTCGTCGCTGGACAAGCTGGCTTCGCTGCCGGGCGAAACGCGTGTCTACTGCGCGCACGAATACACGCGCAGCAATGTGCGCTTTGCGCGCGCGGTCGAGCCCGGCAATGCGGCGCTGGCGGCCTGGGATGCGCGCGTCGAGGCCTTGCGCGCGCAAGGCCAGCCGACCGTGCCCTCCACCATTGCGCTGGAGCGCGAGGTCAATCCGTTCCTGCGTTCGCGCGAGCCCGCGGTGCGTTCGGCCGTGCAGGCGCAGGGAGGCAGCGTAGCCGGCGATGCGGAGGCTTTTGGCGCCTTGCGGGGCTGGAAAGACAATTTCCGATGAACAGCATCACGACAGGGCTCGAGGCGGTTCGCCGGATTCATAGCCTTGCCACTGGAAAATCTCATTGACGCGAAAGCCTGTTTTTTTTAGCATCACGCAACCTTTTAGCGTCACAATTCGAGAATTTAATGAAATTTGGTCGATTACTGGCGGTGTTTGCAAGCGTGGCGCTGCTGGCTGCCTGCGCCAGCACGCCCACACCGCCCGGCGCCGATGCGTCCGGCGTCCCGACCGCCCTGACTTCCTCGCGCAGCGGCAAGGATCCGCTGAACTCGCTCAGCGCCGACAAGACCGTCGCGCCTGGCGCCGTGAAGATCAACGCTGATCAGCCCGGCCTGGACTGGCTGCGCGGCCCGTCCGCCGATATCTGGGACCGCATCCGCCGGGGCTTCGCCATGCAGGACCTGGAAGGCACGCTGGTGGATGACCGCACGCAGTGGTACGCGCAACGCCCGGAATACATGGAGCGCATGGTAGCCCGGTCCAGCCGCTACCTGTATCACATCGTCGAGGAACTGGAGCGGCGCAATATGCCGACCGAGCTGGCGTTGCTGCCGTTCGTCGAAAGCGCGTTCAATCCGCAGGCGCAGTCGAGCGCCAAGGCCGCGGGCATGTGGCAGTTCATTCCGAGCACCGGCAAGTCCTACAACCTGAAGCAGAACATGTTCCGGGACGAACGCCGCGATGTGCTGGCCTCGACCGACGCGGCGCTCGATTATCTCCAGCGCCTCTATGACATGTTCGGCGACTGGCACCTGGCGCTGGCGGCGTACAACTGGGGTGAAGGGGCGGTGTCGCGCGCGATCGCGCGCAACCAGGCGCGTGGCCTGCCGACGGACTATGCCAGCCTGACGATGCCCAACGAGACGCGCTACTACGTGCCCAAGCTGCAGGCGGTCAAGAATATCATCGCCAACCCGGCGGCCTACGGCGTGCGGTTGCCCGAGATCCCGGACCATCCGTACTTCGTCACGGTCACCACGAGCCGCGATATCGACGTCAAGCTCGCGGCCAAGCTGGCCAATATGTCGCTGGAAGAATTCAAGGCGCTGAACCCGTCGTTCAACCAGCCGGTCATCCTGGGCGCTTCGAATCCGCAGATCCTGCTGCCGTTCGATAACGCCGAACGCTTCCAGTACAACCTGAACACCTATCGTGGCGGTTTGTCGAGCTGGACCGCGGTGACGGTGGACAACCGCGAGCGCGTGGAAGCGCTGGCGGCGCGCCTGAACATTGACCCGGACACGCTGCGCGAGATCAACAGCATTCCGCGCGGCATGCGGCTGAAGGCTGGCTCGACGGTGATGATCCCGCGCTCGGGCCCCCACGACCAGGACATCAGCGCGACGCTGGCCGACAGCGCCATGCTGGCGATGGAGCCCGACCTGCCCGATGCGCGCCGCGTGGTGGTGCGCGCCGGCCGCCGCGATACCGTCACCTCGGTGGCACACCGCTACGGCGTGTCGACTGGTCAGGTGCAATCGTGGAACAAGCTGTCCGGCACCAAGCTGGTGGCGGGACAAAGTCTTGTGCTGATGGTGCCGGTCCGCGCCCGCGGGGCGGTCAGGGTCGCGCGTGCAGAGCCGGCTGCCGACAGGCCCGAAGTGGTGCGGGTGTCGTCGCCTGCACGGGGCAAGGCCACAGCGCGCAAGCGCATGACGGTGGAAGCCGCGCCACGGCAGGCAGCCGGCAAGAGTTCGGGAGCGCCGCGTGCTTCGGCGGCCAAGGCTGCACCGACGGTGAAGGCGTCGTCCAAGGGCAGTTCCAAGGCCGCCAAGACCCGCTAAAGTGCGGCATGAACGGTAAAACGGGGCGTTGCCGGCGGCACGCCCCTTTTTTTGTTGCCCGGGCGTCGCTGTGCGATGTGGCGCATGCCCGTCTGCCAGGGGCGCACAGGACGCCGTGCCGGTGGCAAACTAGCAGGGATGATAACTACCCGCACGACGCGGAGGAGACCTGCCATGACGGCAAGCCATGCCGTGCACGCCCGTTCGCTGGCCGACCCCGAGGGGTTCTGGGCCGAACAGGCACAGCGCATCGATTGGGAAACCCCGTTCGGACAAGTGCTGGACAACAGCCGCGCGCCCTTTACGCGCTGGTTTGTCGGCGGGCGCACGAACCTGTGCCACAACGCCGTGGACCGGCACCTGGCCACGCGCGCGCAACAGCCGGCGCTGGTCTGGGTGTCGACCGAGACCGAGCAGGAGCGCACCTTTACCTACGCCCAGCTGCACGACGAGGTCAGCCGCATGGCAGCGACCTTGCAAAGGCTGGGCGTTCGCAAGGGCGACCGCGTGCTGGTCTACATGCCGATGATTCCGGAGGCGGCGTTCGCCATGCTGGCGTGCGCTCGCATCGGCGCGATCCATTCGGTGGTGTTCGGCGGTTTTGCCTCGGTCAGCCTGGCGGCCCGCATCGACGACGCGCAGCCGCGTGTGATCGTCAGCGCCGACGCCGGCTCGCGGGCCGGCAAGGTGGTACCGTACAAGCCACTGCTCGACGAGGCCATCCGGCTATCCGGGCACAAGCCCGAGAAGGTGCTGCTGGTCGACCGCCAACTCGCCGACATGCCGCGCGTCGCGGGCCGCGACGAAGACTACGCGGCCTGGCGTGAACGCGTGGCCGATACCGAAGTGCCATGCGTCTGGCTGGAATCGTCCGAGCCGTCCTACGTGCTCTACACGTCAGGGACTACCGGCAAGCCCAAGGGCGTGCAGCGCGACACCGGCGGCTACGCGGTGGCGCTGGCGACCTCGATGGAGTACATCTTCTGCGGCAAGGCCGGTGACACCATGTTTACAGCGTCGGACATCGGCTGGGTTGTCGGGCACAGCTACATTGTCTATGGCCCGCTTCTGGCCGGCATGACCACGCTGATGTACGAGGGCACGCCGATCCGCCCCGACGGCGGCATCCTCTGGCGACTGGTCGAGAAGTACAAGGTCAACCTGATGTTCAGCGCGCCCACGGCGATCCGCGTACTGAAGAAGCAGGACCCCGCCTTCCTGACGAAATACGATCTATCGAGCCTGCGGCTGCTGTTCCTGGCCGGCGAGCCGCTCGACGAGCCGACCGCGCGCTGGATCCAGGAGGGCATCGGCAAACCGGTGGTCGACAACTACTGGCAGACGGAATCGGGCTGGCCGATCATCGCCATCCAGCGCGGCATTGCGGTGCTGCCGCCCAAGCTGGGCTCTCCGGGCGTGCCGGCCTATGGCTATGACCTGCGCATCGTGGACGAGAATACGGGCGAAGAATGCGCACCCGGGCAGAAGGGCGTGGTGGCCATCGACGGCCCGTTGCCGCCTGGCTGCATGAGCACCGTGTGGGGCGACGACGACCGATTCGTGCGGACTTACTGGTCTGCGGTGCCGAACCGGCAGTGCTATTCGACGTTCGACTGGGGCGTGCGCGACAAGGATGGCTACGTGTTCATCCTCGGCCGTACCGACGACGTCATCAACGTAGCCGGGCACCGGCTGGGCACGCGCGAGATCGAGGAAAGCCTGTCATCGCACGCAGGCGTGGCCGAAGTGGCCGTTGTGGGCGTGCAGGACGCGCTCAAGGGGCAAGTGGCGATGGGCTTTTGCATTGCCCGTGACGCCGCGCGCACCGCGACGCCCGAGGCGCGGCTGGCGTTCGAGGGCGAACTGATGAAGACGGTGGAGCAACAGCTTGGCGCGGTGGCGCGCCCCGCGCGCGTCTTCTTCGTCAACGTCCTGCCCAAGACGCGCTCGGGCAAATTGCTGCGGCGCGCCATCCAGGCCGTGGCGGAAGGGCGCGATCCGGGCGATCTCACCACGATCGAGGATCCCGCCGCGCTGGAACAGTTGCTATCCGCCCTGAAGAGTTGAGCGCAGCCTCCGAGGCTGCGCCACGGAGACCGACGAAACTTGCGGTGTGCGCCCGTCAGGACACATCGCAAATTCGGCTTGCACGCGCCGCGCATGCGGACTAATATTTGAAGTATAAAATATTTAGACCTGATTTAGATGCGTGCTTCCGCCTGCGGCGGGCGGCACGGCGGAGACGACAGATGCGAGTGCTTTGTATTGGCGGCGGCCCGGCTGGCTTGTACTTCGGCCTGTTGATGAAGTTGCAGGACCCTGACAACGAAGTCGTGGTGGTGGAGCGCAACCGCCCCTACGACACCTTCGGCTGGGGCGTGGTGTTCTCCGACGCCACCATGGACAACCTGAAGCAGGCCGACCCGGTCAGCGCCGTCGAGATCAACGAGGCCTTCAACCACTGGGACGACATCGACATCCACATTGGCGGGCGCACCATCCGCTCGGGCGGCCATGGCTTTATCGGCATCGGCCGCAAGCGGTTGCTCAATATCCTGCAGGCGCGCTGCGAAGCGCTCGGCGTGAAGCTGGTATTCGAGACCGATGTCAGCGACGACCAGGCGCTGGCCATGCAGTACCGGGCCGACCTCGTCATTGCCTCGGACGGCCTGAACAGCCGCATCCGCACGCGCTACGCCGAAACCTTCCAGCCCGATATCGACACGCGCCAGTGCCGCTTTGTCTGGCTGGGCACGCACAAGCTGTTCGACGCCTTCACCTTTGCGTTCGAGAAGACCGAGCACGGCTGGTTCCAGGCCCATGCCTACCGCTTCGACGACAACACCTCCACCTTCATCGTGGAGACGCCGGAAGAGGTCTGGCGCGCTGCAGGCATCGAGCAGATGAGCCAGGAGGAGGGCGTGGCGTACTGCGAGAAGCTCTTCGCCAGATATCTTGATGGCAACAAGCTGATCAGCAATGCCACCCACCTGCGCGGCTCGGCGAACTGGATCCGCTTCCCGCGCGTGATCTGCAAGCACTGGGTGCACTGGAACACGCTGCCCGACGGCCGCCGCGTGCCGGTGGTGCTGATGGGCGATGCCGCGCATACGGCGCACTTCTCGATCGGCTCCGGCACCAAGCTGGCGCTGGAAGATTCGATCGACCTGGCCATGGAGATCGCCAGCGCCGGCCCTTCCGCGCACGATGCCTTGCCGGCGGCGCTGGAGCGCTACGAGGCCACCCGCGGCGTCGAGGTGCTGAAGATCCAGAACGCCGCGCGCAATTCCACCGAGTGGTTCGAGAACGTCGAGCGCTATGCGGCGCTGGAACCCGAGCAGTTCGCCTATTCGCTGCTGACGCGTTCGCAGCGCATCTCGCACGAGAACCTGCGTGCTCGCGATGCTGGCTATGTTCAGAAGTTCGAGCACTGGCTGGCAGCCCGGGCCGGCGTGTCGCCCGAGACGCTGCGCCTGCGTGAAGACAAGCCGGTGCCGCCCATGTTCACGCCGTTCCAGATACGGGGCGTGACGCTGAAGAATCGCGTGGTGGTGTCCCCGATGGCGATGTATTCGGCCGTGGACGGCGTGCCGGGAGATTTTCACCTTGTCCACCTTGGCTCGCGCGCACTCGGCGGCGCCGGCATGGTGGTGGCCGAGATGACCTGCGTGTCGCCCGATGCGCGCATTACGCCGGCTTGCCCGGGTTTGTGGAACGATGCGCAGCGCGATGCCTGGAAGCGCATCGTCGATTTCGTCCATGCCAACAGCGATGCGCGCATCGCCATGCAGCTCGGCCATGCCGGCCGCAAGGGCTCGACACAGCTCGGCTGGGAGGCCATGGACCATCCGCTGCCGCAGGGCAACTGGCCGCTGCTGTCGGCGTCGCCGATCCCCTACCTGCCCGGTGAATCGCAGGTGCCGCGCGAGATGACGCGCGACGACATGGACCGCGTGCGCGATGACTTCGTCGCAGCCGCGCGCCGCGCCGCGCAGGCCGGCTTCGACTGGCTCGAACTGCATTGCGCGCACGGCTACCTGCTGTCGACATTCATCTCGCCGCTATCCAACCAGCGCACCGACGAGTATGGCGGCACGCTGGCCAACCGCCTGCGCTATCCGCTCGAAGTGTTCGCGGCGGTGCGCGCGGTGTGGCCGCAGGACAAGCCGATTTCGGTGCGCATCTCCGCGCACGACTGGGTCGAAGGCGGCATCACGCCGGACGATGCCGTGGAGATCGCACGGGCCTTCAAGGCGGCCGGCGCCGACATGATCGATTGCTCGTCCGGTCAGGTCAGTCCCGACCAGGCGCCGGTGTATGGCCGCATGTACCAGACCCCTTTCGCCGACCGCATCCGCAACGAGGCGGATATCCCGACCATTGCGGTGGGCGCGATCTTCGAGGCCGACCATGTCGACAGCATCATCGCGGCCGGCCGTGCCGATCTGTGTGCCGTGGCGCGCCCCCACCTGGCCGATCCGGCCTGGACGCTGCATGAAGCGGCCAAGCTTGGCTATCGCGACGTGAGCTGGCCGCGCCAGTATGAAGCCGGCAAGCGCCAGCTCGAAACCAACCTGGAACGCGCCGCAGCCATGGTCCGCGGCGTGGTGGAGCATTGATGATGGCGGTCGATTCCCTGCAGGGCCGGCACGCGCTGGTGACCGGCGGCGGCCGCGGTATTGGCGCGGCCATTGCGCGCCGGCTGTTGGTTGAAGGCGCCAGCGTCACGCTGGTGGGCCGCGATGTGCAGGTGCTGGAGCGTGCTGCGGACGAGCTGCGTGCGCTGCTCGCCGATGGCGCTGTATTGACAGCGGTCCCGGCGGATATCAGCGATGCGGACAGCGTCGCCGCCGCGTTCTCCGTTGCGCAGTCCAAGGCGGGTCCGGTCAGCGTGCTCGTGAACAACGCCGGCCAGGCGCACAGCGCGCCGTTCGGCAAGACCAGCCTGGCGCTGTGGCAGCGCATGCTGGACGTCAACCTGACGGGAACCTTCCTGTGCACGCAGGCCGCGCTGCCCGCCATGACGGCGGCAGGGTGGGGGCGCATCGTCAACGTGGCAAGCACTGCCGGACTGGTCGGCTACGGCTACGTCAGCGCCTATTGCGCGGCCAAGCACGGCGTGATCGGCCTGACGCGCGCGCTGGCGCTGGAGACCGCGCGCAGCGGAATTACCGTCAACGCGGTGTGCCCCGGCTATACGGAGACCGACATCGTGCGCGACGCCGTGGCCAATATCGTCGACAAGACCGGTCGCACCGAAGCCGAAGCACGCGCCGAGCTGGCCGCGCGCAATCCGCAGCGCCGCCTGGTGCGGCCCGACGAAGTGGCGGACGCCGTGGCATGGCTGTGCCGCCCGTCGGCCAGCGCGATCACAGGACAGGCGATTGCCGTGGCGGGCGGGGAAGTAATGACAGGATAAGCGCGGCAGCGCCAGCGAACAGGCAGCGGATCGCGTTGCCCACCGAACTGACAGAGAGAGAACATGACCGATATCGCACTCGATATGCGCCACCACAAGCGCAGCTTCGCGGACTACAAGCCGAAACACTTCCTGTGGTCCGTCTCGGACGACGGCAAGGTGGGCACCATCACGCTGAATCGCCCGGAGCGCAAGAACCCGCTGACGTTCGACTCCTATGCCGAACTGCGCGACCTGTTCCGCGCGCTGTGCTATGCCAGCGATATCAAGACCGTGGTGGTCACGGGCGCCGGCGGCAATTTCTGCTCCGGCGGCGACGTGCACGAGATCATCGGACCGCTCACGAAGATGAGCATGCCCGAACTGCTCGATTTCACGCGCATGACCGGCGATCTGGTCAAGGCCATGCGTGCCTGCCCGCAGCCTGTCATCAGTGCGATCGACGGCATCTGCGCAGGCGCTGGTGCGATGATGGCGCTGGCCTCCGATATGCGCGTGGGGACGGCACAGGCCAAAACCGCATTCCTGTTCGTGCGCGTGGGCCTGGCCGGCGCCGATATGGGCGCATGCTCGCTGCTGCCGCGCGTGATCGGGCAGGGTCGCGCCAGCGAACTGCTCTACACCGGTCGCGTGATGACGGCCGAGGAGGGTTTGCAGTGGGGCTTCTTCAACGCGCTGCATGCGCCGGACAAGGTCCTGGCCGAGGCGCACGCGCTCGCCGCGCAACTTGCCGCGGGCCCGACCTTCGCGCACGGCGTGACCAAGAAGCTGCTGCACCAGGAGTGGAATATGGGTCTTGATGAAGCGATCGAGGCGGAAGCCGAAGCGCAGGCCATCTGCATGCAGACGCGTGACTTCCGACGTGCCTACGAGGCCTTTGTCGCCAAGGGCAAGCCTGTGTTCGAAGGCGACTGACAGCGACTGAAGCGCGAACCAAAGGGATTCCCGATGTCCGACAAGACCTATCTAGACCTGCCGCTGCTCGACGACTCGCACCGTTTGCTGGAGCGCGAGCTGGACGCGTGGTGCGCGGCCAGCCTGAAGGTGGATCACAGCGATACCGACGCCGCCTGCCGCGCACTGGTGCGCAAGCTGGGTGAAGCCGGCTGGCTGCGCTACTGCGTGCCGGCCGAGCATGGCGGAGCCTTGCCGAAGCTCGATTCGCGCGCGCTGTGCCTGCTGCGCGAAACGCTGGCGCGCCATGATGGCCTGGCCGATTTTGCCTTCGCCATGCAGGGCCTTGGCTCCGGCGCAATTTCGCTCGCCGGCAGCGCCGGGATCCGCGAACGCTACCTGCCGCGCGTGGCGCGCGGCGAGGCCATTGCAGCCTTTGCCTTGTCCGAGCCGGACGCCGGCTCCGACGTGGCGGCGATGCAATGCAGCGCGCGGCTCGATGCCGATGGCAGCCACTATGTGATCGATGGCGCCAAGACCTGGATCTCCAATGGCGGCATTGCCGATTTCTACTGCGTGTTCGTGCGCACCGGCGAGGCGCCGGGTGCGCGCGGCATTTCAGCCTTCGTGGTGGATGCCGACACGCCGGGCCTGAGCGTTGCCGAACGGATCGACGTGATGGCGCCGCACCCGCTTGCAACGCTGCGCTTCGATAATTGCCGCGTGCCGGTGGCTAACCGCCTCGGCGAGCCCGGGCAGGGCTTCAAGGTGGCGATGATGACGCTGGACATCTTCCGTGCCTCGGTGGCGGCGGCCGCGCTCGGTTTTGGCCGCGCCGCGCTTGATGAAGCGCTGGCCCGTGCCCGCGCCCGGCCGATGTTCGGTGGCGTGCTGGCCGACCTGCAACTCACGCAAGCCGCCATCGGCGACATGGCGACTGCCATCGATGCGGCGGCGCTGCTGACCTATCGCGCGGCCTGGCTGCGCGATGTGAAGGGCGTGCGCACCACGCGCGAGGCGGCCATGGCGAAGATGGTGGCCACGGAAAACGCACAGCAGGTGATCGACCGCGCGGTGCAGATGTTCGGCGGCCTCGGCGTCAAGGTCGGCACGCGCGTGGAAGGGCTCTATCGGGAGATCCGCTCGCTGCGCATCTACGAAGGCGCCACCGAAGTGCAGAAGCTGATCATCGCGCGCGAAACGCTCGCGGCGGCAGGCTGAGCCGGCACGGCACCCGTCAAGTCAGCGACGCAGCAGACAGGAGACAAGTCATGGCGACCACCGCCCATCTCGATACCTTCGCCCGCGACCGGCTGCCCCCGCCGCAGGCGTGGCCGGAATTCCGTTTCAACGCGGATACCGATTACCCCGAGCGCCTGAACTGCGCCGTGGAACTGGTTGACCGGCATGTGCGCGAAGGCCGCGGCGAGCGCGTGGCGGTTCGCCAGCGGCGCGACGGCGGCATGGAGACCATCACCTATGCTCAGCTTGCGGCGCTGAGCAACCGCATCGCCCATGTGCTGACCGAGGACATGGGCCTGGTGCCGGGCAACCGCGTGCTGCTGCGCGGACCGAACAACGTCATGATGGCGGCGAGCTGGCTGGCGACCATCAAGGCAGGGCTGATCGCCGTGCCGACCATGCCGCTGCTGCGCGCGAAGGAGCTCAAGCAGATCATCGACAAGGCACAGGTCACCGCGGCGCTGTGCGATGTGCGGCTGCACGAGGACCTGGAGGCGAACCGGCAAGCCGGTGGCGAGTTTCACTGCCCGAGCCTGACGCAGGCGCTGTACTTCAACGGCGCAGGCGAGGGTTCGCTGGAAGCCGCGATGGCCGGCAAGCCGGACACGTTCAATTCCTGCGACACGGCGGCCGACGACGTATGCCTGATCGCCTTCACGAGCGGCACGACCGGCCAGCCCAAGGGCACGGTTCACTTCCACCGCGACGTGCTGGCGATGTGCGACCTGTTCCCGCGCCACGTACTGCGGCCTGAGCCGGATGACATTTTCTGCGGCACGCCGCCGATCGCCTTCACGTTCGGGCTGGGCGGCATCCTGTGCTTTCCGTGGCGCATCGGCGCCAGCACCGTGCTGGCCGAAAAGCTCACGCCGGATACGCTGCTGGAACTGATTGCGGACTTCCGCGCGACCATCGTGTGCACGGCGCCAACGTTCTATCGCCAGATGGCCGCGCTGGCGTCGCGCTACGACCTGCGCAGCCTGAAGAAAAGCGTGTCGGCCGGCGAGGCGCTGCCCGATGCAACGCGCCAGGCGTGGAAGGCCGCCACGGGCATCGAAATGACCGATGGCATCGGCGGCACGGAGATGATGCATATCTTCATTTCGAGCGCGGGCGCCGAGGTGAGGCCGGGCGCTATCGGCAAGGTTGTGCCGGGCTACATCGCGCAGATCGTCGACGAGGACATGCAGCCGGTACCGCCGGGCACAGTGGGCAAACTGGCGGTGCGCGGCCCGACGGGCTGTCGCTACCTGGACGACCCGCGCCAGGCCAACTACGTGAAGGCCGGGTGGAATCTGCCCGGCGACACGTTCTACATGGATGAGGACGGCTACTACTTCTACCAGGCCCGTTCCGACGACATGATCATCTCCGCCGGCTATAACATCGCCGGCCCCGAGGTGGAAGGCACGCTGATGCAGCACAAGGACGTGGCGGAGTGCGGCGTGGTCGGCGCGCCGGACGCGGAGCGCGGCCAGGTGGTGACGGCCTACGTCGTGCTGCGCGAAGGCGTGGAGGCCAGCGACGCTACGCGCGCTGCGCTGCAGGACTACGTGAAGCGCCAGATCGCGCCATACAAATATCCGCGGCGCATCGTCTTCGTGCCGGCGCTGCCGCGCACGGAAACCGGCAAGCTGCAGCGCTTCCGGCTGCGCCAGCTGGCGCAGCAGGGCAATGGCGGCGGGACCGGGGCCGCCAAGCCATGAACGAGGTGTTCCGCAACGCCGTGCTGGTGCGCTTCGGGCATTGCGATGCCGCCGGCATCGTGTTCTATCCGCGCTACTTCGAGATGCTCAACGACTTCATCGAAGACTGGTTTGCCCAGGCGCTGGACTGGCCTTTCAGTGCTATGCACGGTACGGGGCATGCCGGCGTACCGACCGCCGATCTGCACTGCCGCTTCGTCGCGCCCAGCCGTCTGGGTGAATCGCTCACGCGTGAACTGCGCGTGCTGAAACTGGGGCAATCGAGCTTCACGGTGCAGGTGCGGTTCATTGGCCCCGACGGCGGCTTGCGACTGGAAGTGACGCAGCGGCTCGTCTGCGTCGACACGGGCGAGATCGCGCCAAGACCGTTGCCAGACCCGGTGCGGCACGCCATGACGCAGTACCTGGATGCCAGCCTGCCCGCACCGGCCGGCCGGGGCATTTGAAGAAGACTATTCGAGTAACCAAGACCTCAGGACGCAATCATGAAGATTCTGCAGCCGCCCGACTGGGCCGCACCGCGCGGCTATTCCAACGGCATCATGACAGAGATGCAGGCCGGCAGCCGGCTCATCTTTGTCGGAGGCCAGATCGGCTGGAACGGCCAGTGCGAGTTCGAGACCGACGACTTCGGCCTGCAAGTGGCCCAGACCTTGCGCAATATCGTCGCAGTGCTCGCGGCGGGCGGCGCAAAGCCGGAGCACATCACGCGCATGACGTGGTATGTGAAGGACAAGGCGGAATACGTGGCGGCTTACCCGGTTATCGGCCAGCATTACCGGGACAGCATCGGCCGGCATTTCCCGGCGATGACGGCCGTGGAGGTCGCGGACCTGGTGGAGCCGCGTGCCAAGGTAGAGATCGAGGTCACGGCGGTGGTGCCGCCGGCTGCCTAACGCGGATGCCGGGGTGGCAGGGAGCGGACGGGGCGGCGCAGGCATGGCCCGTGCCGCACGCAAGTCCTTGAAAACTTGAGAAATTGCCCGGTGCGGGATATAATCCGAAAGTTTCGCTTTCAGAACCCTTCACCCTAGCGCCAACCGCTTTCCACCTTCCGCCGCCCCCGTCCGCGCAGTGTTGCCAGCATTGAAATATGTGATGCAAAGAGCGCGCTGCGACCGAGTCGCGCCGCAATGGCAGCCTTGCCAGTGCGGCCGTACCGGATCTCTTCCAGGGGCACGAGGCGTTGATCAGGTCGGGCACGGGGTGAGTCCAGCAGGAGCCTACCCGTGTTACCGTCTTTTCCGTCCGCCATTCTCGCGCTTGCAGACGGCACGGTCTTTCGTGGCTATTCCATTGGCGCATCCGGCCATACCATCGGCGAAGTGGTGTTCAACACCGCCATCACCGGTTACCAGGAAATCCTCACCGACCCGAGCTATTCCCGGCAGATCGTCACGCTGACGTATCCGCACATCGGGAATTACGGCGTCAACCGTGAGGATATTGAAGCCACGAAAGTCCATGCCGCCGGCCTGATCATCAAGGATCTGCCGATCCTGGCATCGAATTTCCGCAAGGAGCACACGCTCGGCCATTACCTGAAGCAGGAAAAGGTCGTGGCGATCGCGGGCATCGATACCCGCAAGCTGACCCGAATCCTGCGCGAGAAGGGTGCCCAGAACGGCTGCATCCTGGCTGGCGAGGACAATGTGCAGAAGGCCATCGACCTGGCCCGCTCGTTCCCCGGCCTGGCCGGCATGGACCTGGCCAAGGTAGTGTCGGTCAAGGAACCGTACGAGTGGACCCAGTCGGAATGGGCGCTCGGCGCGGGCTACGGCAAGCAGGACAAGCCGCAGTTCCACGTGGTCGCCTATGACTACGGCGTGAAGTTCAACATCCTGCGCATGCTGGCCGAGCGCGGCTGCAAGGTGACGGTGCTGCCGGCCCAGGCCAGCGCGGCCGACGCCCTGGCGCTGAATCCGGACGGCGTGTTCCTGTCCAACGGCCCCGGCGACCCGGAGCCGTGCGACTACGCCATCAAGGCCACGCGCGAATTCATCGAGCGCGGCATCCCGACCTTTGGCATCTGCCTAGGCCACCAGATCATGGCTCTCGCCATCGGTGCCAAGACGCTGAAGATGAAGGCCGGCCACCACGGCGCCAACCATCCGGTCAAGGACCTGGATGACGGCCGTGTGATGATCACGTCGCAAAACCACGGTTTCGCGGTCGATGCTGAAACCCTGCCGGCCAACGCGCGCGTGACGCACGTGTCGCTGTTCGACGGCACGCTGCAGGGCTTCGCGCTGACCGACAAGCCGGCCTTCTGCTTCCAGGGCCACCCGGAAGCGTCGCCGGGCCCGAACGACGTGGCTTACCTGTTCGACCGCTTCACGAAGATGATGGCGGACGCGCGCAAGTAAGCGCGGCGCCATTCGAGAAACAGGGACGAGCAGGGAACAGGGACACGCCATGAACGCCTTCATGCATACCGCTTTCGGCATCACCGATTTCTGGACTTATGTGCTGGGCACGATCTTTATCGTGCTGCTGCCGGGGCCGAATTCGATGTACGTGCTGTCCGTGGCGGCGCAGCGCGGCGTGCGCACGGGCTACAAGGGTGCCTGCGGCGTGTTCCTTGGCGATGCGGTGCTGATGGTGCTGTCGGCGGCAGGCGTCGCCTCGCTGCTCCAGGCCAGCCCGGCGCTGTTCTACGTCGTGAAGTACATCGGCGCGGCGTACCTGGGCTGGATCGGGTTCAACATGCTGCGCGGGGCGGTACGCAACGGGTCCAAGGCAGGTCAGGCGGGGCAGGCAATCAATGCCGCCGCGGCCATGCCCGTCGACCAGTCGAACCCGTTCCGCAAGGCGCTCATCATCAGCCTGATGAACCCCAAGGCCATCCTGTTCTTTATCTCGTTCTTCATCCAGTTCGTCGACCCGGGCTTCGGCTATCCGGCGCTGGCGTTCCTCGCACTGGGCGTGGTCGTGCAGATCTTCAGCTTCCTGTACCTGACGACGCTGATCTTCGTTGGCGTGAAACTGGCCGCCGCCTTTCGCCGCCGCCGCCGCTTGTCGGCGGGCGTGTCGAGCGGCGTGGGCGCCATGTTCATCGGCTTCGGCGCGAAGCTGGCCACGGCCACCCTGAGCTGATTTTCCGAATCCCGCGGGATTCCTGATATTCCGGCGCGGCCGTCCCGAACGGGCGGCCGGCCAAAAAAGAGATAGTGCAATGCCAAAACGCACAGACATCAAGAGCATCCTGATTATCGGCGCCGGCCCCATCATCATCGGCCAGGCGTGCGAGTTCGACTATTCCGGCGCGCAGGCCTGCAAGGCGCTGCGCGAGGAAGGCTTCAAGGTCATCCTGGTCAATTCGAACCCGGCGACCATCATGACCGACCCGGCCACGGCCGACGTGACCTATATCGAGCCGATCACGTGGGAAGTGGTCGAGCGCATCATCGAGAAAGAGCGTCCGGACGCGATCCTGCCGACCATGGGCGGCCAGACCGCGCTGAACTGCGCGCTGGACCTGCATCGCCACGGCGTGCTGGACAAGTACAAGGTCGAACTGATCGGCGCGTCGCCGGAAGCCATCGACAAGGCCGAAGACCGCCAGAAGTTCAAGAATGCGATGACCAAGATCGGACTGGGCTCGGCCAAGTCCGGCATCGCGCATTCCATGGACGAAGCCATGGGCGTGCAGTCGCAAATCGCCACGGAAACCGGCACCAGCGGCTACCCGATCGTCATCCGTCCCTCGTTCACGCTGGGCGGCACCGGCGGCGGCATTGCCTACAACCGCGAAGAATTCGAAGAGATCTGCAAGCGCGGCCTGGACCTGTCGCCGACGCGCGAACTGCTGATCGAAGAATCGCTGCTGGGCTGGAAGGAATACGAGATGGAAGTGGTCCGCGACAAGGCGGACAACTGCATCATCATCTGCTCGATCGAGAACCTCGACCCGATGGGCATCCACACCGGTGACTCGATCACCGTGGCCCCGGCCCAGACGCTGACCGACAAGGAATACCAGATCCTGCGCAATGCCTCGCTGGCCGTGCTGCGCGAGATCGGCGTCGATACCGGCGGCTCGAACGTGCAGTTCTCGATCAATCCGAAGGATGGCCGGATGATCGTGATCGAGATGAACCCGCGCGTGTCGCGTTCGTCGGCGCTGGCCTCGAAGGCCACCGGCTTCCCGATCGCCAAGGTCGCGGCCAAGCTGGCCGTCGGCTACACGCTGGACGAGCTGAAGAACGAGATCACCGGCGGCGCGACCCCGGCTTCGTTCGAGCCGTCGATCGACTACGTGGTCACCAAGGTGCCGCGTTTCGCCTTCGAGAAATTCCCGCAGGCCGACAGCCACCTGACCACCCAGATGAAGTCGGTGGGCGAGGTGATGGCCATGGGCCGCACCTTCCAGGAATCGTTCCAGAAGGCCCTGCGCGGCCTCGAAGTCGGCGTGGACGGCCTGGACGAGAAGTCCACCGACCGCGACGAGATCGTCGAGGAAATCGGCGAGGCCGGTCCGGACCGCATCTGGTACGTGGGAGATGCATTCCGCCTGGGCATGTCTCTCGAAGAGGTATATGCCGAGACCGCGATCGACCCGTGGTTCCTGGCCCAGATCGAGGACATCGTCAAGACCGAAGGGCAGATCAAGGCGCGCACGCTGGCAAGCCTGTCGACGGCCGAGCTGCGCTACGTGAAGCAGAAGGGCTTCTCCGACCGCCGCCTCGCCAAGCTGCTGAAAACCGACGCCAAGGCTGTGCGCGAGGCGCGCATCGCGCAGAACGTGCGTCCGGTGTACAAGCGCGTCGACACCTGCGCGGCCGAGTTCGGCACCAACACCGCCTACATGTACTCGACCTACGAGGCCGAGCATGGCGAGTGCGAGGCCAGCCCGACCGACAAGAAGAAGATCATGGTGCTGGGCGGCGGCCCGAACCGGATCGGCCAGGGCATCGAGTTCGACTATTGCTGCGTGCACGCCGCGCTGGCGCTGCGCGAAGACGGGTACGAGACCATCATGGTCAACTGCAACCCGGAAACCGTGTCGACCGACTATGACACCTCGGACCGCCTGTACTTCGAGCCGGTGACGCTGGAAGACGTGCTCGAGATCGTCGCGATCGAGAAGCCGGTCGGCGTGATCGTGCAGTACGGCGGCCAGACGCCGCTGAAGCTCGCGCTCGACCTGGAGCGCAACGGCGTGCCTATCATCGGCACGACGCCGGACATGATCGACGCCGCGGAAGACCGCGAGCGCTTCCAGAAGCTGCTGCAGGAGCTTGGCCTGCGCCAGCCGCCCAACCGCACCGCACGTGCCGAGGACGAAGCGCTGCGCCTGGCCGAGGAAATCGGCTACCCGCTGGTGGTGCGTCCGTCGTACGTGCTGGGTGGCCGCGCGATGGAAATCGTGCACGAGCCGCGCGACCTCGAGCGCTACATGCGCGAGGCCGTCAAGGTGTCGAACGATTCCCCGGTGCTGCTGGACCGCTTCCTGAACGATGCGATCGAATGCGACGTCGACGCGCTGTCGGATGGCAAGCGCGTGTTCATCGGCGGCGTGATGGAGCACATCGAGCAGGCTGGCGTGCACTCGGGCGACTCGGCTTGCTCGCTGCCGCCGTACTCGCTGTCGGCGGAAACCGTGGCCGAACTGAAGCGCCAGACCGCTGCCATGGCCAAGGCCCTGAACGTGGTCGGCCTGATGAACGTGCAGTTCGCGATCCAGCAGAGCAACGGTGTCGACACCGTCTACGTGCTGGAAGTGAACCCGCGTGCCTCGCGTACCGTGCCGTACGTGTCGAAGGCGACCGGCATGCAGCTCGCCAAGATCGCCGCGCGCTGCATGGCCGGCCAGTCGCTGGACTCGCAGGGCGTTATCGACGAGGTGGTGCCGCCGTACTACAGCGTCAAGGAAGCGGTGTTCCCGTTCAACAAGTTCCCGGGCGTCGATCCGGTCCTCGGACCTGAAATGCGTTCCACCGGTGAAGTGATGGGCGTGGGCAAGTCGTTCGGCGAGGCGCTCTTCAAGAGCCAGCTGGCCGCGGGGTCGCGTCTGCCGGAAAAGGGCACCGTGCTGATCACCGTGAAGGACAGCGACAAGGTACGCGCCGTTGCCGTGGCCCGCATGCTGCACGACATGGGCTACCCGATCGTCGCCACGCGCGGCACGGCCTCGGCCATCGAAGCCGCCGGCATCCCGGTCCGGGTGGTCAACAAGGTCAAGGATGGCCGTCCGCATATCGTGGACATGATCAAGAACGGCGAACTGGCGCTGGTGTTCACCACGGTGGACGAGACCCGCGGCGCGATTGCCGATTCGCGTTCCATCCGTATCTCGGCGCTGGCTAACCGCGTGCCTTACTACACCACCATCGCCGGCGCGAGCGCTGCGGTGGAGGGCCTCAAGCACATGCAGAGCCTGGAGGTCTATGACCTGCAGGGCCTGCATGCGACGCTGGGGTAACAATATGACCTGGCGGGGCGATTGCGCTCCGTCAAGGGCTGGCGGCCCGCCGGTGTTGCTGCCTGCGGGCATCTTGTCCTAAACTACGTCGAATTCATCGATCGGCGCCCGGTATCCCCGGGCGCCTTCCCCATCCGAAGCCGCGGTTGAGCGGAAGTGCCCTGGATTATGTGCCGGGCATGGTTCCAGCTCCGCTGCGGCTCATTTTTTTGTTGATCGAAGACATGAGCACCATTCCGATTACCAAGCGTGGCGCCGAACTGCTGAAGGAAGAACTGCAACGCCTGAAGGCTGTCGAGCGTCCGGCAGTGATCAATGCCATCTCCGAAGCCCGTGCGCAGGGCGACCTGTCCGAAAATGCCGAGTACGATGCTGCCAAGGAAAAGCAGGCATTCATCGAAGGCCGCATTCTGGAAGTCGAATCCAAGCTGTCCACAGCGCAGGTCATTGACCCGACCCAGCTGGATACGGATGGCCGCATCGTGTTCGGTGCCACGGTAGACCTGGAAGACCTCGAATCCGGCAGCCCGGTGAGCTACCAGATTGTCGGCGATGACGAGGCTGACCTGGAGAGCGGCAAGATTTCCGTCAGCTCGCCAATCGCGCGTGCGCTGATCGGCAAGTTCGAGGGCGACGTTGCGACCGTCCTGGCGCCCAGCGGTGACCGCGAGTACGAAGTCATCACCGTCCGCTACATCTGAAGTCGGTACCCGACCGACTGGACCAAGCGGATCGTGTTCTCTACTTCCTACTCAAGCCTGCCGCCGCTGCCCCACCGCATCTTCCTGCTCCTGACGGTTGTCTGGGCCGGCAGCCTGTGGACGGTGGGTTACATGGTGGCGCCGACGTTGTTCTCGGTCCTGCCGAGCCGCGAAATGGCGGGCATGATCGCCGGCCATCTGTTCCAGACCGAGGCTATCCTTGGCGTGACCATCGGCGTCTTGCAGCTTGTGCTATGCAACGTGCTGATCCGGCGCGGTGCCAACCGATATCGGGCTCTGCGCTGGCTGGTACTGGCCATGCTGTGTTGCGTGCTGGTGGGCTATTTCGGCACCCAGCCATTCATGGGCAGCCTCAAGGAGAAGGCGACGGCGCTCGGTGTCGGCGTGTCGGAGTCGCCGTTCCGCGCGCAGTTCGGCATGCTGCACGGCGTTTCCAGCGCCTTCTACCTGGTGCAGAGCCTTCTGGCGCTGGCGCTGGTGTGGCGCGCTTCGGCGCCGCGTTCCGCCGGCGAATAGCCGGCGAATGTATGAAAAAAGGCGGCCCGCTCGGGCCGCCTTCGTTCAGGCCAGCGCCTTTTTCTTCGGGCTGGCGGGCCGGGCACGCGAGCGCTTGACGTTGCCGCCGGCGGTGACGCGTTCATTGCCCAGCACCGTGACGTCCTTGCGGGTCGGACGGCGGTTGGGTGCGCCGCTGGGCTTCTTCACCGTCACGGTACGGGGCGCGGCGCCACCACGGCGGACCGGCGTGTGGCGACCGAGATCCTGAGGCTGGTTTTCCTTGAGGCGGGCGTCGCCCGGCCGCCAGATAACCAGCAGTTTGCCGATATGCTGGATCGGTGCGGCGCTCAGTTCATCGCAAATGGATTCGTAGATGGCGATACGCGCTTCGCGGTCGTCGCCGAACACGCGAATCTTGATCAGGTCGTGCGACGCCAGGCTGCGGTCGATTTCGGCCAGCACCGCGCGCGTGAGGCCTTCCGCGCCGATCATCACGACCGGATTGAGGCCGTGGGCACGGGAGCGGAGTTCGGAGCGCTGGGCTGGAATAAGTTGAAGTGCGGACATAAATAGGCGCTGACGGCGCAGGAATAAGTGCTGCCAACGGCCCGAACGGGCAATGGCGGCCCGAATTGGCCACCGCTGGCATGCGATTGGCGCGTATTATCCGCCAAATCAACGCAGGTTGGCGGCAAGAAACGGCAAAACAGGCAAGAAATTGCGGCGTGCTCGCTTCGCGGGGGAGCCGGCAAACAGGAAACAGGCGTAATCAGAATGGCCAAAGGCAAGTCGAAGAACAAGTTCAACCAGTCGTGGCTCCACGACCATATCAACGACCCGTATGTGAAGATGGCCCAGCGCGAGGGGTATCGCGCCCGCGCGGCCTACAAGCTCAAGGAAATCGACGAGCAGGACAACCTGATCCGTCCAGGCCAGGTCATTGTCGACCTGGGCGCCGCGCCCGGCAGTTGGAGCCAGTATGCGCGCAACAAGCTGGCGGCCTCTGCGCGGGCGGTCGATGGCAAGCCGGATGGCGCGGTAGTGGCCATCGATATCCTGCCCATGGAGGCGGTCGCGGACGTCACGTTTATCCAGGGTGATTTTCGCGAGGAAGAAGTGTTCCGCCAGCTTGAGGAAGTGGTCCTGGCAGCTTCCGGCGGTGCAAAGATCGACCTTGTATTGTCTGACATGGCCCCCAACTTGTCCGGTGTGGCCTTTGCTGACGCCGCCCGCATCGAGTATCTGTGCGAGCTGGCATTGGATTTTGCCCAGGCCCATCTCAAGGCGGACGGGGCATTACTGGTAAAGTGCTTCCACGGTAGTGGTTACAGCCAGATCGTCGAGAAGTTCAAACGGCAGTTCAAGGTGGTCGCGGCACGCAAGCCCAAGGCGTCGCGTGACAAATCCTCTGAAACATTTATCCTTGGGCGTTACCTCAAAGTCATGAATTGACGGATCCGGCGGAAGCCGGGCTGTCTGGTCCCGGGGGGCTATTGGCTCCATAGTTTTCGGTGTTACCCCTTCGGGGCGGGTGCTGCATTACAATGCAGCTATCCGTTGGCAAGGCAATTGCAAAGGAGTTCGGCCTTGAATAACAACCTGTTTCAAAAGGCGGCAATCTGGCTCGTGATCGCGCTGGTGTTGTTTACCGTCTTCAAGCAGTTCGACAAGCCCCGTGCACAGGACGGCGTCACCTATTCGCAGTTCATGGATGACGCCAAGAACGGCAAGGTGTCGCGTGTCGACGTGCAGGGCCGCAACCTCGTGGTGTCGCCGAAAGAGGGCGCCAAGTACACCATCATCTCGCCGGGCGACATCTGGATGGTCGGCGACCTGATGAAGTACGGCGTTCAGGTGACCGGCAAGGCGGACGATGAACCCAATGTGCTGGTCCAGGCGCTGTACTACCTCGGACCGACCCTGCTGATCATCGTGTTCTGGTTCTACATGATGCGGCAGATGCAGGGCGGCGGGAAAGGCGGAGCCTTCTCGTTTGGCAAGTCGCGCGCACGCCTGATTGATGAAAACCAGAATGCCGTCACGTTCCAGGACGTCGCCGGCTGCGACGAGTCCAAGGAAGAAGTCGTCGAACTGGTCGACTTCCTGAAGGACCCGCAAAAGTTCCAGAAGCTGGGCGGCCGCATTCCGCGCGGCGTGCTGCTGGTCGGCCCTCCGGGTACCGGCAAGACGCTGCTGGCGCGCGCCATCGCCGGCGAAGCCAAGGTGCCGTTCTTCAGCATTTCGGGTTCCGACTTCGTTGAAATGTTCGTTGGAGTGGGCGCTGCCCGCGTGCGCGACATGTTCGAGAACGCCAAGAAGCAGGCGCCGTGCATCGTGTTCATCGATGAAATCGACGCGGTCGGCCGCCATCGTGGCGCCGGCATGGGCGGCGGTAACGACGAGCGCGAACAGACCCTCAACCAGATGCTGGTCGAGATGGACGGCTTCGAGGCCAATTCGGGTGTGATCGTGATTGCCGCGACCAACCGCTCCGACGTGCTCGACAAGGCGCTGCTGCGTCCGGGCCGCTTCGACCGCCAGGTCTATGTGGGGCTGCCGGACATCCGCGGCCGCGAGCAGATCCTGAAGGTCCATATGCGCAAGGTACCCATCGGCAACGATGTGGATGCTTCGATCATCGCGCGCGGTACGCCGGGCTTCTCGGGCGCAGACCTGGCCAACCTGGTCAACGAGGCCGCGCTGTTCGCCGCCCGCCGCAGCAAGCGCGTGGTCGACATGCAGGACTTCGAGGACGCCAAGGACAAGATCTACATGGGTCCGGAGCGCAAGTCGACGGTCATGCGCGAAGAAGAGCGCAAGGCCACGGCTTACCACGAGTCCGGCCATGCGGTGGTGGCAAAGCTGCTGCCGAAGGCCGATCCGGTCCACAAGGTCACGATCATGCCGCGTGGCTGGGCGCTGGGCGTGACCTGGCAGCTGCCGGAGCATGACAAGTACTCGAAGTACAAGGACAACATGCTCGAAGAGATTGCGATTCTCTTCGGTGGCCGTGCGGCGGAAGAGGTCTTCCTCAATGCCATGAGCACTGGCGCGTCCAACGACTTCGAGCGCGCGACCAAGATCGCGCGCGACATGGTGACCCGCTTCGGCATGAGCGACGAACTCGGTGCCATGGTCTACGTCGATACCGAGCAGGATGGCATGTTCGGCAAGCTGTCGTCGAAGACCGTGTCGGAAGCCACGCAGCAGAAGGTTGACTACGAGATCCGCCGCATCATCGACGATCAGTACGCGCTGGCCAAGCGCCTGCTCGAAGAGAACCGCGACAAGGTCGAGGCCATGACTGCCGCGCTGATGGAGTGGGAAACGATCGACGCCGATCAGGTCAACGACATCATGGCTGGCAAGCCGCCGCGTCCGCCGCGCGGTGTGTCAGGTCCGAACGGCGGCGGCAATGCCCCGTCCGGTGGTTCGCCGGTGGCGCCTTCGAACGCGCCCGCCGCGGCCTGACGGCTCGGATCGCTGTTCACAGGACTTTGATCGCCTGGTAGTTCCGACAAGCCGGTGCCTCTGCACCGGCTTTCTTGTTTCTGCGCGGCACGCGCGTAGAACCACCCTTTTCCCATTGCGCCTTCCTACCTTGCAGCAGACCTCGCCATCCCCGTATTTCCAGTGCGGCCGTTATCGCTTTGCACTGGATCGTCGCCCGCTCGTCATGGGCATTCTCAATGTCACGCCCGACTCCTTCTCGGATGGCGGCAAGCACGCCACGCGGGACGCAGCGCTGCGGCATGCCGAACAACTGATTGGGCAAGGCGCGGACATCCTCGATATCGGGGGCGAGTCGAGCCGCCCGGGTTCGGCTGCCTTGCCGCTGGACCAGGAACTGGCCCGCGTGATTCCGATCGTCGAGGCATTGCGCGACTGCGGCAGGCCGCTGTCGATCGACACTTACAAGCCGGAGGTGATGCGCGCATCTCTGGCGGCCGGTGCCGATCTGATCAACGATATCTGGGGCTTCCGCATGCCCGGTGCCATCGAGGCGGTTGCCAAAGGGCAGGCCGGCCTGTGCGTGATGCATATGCAGCGGGATCCGCAGACCATGCAGGAGGATCCGCACTACGCCGACGTGGTGGCCGAGGTGGGTGACTTCCTCGGAGAACGCGTGGCTGAATTGCGCAAGGCCGGCGTCGACCCCGCGCGCATCACGCTGGACCCGGGATTTGGCTTTGGCAAGACTCCGGATCATAATCTGCGCCTGCTCGGGCAGTTGCCCGCACTGGAAAGGTTTGGGCTGCCGCTGCTGGTGGGCTTGTCGCGCAAGTCGACACTCGGCGCGATCCTGGGCGGCCGGCCGCCGATGCAGCGTGTGGCGGCGAGCATTGCCGCGGCGGTCTGTGCGGCAGAGCGGGGCGCTTTTATCGTGCGCGTGCATGATGTACAGGATACGGTGGATGCCCTCCAGACCTGGTGGGCCGTACGGAATGAGGCTGTGACGACTGTCGACCAGCCATCGCAGGTATCGCAGCAATAGTTGCCAGACAGAGCAAGAAAGAAAGGACGAATCGAATGACGCGCAAGTATTTCGGGACAGATGGCGTACGGGGCAAGGTCGGCGAGCTGCCGATCACCCCGGATTTCGTGATGCGGCTGGGACACGCCGCTGGCAAGGTGCTCGCCCATGGCGCCCGCACTGCGCAGGGGCGGCCGACCGTGCTGATCGGCAAGGACACGCGGATCTCCGGTTACATGCTGGAGGCAGCGCTGGAGGCCGGCTTTACCTCGGCCGGCGTGCATGTGTTGCTGACCGGGCCGCTCCCGACCCCCGGCATCGCCTACCTGACGCGCGCGCTGCGGCTGTCGGCGGGCGTGGTCATTTCGGCAAGCCACAATCCGTATTACGACAATGGCATCAAGTTCTTCTCGGCCGACGGAGACAAGCTTCCCGACGAGGTCGAGGCGCAGATCGAGTCCGCCATGGATGATCCGATGGTCTGCGCGCCATCCGACGACCTCGGGCGTGCACGGCGCATCAACGATGCCCCGGGACGCTACATCGAATTCTGCAAGAGCACCTTCCCGAACAGCCAGGACCTGCACGGCCTCAAGCTGGTCGTGGACTGCGCGCACGGTGCCGCCTACCACATCGCTCCGCATGTCTTCCACGAGCTTGGCGCGGATGTCGTGGCGATCGGCAACCAGCCTGACGGCCGCAATATCAATGACGGATACGGGGCCACCGCACCGGGAAAGCTGGTGGAGGCAGTGCGTGAACACGGTGCCGACCTGGGGCTGGCATTCGATGGGGATGCGGACCGGCTGCAGGTTG
Source organism: Cupriavidus sp. 22TCCZM04-2 (assembly GCF_057798895.1). Taxonomy (NCBI): domain Bacteria; kingdom Pseudomonadati; phylum Pseudomonadota; class Betaproteobacteria; order Burkholderiales; family Burkholderiaceae; genus Cupriavidus; species Cupriavidus sp. 22TCCZM04-2. The sequence continues at coordinate 161,896 of NZ_JBYOJS010000014.1, forward strand.
TGGACAGCGAAGGCCGCCTCTACAACGGCGACGAATTGCTGTACCTGATCGTACGCGACCGCATGGCGGAAGGTCAGGCCGTGGAAGGCGCCGTCGGTACGCTGATGACCAATATGGCGGTGGAACTTGCGCTCAAGCGTATTGGCGTGGACTTTGTGCGGGCGAAGGTCGGTGACCGCTATGTGCTCGAAGAGTTGAACAAGCGCAACTGGATCCTTGGCGGCGAGGGCTCGGGCCACTTGCTGTGCCTGGACCGGCACAGCACCGGCGACGGCATCGTCTCCGCGCTGCAGGTGCTGGCAGCGCTGCGCCGCAGCGGCAAGACACTGGCGGGCCTGCTCGAGGGTGTCACCCTGTTTCCGCAGAAGCTTATCAACGTCCGTGTCGAGAAGGGGTTTGACTGGCAGTCACATGCCGGCCTGAAGGCGGCGCAAGCGTTGGTGGAGCCAGAACTGGCAGGCCGCGGCCGCGTGCTGATCCGTGCGTCGGGCACCGAACCCGTGGTCCGCGTGATGGTCGAGGCCGAGAAGGCCGAAACCGCTGAGCGCGCCGCGCAGACACTGGCAGAGGCCTTGCGTGCCTGAACCACGCTAACCCCCGCCGATAGCGATGCGCCGGACATGTTCCGGCGCTTTTTTTTGCCCGATAACGCAATTAACAGATGACATCTCCTGACATGGCCTGGGCAGGGCGGCTGTGAGAGACCCGCATCACCATTGGCTTTCAAGAAGATTTGAAGATGTCATGGAATTGTCATATACGCGGCTTAGAGTTCGTCTTGTCAAAAATTTGTCATTCCCAACCAATGTTCTCTGGAGGACATATGAAGCTGGTCAAGACTGCCGTGGCAGGCATCGTTTCGATGGTCGTAGCGGGTACTGCGTTCGCGGCGGAAATTACCGGTGCAGGCGCTTCCTTCCCGGCGCCCGTGTATTCCAAGTGGGCCGATGCATACCAAAAAGCAACGGGTAACAAGGTCAACTATCAATCCATCGGTTCGTCGGGCGGCATCAAGCAGATTGGCGCCAAGACGGTCGATTTCGGCGCCTCCGACGCGCCGCTGAAGGACGAGGACCTGAGCAAGCAGGGCCTGGTCCAGTTTCCGACGGTGATCGGCGGCGTGGTGCCGGTGATCAACCTGCAAGGCGTGAAGCCGGGCGAACTCACCATCACCGGCGAAGTGCTGGCCAACATCTACCTGGGCAAGATCAAGAAGTGGGACGATCCGGCCATCAAGGCGCTGAACCCGCACGCCAAGCTGCCGAGCCAGGACATCCTGCCGGTGCGTCGCGCTGACGGCTCGGGCACGACCTTCATCTTCACCAACTACCTGTCGAAGGTGAGCCCTGACTGGCAGAAGTCGGTGGGCGAGGGCACCACGGTCAACTGGCCGGGCGGCGGTACCGGCGGCAAGGGCAACGAAGGCGTGGCCGCGTTCGTGCAGCGTCTGAACGGCGCAATTGGCTATGTCGAATACGCCTACGCCAAGCAGAACAAGATGACCTACCTGAACATGAAGAACGCGTCGGGTGCCGTGGTCCAGCCGGGTGACGATGCCTTCAAGGCCGCCGCCGCCGGCGCGGACTGGAGCAAGAGCTACTACCAGATCCTGACCAACCAGCCGGGCAAGACGGCATGGCCGATCGCCGGTGCCACCTTCATCCTGGTCCACAAGAACCAGGAAAAGTCGGCGCAGGGTGCTGAAGTGCTGAAGTTCTTCGACTGGGCCTACAAGAGCGGCGGCAACATGGCTGCCGACCTGGATTACGTGCCGCTGCCCGAGGCGGTCGTGAACCAGATTCGCACCACCTGGAAGACCAGCGTCAAGGACGCTTCGGGCAAGGCACTGTACTAAGCCGCAGTCCGACTGCATGGCAGCCGGCCGCAGCGTGTGCCGCGGCCGGTTGAGTGGCCCGGCGGCTTGCCGCCGGCGCCTGCCAAATCATCGACAGTATTTTCTGCACCATGGCGACTTCGTCCGATCTCTCAGCCGTACGGCCGCCCAGCCGCATTGGCGACATCCTGTTCGGCGGCCTGACGCGCGGGGCCGCCATCGTGACGCTGCTCTTGCTGGGTGGCATCATCGTGTCGCTGGCGATCAGCGCCTGGCCTTCGATCCAGACATTCGGCGCTCGCTTCCTCTGGACTGCGGAGTGGGATCCCCCCGCGGACGTCTATGGCGCGCTCGTGCCGATCTACGGCACGCTCGTCACTTCGCTGATCGCACTGATCATTGCCGTGCCGGTCAGCTTCGGCATCGCGCTGTTCCTCACCGAGCTTTCGCCGGCCTGGCTGCGCCGCCCGCTGGGCACCGCGATCGAACTGCTGGCCGCCGTGCCGTCGATCGTCTACGGCATGTGGGGCCTGCTGGTGTTCGCGCCGCTCTTCGGCGAGTACTTCCAGAAGCCGCTCGCCGCCACGGTCGGCCAGCTTCCGGTGATCGGCAAGCTGTTCCAGGGCGCCCCGCTGGGCATCGGTCTGCTGTGCGCGGGCGTCATCCTCGCGATCATGATCATTCCGTACATCGCCTCGGTGATGCGCGACGTGTTTGAAGTCACCCCGGTGCTGCTCAAGGAATCCGCCTACGGCGTGGGCTGCACCACCTGGGAAGTGATGTGGAACGTGGTCCTGCCCTATACCCGCGCCGGCGTGATCGGCGGCGTCATGCTCGGCCTTGGCCGGGCGCTGGGCGAAACCATGGCTGTCACCTTCGTGATCGGCAATACCAACCTGCTCGACAACGCATCGCTGTTTTCGCCGGGCAACAGCATCACGTCCGCACTGGCCAACGAATTCGCGGAAGCCGGCGCAGGCCTGCACACGGCGGCGCTGATGGAACTGGGGCTGATCCTGTTCTTCATCACGTTCGTGGTGCTGGCGCTGTCCAAGCTGCTGCTGCTGCGACTGGCAAAGAATGAGGGTGGAAAATGAACCAGGCCAGCCACACCGTGTCTTCCGCATCGATCCCGGCCGTGCGGCCCGACGCCGATGCCGTGCGCACGCGCCTGCAAGCGCGCCGTCGCCGCATGAACCTGATCGCATTGACGGCCTCGCTGGGTGCAATGATCTTCGGTCTGTTCTGGCTGGCGTGGATCCTGTTCACCACTGTCACGCTGGGCGTCGGCGGCCTGTCCCTGGACCTGTTCACGCAGATGACGCCGGCGCCGAATACCGCCGGTGGCGGCCTGGCGAACGCCATCTACGGCAGCTTCGTGATGGTGGCGCTGGCCACGCTGCTCGGCACGCCGCTGGGCATCCTGGCAGGCATCTACCTGGCCGAGTATGGCAAGTCGTCGCCGCTGGCCAGCCTGATCCGCTTTATCAACGACATCCTGCTGTCGGCGCCGTCGATCGTGATCGGCCTGTTCGTCTACGCGCTGGTGGTGACCCGCATGGGCCATTTCTCGGGCTGGGCAGGCGTGTGCGCGCTGGCGCTGCTGCAGATTCCGATCGTGGTGCGCACGACCGAGAACATGCTGAACCTGGTGCCGAATGCACTACGTGAAGCGGCCTTCGCGCTGGGTACGCCGAAGTGGAAGATGGTGCTGTCGATCACGGTCAAGTCCTCGTATGCCGGCATCGTGACCGGCGTGCTGCTGGCCGTGGCGCGTATCGCCGGTGAAACCGCGCCGCTGCTGTTCACCGCGCTGTCCAACCAGTTCTGGACCAGCGATCTGAACAAGCCGATGGCGAACCTGCCCGTCACCATTTTCCGCTTTGCCATGAGCCCGTTCACGGAGTGGCAGCAACTGGCCTGGGCAGGCGTGTTCCTGATTACGGTCGGCGTGCTCGCGCTCAATATCCTGGCGCGCATCCTGTTCAAGAAATAATGACCGGCGCGCGATTCCAGAGCCGGAATCGGACCGGAACCTGAATTCAAGCGAGAACCAGCATGACTTCGACTGTCATCGATATTCCCGACGCCGTGCGCTCCAAGATCGACGTGCGCAACCTGAATTTCTTCTATGGCCAGTTCCATGCCCTGAAGAACATCAACATGTCGATTCCTGACCGCAAGGTGACGGCCTTTATCGGCCCGTCGGGCTGCGGCAAGTCCACGCTGCTGCGCACCTTCAACAAGATGTACGGCCTCTACCCGGAGCAGCGTGCCGAGGGCGAGATCAACATGGACGGCGAGAACCTGCTGACCAGCCGCCAGGACATCGCGCTGCTGCGCGCCAAGGTCGGCATGGTGTTCCAGAAGCCGACGCCGTTCCCGATGTCGATCTACGACAATATCGCCTTTGGCGTGCGCCTGTTCGAGAAGCTGTCGCGTTCCGAAATGGATGACCGCGTGGAGTGGGCACTGTCCAAGGCCGCGCTGTGGAACGAGGCCAAGGACAAGCTGCACCAGTCCGGCTACGGCCTGTCGGGCGGCCAGCAACAGCGCCTGTGCATCGCGCGCGGCATTGCCATTCGCCCCGAAGTCTTGCTGCTCGACGAGCCGTGCTCGGCGCTGGACCCGATTTCCACGGGCCGCATCGAGGAACTGATCGCCGAGCTGAAAGACGAATATACGGTGGTGATCGTGACCCACAATATGCAGCAGGCCGCGCGTTGCTCGGACTACACCGCCTACATGTACCTGGGCGAACTGATCGAATTCGGCGAGACCGAGAAGATCTTCATCAAGCCGCACCGCAAGGAAACGGAAGACTACATTACCGGACGGTTCGGCTGATGCCGGCCGACGTGCCACGCCAACTCCCCGGAAACCCATAGCGGTCTGGAGATACCCATGCCTGAAAAGCACCTGTCAACGCAGTTCGACGCCGACCTCAATGCCATCAACACCAAGCTGCTGCAGATGGGTGGCCTGGTCGAGTCGCAGATTCAGCTCGCCATGCGCGCGCTGGCCGACTTCGATGCCTCGCTGGCCGACCAGGTCATCGCGCGCGAGCAGCAGCTCAATGCGCTGGAAGTCGAGATCGACGCCGACTGCGGCAACATCATCGCGCGTCGCCAGCCGACCGCGCGCGACCTGCGCCTGGTGATGGCGATTTCCAAGACCATCACGAACCTCGAGCGCGCGGGGGACGAGGCCGAGAAGATCGCCAAGCGCACCAAGCACATCATGGAAGACGCGGCGGCGCATAATATCAATTACGCCGAAGTGAAGCTGTCGGGCGAGATGGCCATCTCGCTGCTGCGCCAGGCCCTGGACGCCTTTGCTCGCCTGGACACCGTGGCGGCCGCGAGCATCGTCAAGGACGACAAGGCCATCGACGAGGAATTCCGCGGCTTTGTGCGCAAGCTGATTACCTACATGATGGAAGACGCGCGTACGATCTCGGTCGCCCTGGACTTCCTGTTCGTGGCCAAGGCGGTCGAGCGCATCGGCGACCACGCCAAGAACATTGCCGAGTTCATCATCTATATCGTCAAGGGGACCGATGTCCGCCACGTATCGCGTGAGGACATGGAGCGCGAAGCCCTGAGCTGAGCCGCACCTCCGGAGAAACAGACACATGCCAAGCAGTATTCTCGTTGTCGAAGACGAACCGGCGATCGCCGAGCTGATCGCCGTCAACCTGCAGCACGCGGGGCACTATCCGATCCGTGCCTATAACGCCGAGCAGGCGCTGTCGCTGATGAGCGACGTGCTGCCCGACCTGGTGTTGCTGGACTGGATGCTGCCGGGCAAGTCAGGCGCAACCTTCGCCAAGGAACTGCGTGCCAATGAACGCACCAAGCAGATTCCCATCATCATGCTCACCGCACGCAGCGAGGAACAGGACAAGGTGATGGGCCTTGAGGCCGGTGCGGACGACTACGTCACCAAGCCGTTCTCGCCCAAGGAACTCCTTGCGCGCATCAAGGCCGTGCTGCGCCGTCGTGCGCCGCAGCTTACCGATGATGTGGTGGCGATCAACGGCCTGCGGCTGGATCCGGCCACGCACCGTGTGACCGGAGAAGACAACGCTGGCCAGATCAAGCTCGATCTCGGTCCTACCGAGTTTCGACTGCTGCACTTCCTGATGACCCATCCGGAACGCGTGCATAGCCGCTCGCAACTGCTCGACCACGTCTGGGGCGACCATGTCTTCGTCGAAGAGCGTACCGTCGACGTGCATATCAAGCGCCTGCGCGCGGCGCTGACGCCCGGCGGCTATAGCAATATGATCGAAACGGTGCGGGGAAGCGGCTATCGGCTGGCCCGTACGCCGGGCAACTGAATGCGGGCACGGCCAGGGCTGCATGGCCCGTCGTCACGAATTCGTGGCAAACTCTGCCGCAAAACGGCGGCTCTGCTGCCATCTGCCCGGACTCCGGGCCTCTGAGTTTCTTTTGCGCGCATGAATGTCATCTGGGCCCGCTCCGCGGCCATCCTGATCAGCCTGGTGGTGGTTGCCGTCGGAACCTATTTCGTGGCGGGCGCGGTACCTGCGCTGGCCGTGATGAGTGCTTCACTGGTATGCCTGGTGGCATTCCATCTCTACCAGATCAACCGGCTGTGGAAGGTCCTGGACGCGCCGGCGTATGGCGAGATTCCGAGCGCGCCCGGTCTCTGGGGCGAGGTCTACTATCGCCTGCACAGGCTGGTCAAGCGCTGGCGCCTGCAGGTCCTGCAGGTCGAGCAGCAGCACACGCGCTTCATCCAGGCCATCCAGGCCTCGCCAAACGGCGTGCTGATGCTCGATGATGCCGACCAGATCGAGTGGTGCAATGACGTGGCCGAGCAGCATTTCGGCCTGAACGCGCGGCGCGATGTGCGCCAGCGCATCACGCACCTGATCCGCCGTCCCGAGTTCGTCCACTACCTGACGCGCCAGCGCTTCGACGAGCCGCTGTCGATGCGCGACATGGGCGAGCACAAGCAGGGCGTGATCTCGGTGCAGGTGCTGCCCTATGGCGACAACCGCAAGCTGGTCATCACGCAGGACATCACCAAGCTGGAGAACACCGAGGCCATGCGGCGCGACTTCGTGGCCAACGTATCGCACGAGCTGAAGACGCCGCTGACCGTGTTGACCGGCTTTCTCGAGACCGTGCGGGACTTGCCGGTGTCCGAGGAGGACCGGCGGCGCTATGTCGACATGATGCTGGTGCAGTCCATGCGCATGCAAAGCATCGTGGAGGACCTGCTGGCCCTGGCCAAGCTTGAAAGCGACGGGAATGCGCCCGGGCAGGATCTGGTGCCGGTCCGGGAACTGGCGAGCCATCTGGTGCACGACGCGGAAGCGTTGTCGCAGGAGCGCCACGAGATCGTTTCCGATATCGACCCTACGGTCGGGCTGCGCGGCACCGAGATGGAACTGATGTCGGCGCTGGGCAACCTGGTTTCGAATGCCGTGCGCTACACGCCGGCCGGCGGGCGCATCACGATCCGGCTCGGCTGGGATGACGGACATGCCGTGTTCTCGGTGGCCGATACCGGTCTCGGCATCGCACCCGAGCATATTCCCCGCCTGACCGAGCGCTTCTATCGTGTCGATCGCAGCCGTTCGCGCGATACCGGCGGCACCGGCCTTGGCCTGGCCATCGTCAAGCATGTGGTCTCGCGCCACCATGCCGAACTGCGCGTGAGCAGCGAAGTGGGACGGGGCAGTGTGTTCCGCGTCATCTTCCCGCTGGAGCGCAGCGTGCGCCTGGAAGCAGCCGATCCTTCGCGTCGCGCCGCCTGAAGTCGCACCGGCATATCGCTGGAGGAATCTGATGTAAGAAGAAGGGCCCGCTCTGAAGCGGGCCCTTCTTCGTTGTGCCTGTGCAAGCGCTCAGGCGCTGCCGAACATGGCCAGCAGATCGTTCTGGCTCACGTGCGGGTGCTTGGAGCGCGTCTGCTTGCGCACGTAGTTGCCATCCGGCTGCATGATCCACGCCGAGGCATTGTCGCGAAGGTGCACCTGCAGGCTTTCCTTGATGACGCGTGCTTTCAGCGCCTTGTCCAGCACGGGGAACGCTACCTCGACACGGCGGAACAAGTTGCGGTCCATCCAGTCGGCGCTCGAAAGGTAGAGTACGTCTTCGCCGCCCGCCAGGAAGTAATACACGCGGTGGTGCTCCAGGAAACGCCCGACGATCGAGCGCACCGAGATGTTCTCGGACATGCCCGGCACGCCCGGCATCAGCGCGCAGACGCCGCGTACGATAAGGTCGATCTTCACGCCCGCGCGCGACGCCTTGTACAGCTCGTCGATGATGGACGGCTCCAGCAGCGCGTTCATCTTCGCGATGATGCGGGCCGGCTTGCCGGCACGCGCATTGCGGGCCTCGGCGCGGATATGCTCGACCAGGTTGCTATGCATGCTGAAGGGCGACTGCCACAGATGGTTCAGCCGGATCGTGCCGGCGGTCCCCGTCAGCAGCTGGAAGACGTGGTGAACGTCCTCGCAGATGGCCTCGTTGGCGGTCAGCAGGCCGAAATCCGTGTACAGGCGTGCAGTGCGCGGATGGTAGTTGCCCGTGCCGAGGTGGGCGTAGCGGCGCAGCTTGACCTGCTTGGCCTTGGCGCCGGCGGCTTCGCGCCGCACGATCAGCAGCATCTTGGCATGGCACTTGTGTCCGACCACGCCGTAGATGACATGGGCGCCGGCCGATTCCAGGCGCTCGGCCCAGTTGATGTTGGTTTCCTCGTCGAAGCGCGCCAGGAGTTCCACGACGACGGTGACTTCCTTGCCGTTGCGCGCGGCGGTCATCAGCGCTTCCATGACCAGCGATTCATTGCCGGTGCGGTAGACCGTTTGCTTGATCGCCACCACGTGCGGGTCGGTTGCGGCCTGCTGCAGCAGGTCGAGCACGGAGTTGAAGCTCTCGAACGGATGGTGCAGCAGCACATCCTGCTGGCGGATGACATCGAAAATCGGTGCGCCGGTCGTGAATGGCTTGACCGGTGCCGGCACGTGTGGCGGAAACTTCAGCGCCGGACGATCCACCATGTCCGGAATCTGCATCAACCGCACCAGGTTCACGGGCCCCGAGACGCGATACAGGTCCTGCTGGCCGAGGCCCGATTCCAGCAACAGCCGACGCGAAAGCGCCGGCGGGGTGTCCGACGACACTTCCAGCCGCACGGTGTCGCCGAAGTGGCGCGCCGGCAGTTCGCCCTGCAGCGCTTCGCGCAGGTCGGTGATCTCGTCTTCGGAAACAAAGAGGTCGGAATTGCGCGTCACGCGGAACTGGTAGCAGCCCAGGACGTCGATCGACGGAAACAGTTCATGCACGAATGCCTGCATGAACGAGGACAGCATCACGAAGCCGAACGGGTAGCCCGACAGCTTTTCAGGCATCTTCACCACGCGTGGCAGCGCGCGGGGCGCCTGCACGATGGCCAGGTCCGCATCGCGGCCGAAGGCGTCCTTGCCTGACAGCTCGACCACGAAGTTCAGGCTCTTGTTCAGGACACGGGGGAACGGGTGTGCCGGGTCCAGGGCGATTGGCGTAAGGACCGGGCCGAGTTCGCGCACAAAGAAATCCCTGGCCCACTCGCGCTGCGTATCGGTCCAGGTCGTCGTCAGGTGAAAAAAGATGCCTTCCTTCTCGAGAAGGGGAAAAATGACGTTCTGCAGCATGTCATACTGCGAAGCCACCAACTGCTGGGTGCGCGCCGTGACAAGCTGATAGGTCTGCTGGAAGGAGAGGCCGTCGGGCGTGAGGCCGGAAGCGTTGTCGCGCATCTGTTCTTTCAACCCTGCCATGCGGATTTCAAAGAACTCGTCCAGATTGCTGGACACGATGCAGATGAATTTCAGCCGTTCCAGCAGCGGAACCTTGGGGTCGGCAGCCTGTGCCAGGACGCGCGCGTTGAATTCCAGAATGCCTAGCTCGCGGTTGAGCAGCGTGCTGGACGGTGTCGTCGACATGGGCATGACCTTCTTTTGGTAATGTGGCGACTTTTCCATAAATTCATGTCACTTTTATGACACTTTGATTTTGTCATGATGTTGACATGGCGAGGACATAATTTTCTGGTGTATCACCATGCCGGCCAAGCGACCACGCGTCCCTTGCTGCGCGGTAACCTGTACGCCATGCGTTCCAGTTTTCCAGACATCGAATGAACAACTCTCCACGCTTGCTGGCTGCCGTCGACATGGGCTCGAACAGCTTTCGCCTCATGATCGGGCGAGTGGACGAAACCCCTACCGCCAATGGCCCGGCCAGCCAGATCTTTCAGGTCGACGCGCTGCGCGAGCCGGTGCGGCTGGCGGCGGGACTGACGCCGGATAAATATCTCGATCAGCCTGCGCGTCGGCGCGGCATCGATGCCTTGCGCCGCTTTGGCGACCGGCTGCGCGATTTCCCGCCTGACCAGGTGCGCGCCGTGGCGACCAACACGCTGCGCGTGGCCAAGAACGCCTCGGAGTTCCTGATCGAGGCCGAGGCCGCGCTCGGCTTCCCCATCGAAGTCATTGCCGGCCGCGAAGAAGCACGCCTGATCTACCTGGGTGCATCGCACGACGCGCCGGTCTGCCAGGGCAACCGGCTGGTGGTCGACATCGGCGGCGGGTCTACCGAGTTCATCATCGGCAGCGGTTACCAGTCGAAGCTGATGGAAAGCCTCTACATCGGCTGCGTATCGCACAGCCGCCAGTTCTTTCCGAGCGGCAACGTCGACGAGTACGCGATGAAGCAGGCCGAACTGGCCGCACGGCGCGAGATCCAGGTGCTGGTGCGCCAGTATCGCGCGGCCGGTTGGCAGCAGGCGGTCGGATCATCGGGCACGGCGCGCGCGCTGGCCGAGCTGATCGAACTCAACGGCATGAACGACAGCACGGCCGAGCATGGCATTACGCGTGAAGGGCTGGAGAGGCTCAAGCGCGCACTTGTCAAGGCCGAGAATACCAATCGCGTCAAGCTGGCGGGGCTGAAGGCGGACCGCATTCCGGTGTTGCCGGGTGGGCTCTCGATCATGCTTGGTGTGTTCGCCGAACTCGACATCGACCGCATGGATGTGACCGATGGCGCGTTGCGCCTCGGCGTGCTCTACGACCTCCTCGGGCGCAGCCACCACGAGGACATGCGAACCGTGACCGTGGACCAGTTCATGCGCCGCTACGGCGTGGACCGCGCCCAGGCGACCCGCGTGCGCCGCGCCGCGACCACGTTGTTGTCGCAGTTTCCCGAGCCGGCTGATGAACGCCGCGAGGACAATCTCGGTTTGCTTGGTTGGGCCGCCAGCCTGCATGAGGTGGGGATGTCGATTTCCCACAGCGGCTACCACAAGCATTCGGCCTATATCGCGACGCACGCGGACATGCCGGGCTTCTCCAGGACCGACCAGGCGCGCCTGGCGGCCTTGCTGCTCGGTCACGCCGGCAAGCTCGGCAAGCTTTCAGGCAGCGGCAAGTTCCTCGACTGGCGCATGCTGTTCAGCTTGCGGCTGGCATTCGTGCTGTGCCGCCGGCGTTCGGATGCACCGCTGCCCGATATCCGTGTGTCGCAGCGCTCGGATGCGTTGGACGAGGGCTTCGAGGTTCGAGTGCCCAAGAGCTGGATCGAAGCCAATCCACTGGTCGAATACAGCCTGACGCAGGAGGCCGACGAATGGCAGCGCGTCGGCAAGCGGTACAAGGTGGTGTACGCCTGAGTGGTTCCCCGGCGCCGCCGGGGCGCCAAACAGAAGCGGCGGCCCCTGGCCGCCGTTTTTCATTGCGCCAGAGCGATTCAGGCCGGGCGGTTCAGGCCCAGGAAGTGGCGCGCATAGCGCGGGTTCATGTCGTTCACGCGCAGCAGCGTCAGGAAGTCGGCCACGTTGAAGTCAGGATCCCATGCGGGCAGGCCGCAGATGCGGGCGCCCAGGCGCAGGTAACCCTTGATCAGCGCCGGCGGCTCGACTTCAAGTTGCTGGTTGAGGTCTTCGACGGGTAGCGGCAGGCGCGGGAAGGCGTGGTACTCGATCGGTGCCAGCGAGCGCTCGCTGAACAGCCGGTACAGGCTGGCCGCATAGTGCCCGCCATCGCTCATCGGCACGCTGGCGCAGCCGAGCATGGACTCGATGCCCCAGCGCTGCAGATACTCGCCCAGGCCGCCCCACAGGGCCATGATGACGCTGCCAGAGCGATAGTCGCGATGCACGCAGGAGCGCCCAAGCTCGAGCATCTTGGGGCGCAGGTGCGACAGGCGAACGAGGTCGAATTCCGATTCGGCATACAGGCAGCCGATGCGCTTGGCCTGGTGCGGCGGCAGCACCCGGTAAGTGCCCACCACCTTCAGCGTGGCCATGTCCCGTACGATCAGGTGGTCGCAGTAGTCATCGAACATGTCGACGTCCAGCTCGGGCACCTTCGATGCCAGGCGCGCGCCCATCTCTTCGGCGAACACCTTGTAGCGCAGGCGCTGGGCTTCGACTACTTCGTCCTGGTGGCGCGCCCACGCCACGTTGAGAACAGGCGATTCATTTGCCGGTGTATCCGACGGGCGATGAAGACGCCTCCGCGCCGACTGGCCGACAAGGCCATTGGGCAGGGAGTCGAAAAGCGGCTGGGTCGGCGTCGGGAGGTCTCGCATCAGAGTGTCCTTTTGGTGACGAAACTGTTGCGAAGCAATGTAGTGAGCCGCGGTGACAGTGCCGTGACCCGGCGATGACGCTTCCATGACGCATGCCGGCGCAGCATGGCTACCGGGGGCCACCGACGGCGGTGTGGGGTGGGCCGGGCGGTTGGGGCGGGTAAGCGGGGTGGGGCTGCGGGACATGCCTGTTTCTCCGGGTCAGCGGCGCCGGACGCGCCGGCGAACCCCGCGACTCTATTGAGTGGAGAAACAACGAACTATCGTTCTTTGCTGAATTTTCTCTGGGCGCCGGGCCGATGAGCGACAACTGGCGTGTCCACGCGGCGCCTGAGCGAAGATTGAGAAATGCCTTGCCGGCGAATCTCAAAGAAATTCAGGATTGATGACCGCGCGCAGCACCGTTTGCGCTTCGCTTTCGCGGGTACGGCTGGCCAGCCACCAGATGCCGCTCTTGCGCACGCTCCAGTTCATTTCGGTGCCGGCCAGCAGCAGGCTCGCCAGCCTGCCGATCCAGGGCTGGTGACCCACCACCACGACGTTCTCGTCGCCCTGCGGCCAGCCAATTGCGCTGAGGACCGCGCTGACGTCCGCACCGGGCACCAGGTTCTCCACAATTTCAGGATGGCCGCTGTACGCCGCTGCGGTTTCGCGCGCGCGCAGCGCAGGGCTGCACAATACCCGGGTCTTGGCCGGCAACTGAGCCCGCAGCCACGCCGCGGAGTCGTCCGCCTGCTTGCGCCCGCGGCGCGTGAGCGGTCGCTGCAGGTCCGCGTTCCGGCTCAGGCTGAGCGGATCGGGGAGTTCTTCGGCTTCGGCGTGACGCCACAGGATCAGGTTCATGTCGGAGCAGGCCAGGGAGTGAGCTTCGAGTATGGTGAAGCCGTCCGACAGGCGCAAGCAGCGCGCGCCGTGGTGGCGGCGCGCACAAACAATACGGGCTGCCTGTCAGGCAGCCCGCAAGTGTCTCCGAGCGTAGTGTCAGGCACGTGACACACGCCGGCGCGCAATCATTGCGCTGAGGCCGGGGCCGGAAAATCGCTTCCGAACCCGGCGCTGGCAAAGACTCAGGACTTGTGGCGGAAGTTGATGCGGCCCTTGGTCAGGTCGTACGGCGACATTTCCAGGGTAACGCGATCGCCTGCCAGAATGCGGATGCGGTGCTTTTGCATCTTGCCCGATGCATAGGCCCAGATCTCGACGCCATTCTCGAGCAGGACTCGGTAACGATTGTCGGGCAGGGCTTCCGACACCACACCGCCAAATTCAATGAGTTCTTCCTTAGCCAATCTATCTTCCTTTTCTGCAACCCGCAGGGTGCAATGGTTTCGTTTTACATTCGATGTGACGCGACGCGCGGGCATGCTGGTCCGGCGCATGTGCACAGACTTGCCGCATGGCGGCGGGGGCGCGCCTTGAGTTGTCCCAGGCAAGCTGACACGGTCCAGAAGGCGCTGCAAACCGCGTGCCAACTGGTCCAGCTAGGAAATCGTCCAGGGGGCGCTGTCTGCCCGGCCGATCTGTCTTGCCGATACGGCCGCAGAACCTCGGCCGTGCGAGTCGCGGGTGCGCGGGCAACGTGTTACCGGTCGCTCGCCATGTTTGTAACGCTGCGGAAGGATCTGAAGGGCCGGCCTTCACGCTGGAGAGAACGCCCGGTGACAGGGATGCGCGGAACATCCCGGGCTAACGACATATTGTACCACGGGCATGGGTTTTCAATGAAAGGTACGTAAGCGCGGGAGCGGGGCTTCCTGCGTTGGCCCGGCAGGCGATAGCCATGGGTGGATAAGTGATTCATGGTTATCAGTAGCGCGGCTATGGCCCTTGGTATTTGACCGATATGCACTAGAACTAACTCCACAGGCCTTGTCAGAAGGTCTAGCAAACGGAGGTAGTCATGGAACTCCACCTGCAATCGCACCACTATGCACGCTGCCGCCCTGACTGGCGCACGGCCGTCGTCGCCGGCCTGATTGCCGGCACGGTGTACATGGTGCTGGAACTGCTGACCGCACGCTTCCTGTTCTACCTCGGCGCCTGGGACACGGTGAAGATGGTGGCGGCCATCATCCTGGGGCGCGAGGCGCTGGCTTCGCCGGACACCTTCAACTGGACTATCGTCCTTGCCGCGGGTACGGTTCACTATGCGCTGTCGATCATCCTGGCGTCGGCGCTGGCATTCATCCTGGGCTCTTTTCGACTGGATTCGAGCATGGGCCTGGCATCCGTCGTCGGGATCGTCTTCGGCGTCATGGTGTACCTGGTGAACTTCTACGCGCTGGGGCGCTATTTCAACTGGTTTGATGAGGCGCGAGGCTGGGAAAGCCTGTTTGCGCATGCCCTCTTCGGGTTGGTCGCCGCCGATGCCTACTGCCATTTCGAGCGGCGCAATGCGGCGGCGGGCGAGGCTCAACCGTCTTCGCCTCCGTGAATCAGCTCATTGTCGGTAGCTCAGACGGTGCCGGAACCATGCAAGTTACTTTGTCGGTGCGCTATATCCGTACGGGCACTGTAGGGCCGGCGGTGGCAAACGGCTACGGGACCTTCACCGATGATCTATCAGTGGAGCAGACAAAGCCCGCGCGAGGCGGACCAGGACTGCTGTCACGAGCGGTACTGGCGACCTTTTATCGGGAAAGAAAAGAAAAACGGCTTAGACATCACTGTCTAAGCCGTTGATCTGTAAAGCAAAAAACTGGTCGGAGCGATAGGATTCGAACCTACGACCCTCTGATCCCAAATCAGATGCGCTACCAGGCTGCGCTACGCTCCGAAGCCGACTATTGTAGCGGGCTCTGCGTGGCGCGGTCAATCCATCTCAAAAAGTGTTGTCCACAACGCCCCGGAGGTGCCGCCGCGTACGCATCCCGCTTTGGGCGGGTCAACTGCAGCTTGACTTGGATTCGGGCCCGGCGATAATCGCCACACCGCCGTAGTCCGCCCGTCGCCGCAGGATATCGATGGGGGTACACCTCTTGGGCGGACTGTCCAGATCATCATGAAGAAGTGCGCTGCCGTGCGCGGAAAGCGTGCCCGCCGTACCAATCCGTTTGCCGCCTTGGCTGCCGGATGTCCGGAGCGGTCTGGCGGCAACTTGAAAACGACGGTCCCAAAGCAGGATCGATACAAAAAGGGACGGTGGCGTCGTGCGGGTCGCTGCCTGTCGCTGGACGGGAATGAAGATGTTTCAGTCGCACATGATTGTGCTCATTGCAGGCCTGCTGGCCCTGCAAATGGCAGTGGTTTGCGCCGTGCTGCGCCGCTCGCAGGGAATGGGGCTGAGCGGCCTCATGTCGTGGGCTCTCGGCGACCTTGTGGCCGCTTCAGCGGCCGCCATGCCGGCCGTGGCCGAGTTCACTGGGTACTGGCTGGCTGCCGATGCCGTCGACATGGTCCTGTTCGCCGGCATTTCGCTGATGGTGGTGGGCACGCGGCATTTCGCCGGCAGGCCTGGCCGCGCGTCCTTGCTGGTCGTCCTGAATCTGATTTTGGGTGCCGCGATTGCCGGTGGCACGTGGTTGCCGCATGCCGACTGGCTACAGGCGCTGCGCCCATGGGTGCCGATAGCGCTTGGCATCGGACAGACCTTGCTGCTGCTGGATATCGTTCGCAGCGTTGCGCCGTTGCTCCGGCAGAAGCGGGGCACGGGCAGGTTCGCTGCGCTGTCGCTGGTCCTGATTGCTGCCGGCTGTGCCGGGCTGAATGCCTGGAATCTCTCTGGTTCCAACGCGCAGCCCGGTGTACCGGGTCTGCTGGCGCAGGACGGCTCGATGATCGTACTGAACATGTTCGCCGTGGTGGGGCTGTCGGTCAGCTTTGCCCTGATGGCCCACGACCGTCTTCGCCGGATGCTGGAGAGCAGGGCCAGCCATGACGACCTGACGGGGCTGCTGGCGCGCGGCGCATTCTGGCAGCAGCTGGAGGACGCGAGTGCGCTGGCGGACCGGAATGGCAAGCCCCTCACCGTCGCGTTCGTTGACCTGGATCATTTCAAAGCCATCAACGATGTCTACGGGCACCTGGCCGGCGATAGCGTGCTGAGGCATTTCGCGGGTTTGCTGCGCAAGACGGTGGGTCCCCAAGACATCATTGGCCGGCTCGGTGGCGAAGAGTTCGCCGTGGTCATGCAGGAGACCACGCTCGAGCGGGGACGCGTGACAAGCCTGCGCCTGAGCTCGGCCGTGAGAAGCACGCCGTGTCCTTCCGAGCCGGACGCGATTGCCTATACCGTCAGCATCGGCATGGCCCAGCGCGAGCCGACCGAGACCGTCGACAATCTGATGCGCCGCGCTGACCAGGCGCTCTACGATGCAAAGCACGCAGGCCGCAATTGCGTATCGCTTCACCGTGACAGTAAGGCAGGGCATCGCACGGGCGCAGTCGAATCCGCACCCTGGCAGCGGCGCGTCACTTCCTGATCCGCCATGCGGCACCGCGCTGCGGTAGAATGCTGCCCTTCGCGTCCTTAGCTCAGCTGGATAGAGCACTCGCCTTCTAAGCGAGCGGTCAGAGGTTCGAGTCCTCTAGGACGCGCCAGTCTTCTTGCGGGTGTGCGGTCAATTCTCGACAAGGCCCGATCCGCTGTATAGGTCCCGGTGACAATCTGCGGACAACGGCTTTCTTGTGGCCATGTGGCAACAAGGGGGCAGAGCGGGCTTCCCCGACTGTCTAGCCACCCCCGAATGGTAGTTATCTTCTTCCTTTTTGGTCGCTTCGGATTCGCGGTGAAGAGCGGTGCCCTGGTTTTTGTCGCACGCTGCAGGCGCAGTTCCAACGCTTTCAGTTTGAATGTCAGTCCGTCAGTCCTGCACAAGTTCCGCGGCGCCGAGGCCATTTGGAGATGCATTCGACATGACAGCCATCAGCGATTCGCAGTCACATGACAGCCCGCCCGTCACCTTGTGGATGCAATGCCGCACACCAGTGCTGCTTACCATCGTCGGGGGCGCCATTGACACAATAGGCTTTATCGCTTTGCTGGGCTTTTTCACTGCCCATGTGACAGGCAACCTGGTGCTGGCCGGCGCTGCCTTCGTGAAGGGCGGAGCGGGACTGTGGATCAAGCTGGGCGCCATCCCGTTATTCATCGCCACGGTCATGCTTGTCAAAATCTGGATAGACCATTGCGGCCAGTCCCACAAGACCCTGGGCTGGCTGTTCGTGGCAGAGGCGGCATTCCTGTCGGCCTTTATGCTGGCGGGCTTGTGCTTCGATCCATTTCGCGATCCGGACGCCGGCGTCCTGGCCTTGACCGGCGGCCTGGGCCTGGTGGCCCTGGCGATCCGCAATACGGCGAGCAAGACGTTGATCAAGCACATCAGCCCCAGCACCATGATGACGGGCAATACCACTCAGCTTGGCATCGATCTGTCCAACTTCGTGCGCACGCTCAGCCGCGAGCATGGTACGGCCTTGCTGAAAAGCGCAAGCATCGTGGCAGGTTTCGTCCTGGGTGCATTTCTTGGCGCCGTGCTCTACGTGCGTATCGGGTTCTGGAGCGTGCTGCCCTTCATGCTGATCATTCTGTATCTGGCCAGTCTTTCATTCCGCAAACAGTTCATTTGAGGGAGTCCATCATCATCAACAAGAGCCGACTCGAGTCCTTCAGTGATGGTGTCATTGCCGTGAGCCTGACGCTGATGCTCTATCAGATTCAACTGCCGGCAGAATTCAACTGGAACGGCGTGCTGGCGGAGGCCCGGCAGTTCCTTGGCTATGTGCTCAGTTTTATTTACGTCGGCATTTACTGGAATAACCATCATCACTTGTTCCAGGTGGTGCGCGGAATAAACGGAAGAATCATGTGGGTCAATCTCAACCTGCTGTTCTGGTTGACGATGATTCCAATTGCGACCACCTGGATGGGGAAATCCGGCTTCCTGGCAATTCCGACTGCGCTATATGCTTTTGTGCTGTTCATGTGTGCCGTATCCTTTTGGGCGCTGCAGCGTGCCATCATTGCGGCGGAGGGAAAGGATTCCCCGCTCGCGGATACGATCGGCAAGGATCGGAAAGGGAAATCCTCGCTTGTGGTGTATGCGCTGGCCATTGCGGCAAGCTTTTACAGCAGCGTTGGAGCAACGATTATTCTCGTTGCGATGGCCGCGCTTTGGTTTCTTCCTGATTCGCGCATCGAACGGCACCTCCTGAAGCAGGATGGCCGAAAGCCGTAGCCGCGTTGATCGGGATTCGTGGCATAGGGAAATGGGCGGAGGATTTCCGGCACAAGCGTAATTCCGTCCGCTTACCGGGCGCGCACCGCTTGCTGTGGATCAGCAGGAAGAACGCGACAACGCCGCGATAGCGGCAACGCCGGCCAACGCGAACCTCGGTTCCATATGTTCGATGCGATCTTGCCAATGACCTGCGCATCACGGTCCAACGTCAACGACTTCCGCGCGATCGTGATCGACTGATTGATTTCTGACGCCCAGGTAGGAGAACGCCGGCTACGCCACCCGCATGCTCGCGCCTATGCTGTTCACATGGCGCACGATTCGCTCGCCCGTTACCGCGACAAACGTGATTTTCGAATCACGGAAGAGCCGGCTGCGCGCACGCGCACCAGACGCTCCGCGACGAAGCCGCTGCGCTTCGTGATCCAGAAGCACTGGGCGCGGCGCCTGCATTACGACTTCCGTCTTGAACTCGATGGAGTGCTGCTGAGCTGGGCGGTGCCCAAGGGGCCCAGCTTTGACCCGTCCGACAAGCGCATCGCGATCCACGTCGAGGATCATCCGATCGACTATGCCGGCTTCGAGGGAACCATTCCGCCCAGGCAATACGGCGCCGGCTCCGTCATCGTCTGGGACAACGGCACGTGGGAACCGGTCGGTGATGCCCGGGCTGGCATGGCGAAAGGCAAGCTCGAATTCGCACTGCATGGACAAAAGCTGGCGGGCCGCTGGGAACTGGTGAAGATTTCGAAAGCCGGGGAGGCACACGACCAGTGGATGCTTTTCAAGAAGCGCGATCAGTGGGCACGGTCTCATGCGGAGTTCGATGTCATCACGGCTCTGCCCGACAGCGTGGTCGCGCATCCGCTGGGGCCGGTCGAGCAGCGCGAGAACAGCCGCGGCGTGAAGGAGCCGGACGCCCCCGACCTGTCGGCCGCCGTGAACGCGCCATTGCCGGCGCGCCTCGCACCGCAGCTTGCCACGCCGACGGCCAGCCTGCCATCGGGCGGTGGGTGGATCATCGAGACGAAGTTCGATGGCTACCGGCTGCTCGCACGGATCGTCGACGCCAAGGTGCACCTGATCACACGCAACGGCCATGACTGGACCCGCAGGCTCGCCAGCCTTGCGAAGGAGGTCGAGAAGCTCGATATTTCCGAGGGCTGGCTTGACGGTGAAATCGTGGTGCTGCGCGACGGCTTGCCGGACTTCAATGCGTTGCAGAACGCGATCGACGGGCACCAGAACGACGCGATCGTCTACTTCGTGTTCGATGTTCCGTACTGGGAGGGGCGAGATCTTCGCCACGTGCCCTTGCGCGAGCGCCGTGCGCATCTGGCCCGACTGATCGACGAGCACTCGGACCGCGTTCGTTTCAGCGAGAGCTTTGATGCGCCCGCGGCACAGGTCTTCCAGGCCGCGGCCGAGCTCGGCCTGGAGGGCGTCATGCTGAAGCGCGCCGATTCCGTCTATAGCTCATCGCGCAATGCCGACTGGCTCAAGGCCAAATGCCGCTTGCGACAGGAATTTGTCATCTGCGGTTTTTCGGAGCGGGAGGGTGCCCCGAGCGAAATCGGCAGCTTGCTGCTTGGCGTGACCGAGGACGGCCAACTGCGCTATGCCGGCAACGTCGGCACGGGGTGGGACAGCAAGACTGCCGCGACCCTGCGGCACAAGCTTTCAAGGCTCGCGACCGAAGCGGCCCCGTTTCCGCCGGCCACCATTCGGCGCAGCCGGTGGGGGACGGCGCGGACCGGTGCGCCGCAGTGGGTGAAGCCATCGCTCGTGGCCGAGGTCGAGTTTGCCGAATGGACGTCATCGGGACAAGTGCGCCAGGCATCGTTCAAGGCGCTGCGCAGCGAAACGCCGGCGAGCGACGTCCGGCGCGAAGCCGTACGGGTCGATCCCACGCCATCGCGCACTAACGTGAAGGTCACCAACCCCGAGCGCGTGATCGATGCCTCGACCGGCATCACCAAGCTCGACCTGGTGCGCTACTACGAGAGCGTGGCGGAGTGGATGCTTCCGCATCTCGCACTGCGCCCCGTGGCCTTGCTGCGCGCACCGGACGGCATCGGCGGCGAGGTCTTCTTCCAGAAGCACGCCGAGACCACGAGTTTGCCGGGCCTGACCGAACAACCTGCGGCACTGTGGCCGGGACACGGCCGCCTGCTGACGGTCGAGTCGGCCGACGGGCTTGTCGCCGCCGCGCAGCTTAACGTGGTCGAATTCCACACCTGGAATTCGACGACCGAAGATCTGCTCCAGCCGGATCGCGTCATCTTCGACCTGGACCCCGGGGAAGGCGTGCCGTGGCAGCACGTGCAGGAGGCCGCCTTGCTCGTGCAGACCCTGTTGGGCGAACTGGGCCTGCAGGCGTGGCTGAAGACGAGCGGCGGAAAGGGATTGCACGTCGTCGTGCCACTCGCTCCGGCGCTTGACTACGATACCGTGAAGGCCTTCTCGCGCGCGGCCGTCATGCACCTGGCGCGGGCCATTCCGCAGCGGTTCGTGGCGAGGTCCGGCCCCAGCAATCGCAAGGGCCGGGTCTTTGTCGACTACCTGCGCAACGGCACCGGGCAGACCACGGCCGCGGCATTTTCGGCGCGCGCCCGGCCGGGCATGGGGGTGTCGATGCCAGTATCATGGGACCAGTTGCTCCAGCTCAAAAGCGCGGATCAATGGAACGTCGGGAACGCCCGGGAATACCTCAGCTTCCGCACCGGCGACCCGTGGCGTGGCTTCTGGTCATCCCCCCAGAGCCTGAAAGGCGCGATCGAGCACCTGGCGTGAGTGCGCATGGTTTTTCGTTTGTGACGTGGAGAATGCATTATGGCTGCGCGATCACTGGCATCCCTGTCCCTGTCGTTCGGCCTCGTGTCGATTCCGGTCAAGCTGTACACGGCGACAGATTCCGAAAGCGCGGTGCGCTTCAACCTGCTCAGCAAGGAAGGCTCGCGGCTCAAGCAGCAGTATGTGTCGGAGCAGACGCGGGAAGTGGTCCCGCGCGACCAGATGGTCAAGGGCTACGAATTCGAGAAGGACCAGTTCGTGATCTTCAGCCCCGATGAGCTGAAGGCGCTCGAAGAAGGCGCGAGCCACCTCGTGGAGATCGTCGCGTTCGTGCCGGAGAAGGGCGTCGACCCGATCTATTACGACAAGACCTACTACATCGCGCCGGACAAGCGTGGCGGCAAGCCGTACAGCCTGCTGCGGGCCGCCATGGCCAAGACCGGGCGGTGCGCCATCGCCAAGTGGGCCGCGAAAGGCAAGTCGCACATGGTGCAGATCCGGCCGATCGAGGGCGGCCTGGTCTTCCAGCAGTTGCTGTTTGCGGATGAAGTCCGGTCGATTGTCGACCTGCATGTCGAGGAAGTCGCGGTGTCCGACGCGGAACTGAAGCTGGCGATCCAGCTGATCGAGCAGGCCTCGGAGGATCACTACGACGCCAGCCAGTATCGCGACGAGGAAAAGCAGCGCGTCCTGGCTGCCATCGATGCAAAGATCGCCGGCAAGCAGATCGTCTCGCCCGAACCGGTCGAGGTCTCTCCGTCCGGCCAGGTCATTGACCTGGTGGAGGCGCTGAAGAAGAGTCTGTCGGCAGGCAAGAGAACCGCGCCGGCTGCCAAGACCGCCGCCGTCAAGGCGGCGGCGGGGGAATCGCCGGCACCGCGCAAGAGTGCCAAGCGAACCGCATCGACCGTGGCGGCCGTTCCCAAACGTGCGGCGAAGAAGGCCTGAGCATGCAGTCTTACACATTGAGCGACGTGCTGGCTTTGGTCGGCATTTCGCGTTCCGTGGTCAATGCCATGCTGACGGCGGGGGTGGTGACGCCCGATCGCGGCCGCGGCAACGCGTACCGCTTTTCGTTTCAGGACCTGCTGCTGTTCCGTACCGCCCAGTCCTTGCGTGCGGCCAACGTGCCGACGCGACGTGTCGTCCGGTCACTCAAGAAACTCGAGAGCCTGGAAGCCGGCCGGGCCCTGACCGGTGTCCGCATTACGGCGCATGGCGGCACCGTTGCCGCCCGGGACGCCCACGGTCAGTGGCTAGTCGAGACCGGCCAGCGGATCATCGATTTCGACGCGCGCGAGCGTTCTGCCCGCGTGGTGACGATCGGGGCTCCGACGACGCGGACACCGGCGGCAGCGATGGATGGCTATACGCTGTTCGAGATGGCCCAGGAGCTTGAGCGCGCAGGATCCGCCGAGGCCGCTGCGGTCTACCGGCAGGCCATCGCCGCGGAGCCGGGGCTGGTCGATGCCTACGTGAATCTCGGGTACTTGATGTGCGAGCGCGCCGCGTTCGACGAAGCCATCGCGCTGTATCGAACCGCACTCGAACAAGGCACGGATGCGCCGCTGATCCGCTTCAACCTGGCGGTGGCGCTGGAAGACAGCGGCGATGCCGTGGGGGCGCTGGCTGAATACCATGCCTGCATCGCGCTGGCTCCCGATTTTGCCGACGCGCACTACAACGCGGCAAGACTGCATGAAGCGCTGGGGGACAGCCAGCGGGCCATCCGCCACTATCAACAGTACCGGCGGCTGGAGCCCGGCCGCTGACGCGGCGGCTTGGGACGGCACGGCGTGCCACGAATTCAGGCGCCCCGGATTGTCCAGAATAGTGCGGTTGCTGACACGCCCGAAGAGTAGATTTCGTTGACAGGTCATGGGAAAGTAGGTCCCGGAAGTCCCTGGCGTGGACATCCGATACCACTCCAGCCCTCGTCCTCCCCGGCCGAGGGCTTCTTTTTTTAAGCCACCCGATCGCCGGCGGGGATTCCAGTTGCCTGACGGCGTGGCTCAAGTGCAATTCGCCCGGTACGTCTCCTGCAATTCCTTGCGGCTCTTGTCCCGTTCGATCTTCGGGATCGGGCGACCCTGCGCGTTATGCGTGGCGGTACCCGACGACTGGTAATTCCGCTGTTTCGAGGTCCCGTTGAATTCGTCCTTCAGCGCTTCGCACTTGGCGCGCCTGGCCTCCTCGGGATCGGTGCTCTCACCCGAGGGCGGGCGATAGGGGTTGGTGCCGCCCTGGACCGCCTCGGAGATCGCGTTGGCCGCGCCCTGGCCCTGGCCCGGCGCGGTCTGCGCTCGGGCCGTGGAGGCAAGGCCCAGCACCATCAGGCCGGTCAGAATCAACGGAAGGGGCTTTCGCATGGGGTCTCCGGAGGAAGGGAATGCCGCTGGCCTGTCCAGCGGGCTAGACTAAGGGTAGCGATGCCGGGCTCGGTATGTCAAAGCGGCACGCCCTGGACGGGGAATTCGAGAGGGGGGCCTCCATGCGTCTGAACCATCCCCGCCATGCGCGGGCTGCCGTGCTGGTGCTCGTCATGGCGACGTCTCCGCTCCACGCGTATTTCGATCATTTCCTGAAAAACACCGTCATCGGAACCCTTCAGAAAGACGAGGTTCCGCAATACATCCAGCTCTACAAGGACGCGCTCGCCAACCTGCCGGATGGCGGCACGGCACCCGTGCACTTCCCCGCCGTCAACCGGCGTCCGGCCATCGACGGCACGCTCACGGTCGAGCGTAGCCGGACGGAGCAGGGTAAAAAATGCCGCCGCGTGCGTTCCGACCTGACGCAATCCGGCCGCAAGGAACACTGGGCGGGATGGTTCTGCCAGACGCCGGACGGGGACTGGAAGCGGCAAACCTCGAAGCGCTGAGCCGGCTTTTGCAAACCAAATGCCTTGTACTTCACCAAAGATGAGCTAGAACATACAGGGATGCGGCCACATTTGTGGCGACGAACGGGGGACTGATCATGGCCGTGTTGTTTCTGGGGAACGTCGACGCCGGGACCACCGACGAGGAAGTCCGGGATTTCCTGACTAAATACGGTTTTCCTGCCTGCGACGAGATCGAGCCTGTGCAAGGCGACGGCACGCATCCGGGCGTGACGGTGATCTTCAACGAACTCGACCCCGAAGCGTTGCGCAAGCTGCAGCCGCGCATCCATGGCATGTTCTGGAAGGGCCACAAGATCAACGCGATGGTGATGGCCGAACGTTACCGGTGACATAAGCGGCTCACCGGCAAGCGCCGCCATGGGCTTTCTGCGGTGGATCCAGCGGCAGGGCCGTAAGCCGCAGCGCCGCGACGACAAGGAACTCGTCGCGATGACTGCGCGCGTGACGGCGCTGAACCCGCGCCTGCGCCTGGTTTCGCACTACGAGAAGCGGCTGGCGCCGGGGCTGCGCACGGCGCTGGAAGCAGTCCGCGCGACCGTGGCGGGACTGCCCGCGCCGCGCGAAGCCAGCGAAGCCGCCTGGGACAGCGATCCCCATATCCACGCGTACTTCGGCACCGCGGCGGACGTCGTTCGCGCCTTCAGCCGTTCACCGGACCTGCGCGAGTTCTTCGACCGTACGCCGTTCGCGGAACACGCCTATGCAGTGCTCGGCATGGCCATGAACGAGCGCCGCACGCTGGGCGTGGCGATGGAAGGCGATGTCATGCACACGGACGTGCCCCAGACGCTGGTGTCGTTCAGCGACTACCAGCTGAGGATTTGCGCGGAATCCGACGCCGCGCTGCGCGCGGAGATCCTGCTGCGCATGCTGGACCAGTTCGCCATCGAGGCCATGGCGCAGTTCGCGGCGGGCAAGGGCCGCCGCGACACGCTCGAGCGCGAGCAGGCCCTGCTCAAGGCGCAACTCAAGCTCTATGAACGGCAAGGCATTGGCCTGCGCTCGATGGTGGGCGGAGAGACACCCGACGGGGCGGCGGTCCAGTCGGTCAAGGACGAGATCGCGCAGAACGAGAGCGAACTGGCAGCGCTGGGCCACGGCGGCGACACGCTCGAGCGGCAGCTCGAATGCCTGGGAGAAGTCCTGGGCGACGCCGCCAACCGCATGCATGTCCAGCGGCGCCAGATCCGCCTGAGCCAGGTGAACGTGGTGCTGGGGGCGGACAGCACCGTGCCCGGCGTCGACCTCGAACTGCTTTGTGCGCACGTGCCCGGCGATCCGCCGCTCGTGCGGTGGTTTTCGATCGTGCGGTTCGCGCGGGCCGACATGCTGTCGCAGGCCACGCTGCTGGACGAGGCGGCACGCATGTTGTAGCCCGAGGGCGGAATCCACCGCCCGAATTTTCCAACCTGGCGCAAGGAGCCAAGCATGAATCCCAGCAAGATACTGGTCGCCGCCGCCGTGGCCGCGGCATCCCACCTGGCCATGGCCCAGCCGGAGACCCGCGTCGAAGCGGCTTCCGGCGTCGGCGCGGCCATGGTGACCGGCACGGTCAAGTCCACGGCGACGATCACGGCGATCGATCCCGCCACGCGCACGGTCTCGCTGAAGAACAAGCAGGGCAAGGTCACCGACGTGCAGGTCGGTGACGAGGTGCGCAATTTCGATCAGCTCCGCGTCGGCGACACGGTCACGGCGGAATACAAGGAAGCCCTTTCGGTCAACCTGACCAAGCAGACCGGCATGCGTTCGAGTACCGAGCGTGCGATGGAAGACCGGGCCGCGCCCGGCGCCAAGCCCGGCGGCATGGTCGGGCGCGAGGTGACCGTGACCGCCGATGTCGTCGCCGTGAACAGCAAGACCGGCAAGGTGACCCTGAAGGGGCCGAAGGGCAGGACGGTGGACCTGCATGTCGAAGACCCGCAGCAGCTGAAGGGCATCCGCAAGGGCGACCAGGTCCAGGCCGTGTACACGGAGGCCTTCGCGGTCTCGGTGACGCCCAAGGGCGGTCACTAGGCGCGCGAGGCCGCCGGACGTAGCCCCGGAGCCCGGAGCCCGGAGCCCGAAGCACGCGCGCGACGACGCGGGCCCGGCGCCCGGGTTTACGCCATCGGCACTCGACGTTCGGAGCCAGGGCCGCGGCTCGGCACGGAGCGGATGTTCTTCAGCCGAGCAGGCTGTGGCAAGCTTTGCCGAGCGCCGCAAGTCCGTGCAGGAATGAGCGTCAGCCCGGTGGCCCGGGATGGACGGGGACCGGCTGTGGCGCGCGCGAGCCATGCCGGCGCCGCCAGGTCACAGGCGCCTCGCCGAACTGGCTGGAGAACCAGCGCGTGAATGAACTCGCCGAGCCGTACCCCAGCAATTCGGCCACGCGCAGCAGCGAGTATTGCGGATTCTCCACATAGCGCCGCGCCAGTTCGCGGCGCACCTCGTTCAGGATGTCCGTGAAGGTTTCGCCGGCTTCATCGAGCTGGCGCTGCATGGTGCGCAGGCTCATGCCCAGGCCCTGCGCCACGCCTTCGCACGTAGCGCGGCCCATTGGCAGCATCAGGTACACGGCGCTGCGCACGTCGCGTCCGATAGACGGGGCATTGACGCGCGGCAGCGTATCGACAAAGCGCTGCGCATAGCGCGCCATGCCCGGGTCCGCGTTCGGGATGGCGGCGTCGAGGTCGGCCGCCAGGCAGGTGATGCCATTGAACTCGCTGCCGAACTCCAGCGGGCAGCCGAACAGGCGGCGGTGGACCTGGAGGTCTGCCGGGGCCGCATGGGTGAAATTGACATTGAGCGGATGCCAGTGCGGTCCGAGCAACGCGCGGCACAGGCGGAACACCACGCCAAGCGCCAGTTCGGTGCCCTGCCGGGAAGGCGTATCGAGTACGACCTCCTGCCGGATGATGACTACCTTTCCGGCATCTTCGAGCAGGATGGCGAGAGATTCGTTGACCAGGTGCCGATAGCGGATGATCGTGGCCAGCGCATCGCGCAAGGTGGGCTGCTGGCTGATGAGCAGGCTCATCACGCCGAAGTCCGACAACTGGCGCGACTCGGCCATGCGCAGGCCGAAGGTCTCGCATTGCGCGGCCTGGGCCGCGAGTTCCAGCAGCCTGGCGCAGGCGTTGACGGAAACGCGCTGGTCCGGGTCGCTCAGCAGCGCACGCGACAGGCGCGCTTCCCGCAGAAGCGGCTGGGGATTGAGGCCGAGATCCCGGGCCACTTCAAAGAAGTTGGTTACTGCGCCGGCGCGTATCAGCGTGTCCAAGGCTTGTCTCCGAATTCTCGTTATGTGTGCGGCGCACGCTTTGGGGCGTGCGCCTTGCTGCATTGCCTTCGCAGCGCATGATAGGCGGCCGTGGCATGAAATGCAAAGTCGGCGGAGGCCAATGCAAAGCGGCGCGCGCCGGCAGGTCCTAAATTTCAGGGCATGAGCGGCGCCCCCTGCGCCGATGCAAATACCAGGAGACGAGCAAATGGCAAAAGTCGTGCGCATGTATGAGGCCGGTGGCCCTGAAGTGCTTCGCGTGGAAGAGATGGAAGTCGGCGACCCGGGGCCGGGCCAGGTACGCATCCGCCACGTGGCGGTGGGCCTGAACTATGCCGACACGTATTTCCGCAACGGCACCTATCCGGTGCCGCTGCCGGCCGGCATGGGCGTGGAAGCCGCTGGCGTCGTGCAGGCGGTCGGTCCCGGTGTCACCAACGTTGCCGTGGGCGATCGCGTGACCTATACCGGCTTCATCAACACGCTGGGCGCGTACAGCACCGAGCGCCTGGTGCCGGCCGCGCCGCTGATCAAGCTGCCCGAAACCATCGGCTTCGAGACGGCTGCCGCCATGACCATGCGTGGGTTGACCTCGGCATACCTGATGCGTCGCATCTACAACTTCAAGGAAGGCGACACCATCCTGCTGCACGCGGCAGCGGGCGGCGTCGGCCTGATCGTGTCGCAATGGGCGAAGCTGCTGGGCCTGACCGTGATCGGCACGGTATCGAGCGAAGCCAAGGCCGAAGTGGCGCGCGCCCATGGCTGCGACCACATCATCAACTACAGCCATGAGGACGTGGCCAAGCGCGTGCGTGAACTGACCGACGGCGTTGGCGTGTCGGTGGTGTTCGACAGCGTGGGCAAGAACACCTTCATGTCGTCGCTCGATTCGCTCAAGCGCCGCGGCACGATGGTGTGTGTCGGTACCGCTTCGGGCCCGATCCCGCCGTTCGATCCGGTGCTGCTGGCGATGAAGGGCTCGCTGTTCCTGACGCGTCCGGCCCTGGCCGACTACATTGCCGACCCGGCCGAGAAGGCCGAGCTGGCCGGCGAAATCTTCGGTCATGTCGGTGCGGGCCGGATCCAGATCGAGATCAACCAGCGCTATGCGCTCGAAGACGCGGTGCAGGCGCATCGGGACCTGGAGTCGCGCAAGACCACGGGTTCGTCAATCTTCGTGATCTAAGGGAGCCGGACCATGCAAGTCAAGCCACTCACCTGCTCGCTGGGCGCGGAACTGGTCGGCGTGAATCTCGGCGATGCCGTGCGCGATGACGCCCTGTTTGCGGAGATCCGCGCGCAGTTGCTGAAGCACCGCGTGCTGTTCCTGCGCAACCAGGACATCAGCCGCGCTGACCACGTCGCGTTCGCGCGCCGCTTCGGCGAACTGGAAGATCACCCCGTTGCCGGCAGCGATCCGGAGCATCCGGGCCTGGTGCGCATCTACAAGACGCCGGATCAGCCCAACGACCGCTACGAGAACGCCTGGCATTCGGACACCACGTGGCGCGAAGCGCCGCAATTCGGCGCCGTGCTGCGCTGCGTGGAATGCCCGCCGGTTGGCGGCGACACCATGTGGGCGAACATGGCGCTGGCCTATGAGCGCCTGCCCGAACATATCAAGGCGCAGATCGCCGACCTGCGCGCGCGCCACAGCATCGAGGCGAGCTTCGGTGCTGCCATGCCGATCGAGAAGCGCCTGGCACTCAAGGCGCAGTTTCCCGACGCCGAGCACCCGGTGGTGCGTACGCACCCGGACACCGGCGAGAAGATCCTGTACGTGAACGCGTTCGCCACGCACTTCACCAACTTCCATACGCCGGAACGCGTGCGTTTCGGCATGGACGCGAATCCGGGCGCGCCCGACCTGCTGCGTTATCTGATCAGCCAGGCATATGTGCCCGAGTACCAGGTGCGCTGGCGCTGGGAACCCAACAGTGTCGCGATCTGGGACAACACGGCCACGCAGCACTATGCCGTGATGGATTACCCGCCTTGCCACCGCAAGATGGAACGCGCCGGCATCATCGGCACCAAGCCGTACTAAGATCGGCCCGAGGAAGACAGTATGCAGAACAATTTGATCGTATCCACGCCGTCGGCGTATTCCTTTCCGTTGCTGGTCAAGCAGTTGCTGACCCATTCGCTGAGCCTTTATGGCGACCAGGAGATCAGCTATCGCGGCGAGATGCGCTACACGTACCGCGATTTCCGCCGCCGCGTGGGCCAACTGGCTTCGACGCTGGCCTCGCTGGGCGCGAAGCACGGTTCCACCGTGGCGGTGATGGACTGGGACAGCCACCGCTACCTGGAGTGCTATTTCGGCGTGCCGATGATGGGCGCGACGCTGTTCACCGTGAACGTGCGCCTGTCGCCGCAGCAGATCCTCTACACGCTCAACGACGCCGACGCGGACATCGTGCTGGTCCATCCCGACTTCGTGCCGGTGCTGGACCAGATCCGCGGCGAGCTGACGTGCAAGCCGCGCTTCGTGCTGATGGCCGATGGCCAGGCCGCGCCGCAGACCGAACTGCCGTTGGCGGGCGAGTACGAGGCCTTGCTGGCAGACGCGTCGCCGGACTTCGAGTTTCCCGAGTTCGACGAGAACACCAAGGCGGCCACGTTCTACACCACCGGCACCACTGGCGATCCGAAGGGCGTGTGCTACAGCCATCGCGACATCGTGCTGCACACGCTGACGACCTCGGCCAGCCTGTGCTCGCCGCGCGAGGGTCAGCGCATGCACCGTGAAGACGTGTACATGCCGATCACGCCGATGTTCCACGTGCTGGCGTGGGGCATTCCTTACGTCGCGGTCATGCTTGGCCTGCGCACCGTGCTGCCGGGCCGCTATGCGCCGGACATGCTGCTGAAGCTGCGCCAGCAGGAGAAGGTCACGTTCTCGCATTGCGTGCCGACCATCCTGCAGATGCTGTTGCAGTCGTCGCAGGACAGCGCGCAGGACCTGTCGGGCTGGAAGATCATCATCGGCGGGTCGGCCTTGCCGCCGGCACTGTGCGATGCTGCGCTCTCGCGCGGCATCGATATCTTTGCGGGCTATGGCATGTCGGAAACCGGGCCGATCGTCTCGCTGGCGCAGTTGCCGCCGCGCGTCGCGCCGAAGGACCGCGCGGACGAAGTGCGCATGCGTTGCTCCACGGGGCGTCCGGTGGTGATGGTGGATTTCCGCATCGTCAGCGAAGACATGCAGGACCTGCCGCGCGACGGTGCGAGCCGTGGCGAGATCGTGCTGCGTGCGCCGTACCTGACGCAGTCGTACTTCAAGAAGCCGGCGGCTTCCGAAGACCTGTGGGCGGGTGGCTACCTGCATACCCAGGACGTCGCGGTCATGGGGCAGGACGGCTTCGTGCAGATCGTCGATCGCATCAAGGACGTCATCAAGACCGGGGGTGAATGGGTGTCGTCGATCGAAGTCGAAAACCTCATCACCGAAGTGCCGGGCGTGCAGGAGTGCGCGGTAATCGGGGTGCCCGATGCCAAGTGGGGTGAGCGCCCGATGGCGTTTGTCGTCCGCAAGGCCGGGGCCGAGGTGGGTGCGGATTCCATCCGCCAGCAATTGCTCGGACACGTCGATACGCAACGCCTCAGCAAATTCGCTGTGCCCGAGGCGGAACGGATTGCGTTTGTGGCTGAGATTCCCAAGACCAGTGTGGGGAAGATCAATAAGAAGCAACTGCGTGAGAAGGCAGTCTGAAGGGTAGGAAAGGGAGAAGGTTTGGACGCTGGCTCTTGAAGGGGGGTCAGCGTTTTTTTTTTGGTTGGCTGGGATGATGAGGTATCGTTCTTGGCAGGCGCTGCTGTTTCGCCGGCGTAGCCGGCGAGTCACTTTTGTCTCGCGACAAAAGTAACCAAAAACGCGTTTTCGTGGTCGACGAACGGCCCGTGGTGGTAAAGACGGTACAGGGCATAGCCAGACTGCCTGCCGCGTAGATGATCAGGATAGATACGTCAGATGAGCGACCCCGGATTACTTGGTGGCTCCTGCTAACCGCGCCATCGGTAGGACGCCTACGGCTGCGCTGCGCGCACTCTGTGAAAACCGAGGGAAGAGAAGAGAAGAGAAGAAACGGAAGCACCAGCCTCTGTGTCGTTGATGTCGTCCGCCTGCCAACTACTGAGCCGCGCAGCAGCCGAAGGCGATGATGCGATAACGGTGGCAGTGTCGGGCCACGGACAGTTTCGGGGCTCGTTCAATCATTGCTGGAGAGCCTGCATACGGACGTGCTCCACGCGGCAGGCAGCCGGGCAGACTCTGAAGCGAATACCCGTACGAAATTCTTCGCACACTCCGATCAATATTCGTCCGCTAGGACAAGTAAACGCGTTTTTTGGTTACTTTTTGTCGCTCCCCTCCATGTCAGGATAGTTGTCGCCTCGCTGCCTTTCGATGAAGGACAATGGGGGGCGGTAACGGTTGGAAGATGAAGCCTTATCCGGCGGAGTACAAAGAATGGGTGGTCGAGCAGATGAAGCCG
>NZ_JBYOJS010000015.1:0-181477 GCF_057798895.1 Cupriavidus sp. 22TCCZM04-2
TTGCCAAGCGATCGCGGGTCTGCCCTGCGAATCGGCTGTTCTTTAACAATATGGGATGTAGTAAAGGTGTCGCGCGAGCGTTGATGAGACGCTGCAGTAACCAACGCGATACCGGGTTGTGATTGTATCAACCAAAATGTATTTAAGTGATCGAAAGATGACTTGGAATACGGCACAAATGCGAGAACTCACCTGTAGCGAAGGGTCTCACTGAGACACACTCGTTATAGGGTCAAGCGAACAAGTGCATGTGGTGGATGCCTTGGCGATCACAGGCGATGAAGGACGCGGTAGCCTGCGAAAAGCTTCGGGGAGCTGGCAAACAAGCTTTGATCCGGAGATGTCCGAATGGGGAAACCCGGCCCGAATGGGTCATCCCTGGCTGAATACATAGGCCAGGGAAGCGAACGCGGCGAACTGAAACATCTAAGTAGCTGCAGGAACAGAAATCAACCGAGATTCCCAGAGTAGTGGCGAACGAAATGGGAAGAGCCTTGTACTCTTTAGCAGTGTTGTTAGCAAAACGGGATGGAAAGCCCGGCCATAGCAGGTGATAGCCCTGTATGCGAAAACAGCGTTGTGGAACTAGGTGTACGACAAGTAGGGCGGGACACGTGAAATCCTGTCTGAAGATGGGGGGACCATCCTCCAAGGCTAAATACTCGTGATCGACCGATAGTGAACCAGTACCGTGAGGGAAAGGCGAAAAGAACCCCGGGAGGGGAGTGAAATAGATCCTGAAACCGCATGCATACAAACAGTCGGAGCCTGGAAACGGGTGACGGCGTACCTTTTGTATAATGGGTCAGCGACTTACATTCAGTGGCAAGCTTAACCGATTAGGGCAGGCGTAGCGAAAGCGAGTCCGAACAGGGCGTTCAGTCGCTGGGTGTAGACCCGAAACCAGATGATCTATCCATGGCCAGGTTGAAGGTGCGGTAACACGTACTGGAGGACCGAACCCACTAACGTTGAAAAGTTAGGGGATGAGCTGTGGATAGGGGTGAAAGGCTAAACAAATCTGGAAATAGCTGGTTCTCTCCGAAAACTATTTAGGTAGTGCCTCGTGTCTCACCTTCGGGGGTAGAGCACTGTCATGGTTGGGGGGTCTATTGCTGATTACCCCGCCATAGCAAACTCCGAATACCGAAGAGTGCAATCACGGGAGACAGACATCGGGTGCTAACGTCCGGTGTCAAGAGGGAAACAACCCAGACCGCCAGCTAAGGTCCCCAAATATAGCTAAGTGGGAAACGAAGTGGGAAGGCTAAAACAGTCAGGAGGTTGGCTTAGAAGCAGCCACCCTTTAAAGAAAGCGTAATAGCTCACTGATCGAGTCGTCCTGCGCGGAAGATGTAACGGGGCTAAGCTATATACCGAAGCTGCGGACGCACAGCAATGTGCGTGGTAGGAGAGCGTTCCGTAAGCCTGTGAAGGTGTCTTGTAAAGGATGCTGGAGGTATCGGAAGTGCGAATGCTGACATGAGTAGCGATAAAGGGGGTGAAAGGCCCCCTCGCCGTAAGCCCAAGGTTTCCTACGCAACGTTCATCGGCGTAGGGTGAGTCGGCCCCTAAGGCGAGGCAGAGATGCGTAGCTGATGGGAAGCAGGTTAATATTCCTGCACCGTCGTATGATGCGATGGGGGGACGGATCGCGGAAGGTTGTCCGGGTGTTGGAAGTCCCGGTCCCTGTAGTGGAGAAGGCGCTTAGGCAAATCCGGGCGCGTAATTCAAGGCTATGGGGCGAGCGGCCTAGTGCTGCGAAGCAATTGGAAGTGGTTCCAAGAAAAGCCTCTAAGCTTCAGTCATACGAGACCGTACCGCAAACCGACACAGGTGGGCGAGATGAGTATTCTAAGGCGCTTGAGAGAACTCGGGAGAAGGAACTCGGCAAATTGGTACCGTAACTTCGGGATAAGGTACGCCCTGGTAGCTTGACTGGCCTGCGCCAGAAGGGTGAAGGGGTTGCAATAAAATGGTGGCTGCGACTGTTTAATAAAAACACAGCACTCTGCAAACACGAAAGTGGACGTATAGGGTGTGACGCCTGCCCGGTGCCGGAAGATTAAATGATGGGGTGCAAGCTCTTGATTGAAGTCCCGGTAAACGGCGGCCGTAACTATAACGGTCCTAAGGTAGCGAAATTCCTTGTCGGGTAAGTTCCGACCTGCACGAATGGCGTAACGATGGCCACACTGTCTCCTCCCGAGACTCAGCGAAGTTGAAGTGTTTGTGATGATGCAATCTCCCCGCGGCTAGACGGAAAGACCCCATGAACCTTTACTGTAGCTTTGCATTGGACTTTGAACCGATCTGTGTAGGATAGGTGGGAGGCTTTGAAGCGTGGACGCTAGTCTACGTGGAGCCGTCCTTGAAATACCACCCTGGTTTGTTTGAGGTTCTAACCTTGGCCCGTGAATCCGGGTCGGGGACAGTGCATGGTAGGCAGTTTGACTGGGGCGGTCTCCTCCCAAAGTGTAACGGAGGAGTTCGAAGGTACGCTTGGTACGGTCGGACATCGTACCTAAAGTGCAATGGCAAAAGCGTGCTTAACTGCGAGACCGACAAGTCGAGCAGGTGCGAAAGCAGGACATAGTGATCCGGTGGTTCTGAATGGAAGGGCCATCGCTCAACGGATAAAAGGTACTCTGGGGATAACAGGCTGATACCGCCCAAGAGTTCATATCGACGGCGGTGTTTGGCACCTCGATGTCGGCTCATCTCATCCTGGGGCTGTAGCCGGTCCCAAGGGTATGGCTGTTCGCCATTTAAAGAGGTACGTGAGCTGGGTTTAAAACGTCGTGAGACAGTTTGGTCCCTATCTGCCGTGGGCGTTGGAATCTTGACGGGGGCTGCTCCTAGTACGAGAGGACCGGAGTGGACGTACCGCTGGTGTACCTGTTGTCTCGCCAGAGGCATCGCAGGGTAGCTATGTACGGAAGAGATAACCGCTGAAAGCATCTAAGCGGGAAACTCGCCTGAAGATGAGGATTCCCTGGCGGCTTGACCGCCTTGAAGGGTCGTTCGAGACCAGGACGTTGATAGGCTGGGTGTGGAAGCGCAGTAATGCGTTAAGCTAACCAGTACTAATTGCCCGTAAGGCTTGATCCTATAACCAGTGTGTTTTAGCCTGGTGAGAGAATCGCCTGTGCCGTGCGTTGACAAGCACAACCCAAGACTACAGAACTACATCCCGAATTGGTGAGGTTGACCGCGTCAGCCTCACAACCCCTTATGCCTGGTGACCATAGCGAGTTGGAACCACCCCTTCCCATCCCGAACAGGTCCGTGAAACGACTCCGCGCCGATGATAGTGCGGATTACCCGTGTGAAAGTAGGTCATCGCCAGGCTCTTACAACGCAAAACCCCTCGACAGCATGTGCTGCGAGGGGTTTTTGCTTTGGGTTTCGCGTTCGTGAAGCCTCCGCGAAGACAGGCTGCATTTTCGCCAGCCCGTTCTAAAGTTCATTCCACTGTTGCGACCGAGCGGTTCCTCCTCAGTTGTGCCCGAGCGCATGCAATGCGCGATGCGCTGCAACTTACCGAAACGCTACCCCAGCACCGGAGTGGAAAAAGAGCCAGCCGCGACCGGCTTCACGGGTAACCGGCCCGACCGGGCGTAATCAGGCTCCGGAAAACTTTCCGAACCCGCCCTATAATGATTGATATTACAACGATTGATCGAGCAACAACATGACGCCAAAGGCACAGCCACGGCATGGCAGCGGCCAGGTCCTCCCGTTTCGCGAGTCGCTGCTCGCCATGCTGGGGGTAGCCTTCGTGTCGATGCTGGTGGCGCTGGACCAGACCGTGGTTGGCACCGCGCTGCCAACGGTCGTTGCCGAGTTGCAGGGCTTCGAGTATTACGCCTGGGTGGCGACGTCATACCTGCTGTTTTCCGTCATCACCGTGCCGATTTTCGGCCGGCTGGGTGACTACTACGGCCGCAAGCCTTTCGTGCTGGCATCCATCGTGGTGTTCTCGGTGGCCTCCGCCCTGTGCGGCATGGCGACGAGCATGCCGTTCCTGGTGGCGGCGCGCGGGTTACAGGGGATCGGGGGAGGCATGCTGGTGGGTACCGCCTTCGCGTGCATTCCGGATCTGTTTCCGGATTCGCACGTCCGGCTGCGCTGGCAGGTGCTGATGAGCGCGGCGTTCGGCGTGGCCAATGCCGTCGGACCTTCGCTGGGCGGCATCCTGACCGAGTTGTATGGCTGGCGCGCCGTCTTCTATGTGAATCTGCCGGTGGGGGCGCTGAGCCTGTGGTTCGTATGGCGCTACCTGCCGCATCTGCGCCAGCAATCGCACAATGGGCCGATCCGGGTCGACTGGCTCGGCGCCTTGCTGATCGGCGTGGGGCTGGGCGGCATGCAGATGAGTGTCGAACTGCTGCCGCAGCGCGGCGTCGACTGGCTGACCGCCGGGCTGCTGGTCGTGGCGGTGGCGGCGCTGATCGGGCTGTGGCAATGGGAGCGCCGCTGCGCCAATCCGATCCTGCCGCTGGACATGTTCCGGCACCCGGGCGTAGCACCGCTGTTTCAACTTGCGGTGCTGGTCGGCTTCGCCATGTTCGCGCTGCTGATCTACGCGCCACTGCTGCTCCAGGGCGGGTTCGGATACTCGCCGCGCGAAGCGGGGTTGCTGGTGACGCCGCTGGTGGTTTGCATCACGGTCGGCAGCATCGTGAACGGGCGCATCATCACGCGCATTCGCCATCCGAATGCCATGCTGTTTGCCGGCTTCGGCATGCTGGCCGCCGCATGCCTGGCGCTGTCACTGGCCACGCGCAGCATGTCACATCCGTTGCTGCTGACGATCATGTTGCTGGCGGGGTTCGGACTCGGCTTCATCATGCCGAACCTGACGGTATTCGCTCAGCAGACGGTGGGCCGGGAACACCTGGGCATTGCCACGGCGATGCTGCAGTCGCTGCGGATGGTCGGCGGCATGGTCGGTACCGCGATGGTTGGCACGATGGTGACGCGTTCCTATACCGCTGGCGTGGAACATTCGCTGGCGACCGGTAATGCACTGGACTGGCTCAGCCGCATGTCGGATCCGCAGGTACTGATCGACAAGGCCGCGCAGGCCGGGTTGCTGACCGAACTGCAGCAGGCGGGGCACAATGGCGCCTTGCTGCTGGAGCAGGCGCGTGTTTCGCTTGTAACGGCAATCCACCTGGGGCTTGTCATTGCCGCAGTCGCCGCGCTGGTTGGCCTGTGGCGCGCACGGCGCGTGCCGCCGGTCAGGCTGGTGCGCGCCGGCCAGCAACCGGCCATGGCGGCCGACTGAAACGGCCGCCGGACGGCAAGCAGCACGCCGCAGTCTAGGAAACGGGAGAATGGATGGAACTTGAGCGACAAAGCCTTGCGGTGCTACAGCAATTCGGGCGGACCTACCGCGCCTATGCGTCGGCGTTCGAGCAGCGTATCGGGCTGCCGTTGCCGCGCTGGCGCATCCTGTTTGCGCTGCAGACGCAGGAGGATGCGATCGCGCAGAAAGCATTGGCCGAGCGCGTAGGCATGGACCCGGGCGCACTGACCCGGCAGCTCAAGGCGATGGAGGAGCTGGGCTGGGTGCTGCGCAATACTTCCGAGCGCGACAACCGCGTCACGCATGTCACGTTGTCCGTGGCGGGCAGGGCCATGGTGGAAGACAAGATGCCCCGCCGATCGGCCTTTCTACAGGACGTGCTCGAGAACGTCCCCGAGTCGACCATGCTCGAACTGTCGAGAGGCCTGGCCCAGCTGGAGGCCGGCATCGCCGGTGCAGTCGCCCGCGCGACGGAACTGGCGGACGCAGACTGAAGGCATCGCGCGACGGATCTTGCTAAGTCGGCAGCAAGATGCCCTGGCGCGCCGCGCACTCGAATAGCTCGCGATCATTGCTGGCCCCGAGCTTTTGCATCGCGCAATTCTTCTGGCGGCTGATGGTCTTGACGCTGCGGCACAGGATGATAGCGATCTCGCTGACCGAGCGCCCGCTCAGATAGAGCCGGATGACTTCGGTCTCGCGCACCGACAGGCGTTGCGCAACCTGCTGGCCGGGTTCGTGAGGACTGTCCAGGCTGGTCTGCGACAGGATATCGAGCGCCGACTTGCCAGTGTAGTGAAAGCCTCGCTGGATGCGGGCGACGACGGTGATCAGTTCGGAAAGCGGTGCGTCCTTCAGCATGAGCCCCTGCACGCGTGCATTGAGAATCGAACGCAGGATCAAAGGGTTGGTGATCATGGTGAGCACAATCACGCTGACCGAGGGGTAGTGCCGCCGCAGCGTGGAGATCAGCCGGATGCCATCCGAGTCCTTGTGGCCCGGCATGTGATAGTCGGTGATCACGATGTCCGGGCGCAGGGTCTCGACGCTGGTCAGTAGTTCTGTGGCGCTGTTGACCATGCCGCAGATCACCCAGCCCGGCTGCGTCTGCAATTGGTCGCGGACGGCAGCGCAGACGACCGGGTGGTCGTCGGCCAGCAGGATTCTCAGTGTCATGGCGCGGTCCTTGTCGTGGAGATGGCAGCTGTGCTGCGCCCCAAAAAATCGCCGCACGCCATGGCGGCGCGCGGCGCGAAGGACGCATCAACATCTGCGCACGTGCCAGGTCTCGAGCCAAACGGGAGGCGGCCGTGACACGGCTAGTGCGAGGCCAGAATACTGGCCCGGCAGCCGCGGCGGACTGAGAAAGTTCGCAAAATTTTGCAGACAAACGTTGCGATGCCGTCGGCGGGATGGCACCGCGATGCGCGTGTGGCCGGGTACGGGCGGATAGCAGCGGTGCGCGCGAAACGGCTCGCACGCGAACGGTGTGGGCTGTCCTGCCCGGTCGCCGCTCAGGCCGCCGCGGCGTGCCGTGGCGACTCCTGCCGGCTCTTGCGCCGGCCGTCGATGGCCTTGAGCGGATCGCGCAGCACGGCATTGCCCACGTCCATGATGTCGCGCAGCGCGCTCTTGTCGTGGGCGCGTTCAGGGGCCCAGAAATGCAGCGCGGCCCATTCCGGGAAGCTGCTCGGCGGGGTCAGCAGGCGCGTCTTGCGATCACGCGTGACCAGCGGCACGTTGAAATCGAGCACGGGGCAGATACCGCCGGCCGAATGCAGCAGCGTGATCTGCGTATGCCAGGACGGCACGACGGTTTCACGATGTCCCGGAGTGCTGGCCTGGCGTGCGAGGAAGCTGCGCAACGGACTGCCGGCTTCGCAGTCTTCCTGCAGCAGGATCCAGTCGCTTTCCGTATCGTCCGCGCTGCCGGCGCGCATCGCACTGACCAGCCGGCGCGGCGTGGCCAGGATGTTATGCGGCAGGACCTTTTCCGGGTTATGCCCGCCGTCGACTACGAAGGCGCAGTCGAGCTCGCCGTTGTCCAGGCTCTCGGACAGCGTGGCGTCGGCGATCACGGGCCTGGTCACGAAGCTGTCATGCGGAAACTGCTCGCACAGCGTGGTCAGGATCTCGGTGATCACGGGGTCGCCAATGGACGAGGAAAA
Organism: Cupriavidus sp. 22TCCZM04-2; assembly: GCF_057798895.1. Taxonomy (NCBI): domain Bacteria; kingdom Pseudomonadati; phylum Pseudomonadota; class Betaproteobacteria; order Burkholderiales; family Burkholderiaceae; genus Cupriavidus; species Cupriavidus sp. 22TCCZM04-2. Next base: position 7,483 of record NZ_JBYOJS010000015.1, read on the forward strand.
CCCGATCGACAGGCGCCGGCCGTGGCGGCTTTTTGCCGGGGCCAGTTCGTTCGGCCGTACCAGCACACTCCATTTGGCCAGGATCTGCCTGGCGGTCTGTTCCAGGCGCAGCGCGTGGGGCGTTGGCTCCAGCGTGCCGTTGCGCTTGACGAAGAGCGGGTCGCCTGTGATCTCGCGCAACCGTGCAAGGCTGTAGGCGACCGTCGGAACGCGGCCTTGCGTGCAGGCAGCTACCGCGCTGAGGTCACGGTACTCCATCACCAAAACAAAGACGTGCAACAACTTCGTGCTGACATGGCGCATTCTGACTTCTCCCGATCCATGGATTCTGTTTTCGTTTTTCTTTTATTTTCTGGCACGACAATGTGACAGCATGGCGCGGCCATAGCCTGTCGCGCCGCGAACCTAGCGAACGGGTTCGCGAGCGGAAAAAGGGATTTCCGTGGCTGTGGGAACAGGAACCGGCAAGCGCTGGTTGTGGCGGATCAGGCTACCAAGAAGCATGACACAACTCCTAAATGTGCGACTCGCGTCGACAAATGGCGCAGTGACTCCTCAATCCTTCAGGCCCTTGCTTGCCGACAGTTCTGGATGCGTCACCGGGCGTGTGAGTGCCGGTGTAGAACTGGCGCGCCGCCCGTCTGTCCGCGTTCCGTGGAGCGCTGTTTGCGGGCGTACGAAATTTAGTTGATGCCGAGGAATCTTAATACAACAACTGGAAAGTTCCTAGGAAGTAACTGACATTCCGATATGCAACGCTCACATTTCAGGAGCGCTTGTCCGGACATAAGAACAAGGCGCAAAGCGGCCGAAAACCGCCACGCATAAGGGGACAGCGCTTTGATTGGGCTCGCTCCATCGGCCGATGGTCAGCGCAACGACCGTGCCGGATTCGGGCGAAAATTCGGCGATCGCGACATACGGCCATGCTGGATTCCAAATTGGAAAAACCAAAGCAGGCGGCCAAGACAGGCGCATTCCGCTGACGACAATCATCCGTGCATCCTGTGACGCGTCAGTGCAGGCGACGTTTGCAGATACTGCCCTCGCACGAAAGCCGGCCAGCACAATTTTCTTAACTCGCCCAGCAAAGACGTTGAATTGCCTTTTGGCTCGGCAGTGGGCTAACGTACGGGGCAGGGTCGGGCTCGGTTACCGGCACGCATAAGACTGTTGCGTAGCGGGAGAGAATCGGTGAACAGACGGTATTCGGAAGAGCAGATCCGCAGCTATCTGGCCGAGGCCGCCAGCGGCGTGCCGGTGCGCGAGTTGTGCGCGCGGTACGGCTTCAGCGATGCGTCCTTTTATGGCTGGCGCGCCCGCTATGGGCAGCCCGGACAGGGCGATGCACGCGAAGGGCGTAAACTGCGCGAGTTGCAGGAGGAGAACACCCGGCTCAAGAGCATGCTGGCGGATGCGCTGCTCAAGCTCGAGCTCCTGCGCAACCGGGCGGGCCGCAGCGGTAGCGGGAAGGAACGTTGACCGCAGCCCCGCTACCCCGCTAACCCGCTAACCCAGCGCTGATCCCATGCGGATCGAGCAGGCGTGTTGCCTCATCCCATTCGGGCAGGGCGCTGTCCCGGAGTCACAGTTTGAAGAAGTTGATTGGTTGCAAGGTATCGATGGTGGCCTGTGCAGGGCTGCTTGCCGTACAGTCCTGGGCGGCGTCAGATGCGTCGCTCCCGGCGCCGATGGTCGCGCCGCCTCCGCCCCGCATGCTGGATCCCGCCACGGCAACCGTGGACGCCACCGACGGCACCTTGTCGGTATCGCAGCGCCAGCGCTGCCAGTCGCTGCTGGATCAGATCAACGCGCTTCCCTCGGGGCCACAGTGGTCGACCGGCAACTCGTCGGTCACCACGGCTGACGGGCGCACGTATCCGACGCCGGAGCGACAGGCGGACCGCAAGCGTCTGGAAGAGGCATACCGCCAGGAATGCGCGCAGCAGCAACGGTGACGACAGCGCGGGCTGCACCAGCCGATACAAAGGGCAGGACCGCCAGGCCGCAATAGCGGCCATGGCGGGACGCGGTCGTTCGACTGCATTTTTTGTGGAGAGCGAACAAGCACCGCTTACGTCATATCCTGGCCTGATGTCTTGGGCTGATGCTGATTGGCCGAAGCTTCTCGCCGGACGGGTGGAGGCGCGTGGCGGATCGCTGACAGACCGCGATGACCCGCCTCGTGGACTGAGTCAGAACGGGTGCGGGTCGTCGCCGGCCGCGGCATGTGCCATGGCGGCCCGAGTCTGCCGCGGCATCGGTTCCAGGTCCGCATAGACTGCGGCCAGGCCGTCGCGGTCGATCAGCTTCAAGCGCCGCTGCCGGACCGAGATCAGTCCCACCGACGCAAAACGCGACAACAGGCGCGACACCGTTTCCAGCGTCAGCCCGAGCAGGCTGGCGATGTCCGATCGCGACATCGCCAGCGTAAGCGGGCCGTCGGCGCCGCCGCGGCGGCGGTGCTCGGTGTCCAGGTCGAGCAGCAGCATGGCGAGCCGCTGGGCAGCTTTCATCGAGCCGACCGCGACCAGCAGGACGCGCTCCCGTTCGGACTGACGACGCATCACGGCCAGCACGGAATCCCGGAAGGCCGGGTCGGCCATGTGCGTGCGCAGCGCCTCGATCGACACGACACAGCACAGGGTGTCCTGCAAGGCGATGGCGCTGACGCTGTAGACCGGCGCCTCGTTCGGCTCCAGGCCCAGCACATCGCCTGACATTGAGAATCCCGTGACCTGCCGCCATCCCAGGGGCGATTCATAAACCTGCTTGGCACTGCCTTCCCGCAACGGAAACAATGCAGCCACTGGGCGGCCCTGGCGATAGAAGGCATCGCCGGCGGCTACCGTGACGTGAGCGGGCTGCAAGGGCTTCTGCGCACCCGGCGACCGATCGGCCGTCGAGGCATCACGGCAGACATGGCGAAAGAGGCAGAGCGAGCATGAGGGCGAGTCGGGCATGGGCATGGATGCCTGAGGCGACGGCCTAGTATAAATGCGCGGCAACGCCTGCTATCTCCCCGCGATCTGTATTCTTTCGTGGTTCTGCCTGAAACTTTTCGATTGATGGGGAGCCGCGGCCGCACGTCAAGTGGGCGCCGTCTGACGATGCGGAAAAGCCACGCTGCGTGCGGTCTTGGCTGGCCCCATGTGCTATGCTGCATCGCAACAATACGCAGAACGTCCGGGGGAGATGCATTGCACGCAACCAGGAGTTCTCATGGCCAAGAGCCTTGCCATGGACTGGCAGGCGCAATTCCGGCGATTCAGCCGGGCGCAGGCCCAGACCGAAGCACAAGTCAAAGCGTGGCTGGAACGCGTTGAATCGTTGAGCCATCTGGCGCCGCGGCGCCGTATCCGGACACCGCATGGCGCTCCACTTTCGCCACGGCATCCGGCGCCGCAGTTGCCGGGCAGCTGGGAATCCCACCGCCTGAGCCTGGCACCACTGGCCGGCGAGCTGGTGCCGCGGTTGTCCTATCACCTGTATGTGCCGGCCAGCGCCAGGCACCGCTTCCGCGGCCCCTTGCCCCTGGTGGTCATGCTGCACGGCTGCCGCCAGACTCCCGACGAACTCGCCGCCGGCACGCGCATGAACGCGCTGGCCGAGCGTGAGGGCTTCATCGTGGCGTATCCCCAGCAGCCGCTGCGGCGCCAGCTGCAGCGCTGTTGGCAATGGTTTGACCTGGCCGACGGCGAGGGAGGTCGTGAAGCACAGGCCGTCGCGGCGCTGATCGAGACGCTCTCGCGGCGCCTCGATGTGCGCGAGGACCAGATCTTCGTCGCCGGGATGTCGGCCGGCGCCGCCATGGCCGCAGTGGTGGCCTTGCGCTACCCGCAACTGGTCGCGGCGGTAGGCCTGCACTCCGGGGTCGTGGTCGGTGAAGCGGACAACCCGCACGCCGGTCTGAGGGCCATGCGCCACGGGTCGACCGCCGACCCGGCATGGCTGCTCGACGCCGCGGGGGCCACGGCGGGCGGCCCCGAACTGCCGGCGATCGTGGTGCACGGCCTCGACGACGATGCGGTCCATCCGGTCAATGGCCGCCTGCTGGCGCGGCAGTTCCTGGCCTACAACGGCCTGGAAGACCGTCCGGGCGGCATTTCCGAGGCGCAGGCGCGCCTGCCGGCCGGACATTTCCATGAAGCGCGCTTCGGGCGCTGGAGCCGCGATCTGGTCACGCTGGTGGAAGTGGAGGGGCTGGGCCACGCGTGGAGCGGCGGAGACGGCGACTACAGCTATCACAGCGCCGTTGGCCCCGATGCCAGCGCGATGATGTGGGACTTCTTCCGCGGACACCGGCGCTAGCGCGCGTACACCCATGAAAAAAGGAGGGCGCAAGGCCCTCCTTCCTCTCATCCAGGCACGGGCCGGTATCAGCTGCGCGCCGGATCCTTGACGAACAGTGCCGTTGCCATGCCGATGGCGCATACCGCGACCACGTAGTGCGCGGGCGCGAGCGGATCGTTCTTGAGCATCAGCGTGACGACCATCGGCGTCAGGCCGCCAAAGATCGCATAGGACAGGTTGTACGAGAACGACAGGCCCGAAAAGCGCACCTGCGCCGGGAAGGCATTGACCAGCACGAACGGCACCGCGCCGATGGTGCCGACCAGGAAGCCCGCCAGCGCGTACAGCGGCACCAGCAAGTCGGGCCGGGTATGGACGGTGGTGTAGAGCGCGTAGGCGCTGGCGGCCAGCAGCAGGCCGCCGAAGAACAACGTACGGCGTGCGCCGAACCGGTCGGCGAGCGCGCCCGAAACCACGCAGCCGACCGTCAGGCACAGCGTGGCCACGCTGTTGGCGACCAGGGCCGTGCGCGCGTCGAAGCCATAAAGCTTCTGCAGGAACGTGGGGGTCATCAGGATCACGACCACGATGCCCGCGGACAGCATCCACGTCAGCAGCATCGACACCGCGATGGCGCCGCGGTGATCGCGCACCACCGACTTCAGCGGCATTTCCGCCGCCAGCGCCTTGCGCTTCTGCAGTTCGGCGAAGACCGGCGTTTCATGCAGCCAGCGGCGCAGGTACATCGACGCGATGCCGAATACGCCGCCGATCAGGAACGGCACGCGCCAGCCCCAGTCAGCCAGCTCCGCCGGCGTGAATACCGAATTGATGCCGGTGGCCACCAGCGAGCCGAGCAGGATCCCGGCGGTCAGCCCGCACGTGAGCGTGCCGCACGCATAGCCCACGTGGCGCGCGGGGACGTGTTCCGACACAAAGACCCAGGCGCCGGGCACTTCCCCGCCCACGGCGGCGCCCTGCAGGATGCGCAGCACCAGCAGCAGTACCGGGGCCATCAGGCCGATGGTGTGGTAGGTCGGCATCAGGCCCATCAGCAGCGTGGGCACCGACATCAGCAGGATCGACAGCGTGAACATCTTCTTGCGGCCCAGCAGGTCGCCGAAGTGCGCCATGATGATGCCTCCCAGCGGACGGGCCAGGTAGCCTGCGGCGAAGATGCCGAAGGTCTGCAACTGCCGCAGCCAGTCGGGTACCGACGGCGGGAAGAACAACTGCCCGATCACCGTCGCGAAAAACACGAAGATGATGAAGTCGTAGAACTCGAGGGCGCCGCCCAGTGCGGCGAGGGAGAGGGTTTTGTAATCCTGCCCGGTCAGTCGTCGCGCGGGCCGGGCCTGCGTGCCTGCGATCGGGGCGGTACTGCTGGTGGTAGACATGAATGGACTCGCATGGATGGCATCTCATGCGAAGCGCACAACACGGGTTGCGTGGAGGGTGTGGCCGGAGGGGTACAGCGCGGGAGAGGCAGGCACTACGTGGCGGGTAAGCCGCAGGCTTGCGACGAGACGCTTCGCAAAGGCGTAAAGATATCAGATCAGCCCTTGTCGTGTTGACAAGACAAAAGACGATTGCTTTGCTTTGCGTCTAAGCATTGCCATAATGTCAAAAAAAAGTGAAATCCGGGGCACAAAGTGCTGTGCGTCACTCGGGGCGGGGTTGGATTCATCGGGAATGACATGGAAATCAAGAATTCCATCCAGTTCGCCACGGCTACGCCGCGGCGAAGGCTGGCCGTGCGCGCGGCCGGCGGCGTGCTGGCCGCGTTGGCCGTGTTTGGCCTCGCGGGCTACTTTGGCGGTCCGCCGCTGATCAAGTCGCTGATTGAAAAAAACGCCACCGAGGCGCTCGGCCGCAAGGTGACGCTGGGGGCGGCGCATGTGCGTCCGTTCGAACTGGCGGCGACGCTGAACGACCTCACTATCTATGAGCGCGACGGCAAGACCCCCGCCGTGACACTGGGCGAGGTGGAAGCCGACACCTCGCTGGCCTCGGCCTGGCACCTCGCGCCGGTGGTGGACTCGCTGCATATCGATCGCCTGGCCGTACATGTGACGCGCGAGGCCGACGGCCGCCTGAGCTTTGCCGATATCCAGGACAAGCTCGCCGCCCAGCCGCCGAAGCCGCCCGATGCCAAGCCGGCCCGCTTCTCGGTCAACAACATTGCCGTCACGGGCAGTTCGGTGGCTTATGAGGACAAGGTGGCCGGCTCTGCCGTGAAGGTCGACAACCTGACGCTGACGCTGCCCTTCCTGTCGAACCTGCCGCACGACGTGGAGATCGTCACGCGGCCCACGCTCAGCGCGCAGATCAACGGCACGCCGCTGGCCCTCGATGGCACCGTGCTGCCTTTTGCCGATTCGCGCGAGACGCACCTGAACGTCAACCTCGACGGGCTCGATGTGGCGCGCTTCATGCCGTTCGCGCCCAGGCTCAAGGATGCGCAGGTCAAGCACGGACTGCTCGACACGCGCTTGACTGTGGGCTTCCGCCAGCAGAAGGACAAGCAGGACATCTTCGTCTCAGGCACCGCAGCCCTGCGCGAGCTGGACGTGCGCACGGCCGCCGGCGCGCCGCTGGTCAGCAATGGCAAGCTGGCGCTCGATATCGACCGCGTGGAACCGCTGGCACAACGCGCCCATCTGCGCAGCGTCGATATTGAAGGGCTTGACGTGGCCGCCGTGCGGCGCGCGGACGGTTCGCTGAACCTGGTCACGGCCTTCGTGCCGCAAGCCGCGCCTGAAGCCAAGGCCGCGCCGGCATCGGCGCCGACGGCGGCAGCAAAGCCGCAAGAGGCGGGGTGGCGCTACGCCGTCGACCGCGTCACGCTCAAGCAAGCCCGCTTCGGCTTCGAAGACGCGCTGGCGCCGTCCGGCCCGGGCAAGCTGGCGTTGGGCCCCATCGATGCCGAGGTGAATGGCCTGGCCAGTGCCGACGCCGACAAGGCGACCAGGCTGCAGGCCACCATCACAGTGGCCGATGGCCAGACCATCACGCATGTGGGCGAACTGTCGTTGCGGCAGCGAACGCTGGCCGGCACGCTCGAAACTTCGGGGCTGCAGCCGCAGGGATTTGCGTCCTGGTGGCCGCACGCGCTCCAGGCCCAGTTCGGCAAGACCGCGGTCAACGCGGAGCTTCATTACCGGATGTCGTGGGCGCAGCCCGTGTTCCAGTTCGTGCTCGAAAAGTCGCGGCTGGAACTGGCGCCGCTGCATGTGGCGACACGCGAGCCGGTGGTCATGCCGGCGGCCGTGGCAGCGTCGGGCCAGCCCGCGGCGCGCCAGGCGCGTGCGGAACGTGTCGAGCGCCGCAACCGCCGTGCGCGCGCGACCGACACCGAGGGCGCAAACCTGCCCTTGATGCAGGCCGACAAAGTGGTGCTGGACGATATCGGCCTGGACCTGGCCAAACAGACCTTCGGGGCGGGGCAGTTGGCGATCACCAAGCCGCAGATTGCCGCGACGCGCGACCATCGCGGCCAACTGCTGGAAATGGCACGCATATGGGCCAGCGAATCCGCACGCCAGACCGAAGCCCAGCGCAAGCAGCCGCCCGCGCCGGCCGCGAACAGCGCGGCACCGGCGGCCGGCGGTGGCTGGAAGGTGCGGCTCGGCAAGGTCGGGCTCGACGGCGGCTCGGCGCGCCTGGCCGACTACGCGCCCGCGGAGCTGAACCGCGGCCGGCCAGTCATCCACCAGTACCGCAATATCGGCCTGACCACGGGGGCCATCGCCTGGCCGCTGACCCCGGCGGCGCTGCCGGTCAAGCTGCATGCGGAGTCGGGCAAGCGCGGCGTGATCAATATGGAAGGCAACGTGCTGCCGGCCGCCCCGGCCAGCCAGTTGCAGCTCGACCTGCGCGAGATCGACCTGGCACCGGTGCAGCCCTACGTGGGCGATCGCCTCAATGCGGCGCTGCGCAGCGGCACGCTGACCGTCAAGGGCCGGCTGGCCGTCAGTGCGCCGCCGGGCAAGCCGATTGCCGCCGGCTTTGCCGGCAACGCGCAGGTGGCCAATGTGCGCACCGTGGACCGAGTCACCGGCGACGACTTCCTGCGCTGGCGCTCGCTGGCGGTGTCGGGCATCGATTTCGCCATGGACGACAGCAAGGGCCCGATGCGCGTGGCGCTGAACAATATCGCGCTGTCGGACTTCTATGCCCGCGTGATCCTGAACGCCAATGGCCGCCTGAACCTGCAGGACGTGATGGCGGGCGGCGCGGCCAAGGGCGAGGCGCCGCCGGCCACGAGCCTGACGCAGGCGAACCCGGCATCGGCACCGGCGGCATCCGCGCCGGCCCCGGCGCCCCCTGCGGCACCCGCGCAGGCGGCCGCAGGCCCGAAGCCGCAGGTACGTATCGGCGGCGTATCGGTTGACAAGGGCAACATCAATTTCTCGGACTTCTTCGTCAAGCCGAATTACAGCGCCAACCTGACCGGCATGAAGGGCTCGGTGTCCAAGGTGGCGTCCGGCGACCCGACACCGGCCGACCTCGTGCTCAATGGCCGGCTCGATGACGATGCGCCGGTCAGCATCAGCGGCAAGATCAATCCGCTCGGCGAGCAGCTCTTCCTGGACATCGCCGCCAAGGCCTCGGGCGTGGAACTGACGCGCCTGACGCCGTATGCGGCCAAGTACGCCGGCTATCCGATCACCAAGGGCAAGCTGACCGTCGACGTGGCCTACAAGATCGACCAGGGCAAGCTCGACGCCAGCAACCACCTGTACCTCGACCAGCTCACCTTTGGCGACAAGGTCGACAGCCCGGACGCGACCAAGCTGCCCGTGCTGCTGGCGGTGTCGCTGCTCAAGGACCGCCACGGCGTGATCGACATCAACCTGCCCGTGTCAGGCTCGCTGTCGGATCCTGAGTTCAGCGTCGGCGGCGTGATCGTGCGCGTGATCCTTAACCTGCTGGCAAAGGCGATCACGTCGCCGTTCGCGCTGATCGGCTCGGCGTTTGGCGGCGGCAGCGGCGAGGAACTCGGCTACGTGGAATTCACGCCCGGCACCGCGACGCTTGCGCCCGCGGCCAGGGACAAGATTGCCACGGTGGCCAAGGCCCTCAACGACCGTCCGTCGCTGAAGCTGGAAATCAGCGGCCGCATCGACCCGGCCACCGACGAGGCGGGCGCCCGCCGCGCCTGGCTGGACGCCCGCGTGGCCGAGCAGAAGCGGCGCGACCTGCGCAAGAGCGCGCAGGAAGGCGACGAAGCCGGCGACAGCGAAGCGGGCGAGCAAGGCGCCGACGTCAAGGTGTCGAAGCAGGAGTACCCGAAGTATCTCGAAGAGGTCTACAAGCGCACCTCGATGAAGAAGCCGCGCAATTTCGTCGGCTTTGCCAAGTCGCTGCCGCCCGAGGAAATGGAGAAGCTGCTGATGGCCAATGCCACGGTATCGGATACCGATCTCAGGCACCTTGCGGACCAGCGCGCGCTGGTCGTCAAGCAGGCGCTGGAGCGCGACGGCAAGGTGCCGGAAGACCGGCTGTTCCTGACCGCGCCGCATCTGAGCGCCGAGGGCATCAAGGACAAGGGCACGCCGAACCGGGTGGATTTCTCGATCCGCCAGTAATCGCATCGCTGGCCGGCGCCGACAGGTGCCGGCATCCCCTCGAACTCGCCGCTCGTAAAAACCGCGTATCATTCGGCCCGGAAAATGTATCGGGCCGCGTGCGGCCGCGCTTAGGAGAAAGTTTTGCAGCAGGATCAGCTTGAAGCAGCAGTGGCCTACAAGACCTGGGTTTGCGTGATCTGCGGCTGGGTGTACGACGAAGAACTGGGCTGTCCGGAAGACGGCCTGGCGGCCGGCACCCGCTGGGAAGAGGTACCCGATGACTGGCGCTGCCCGGAATGCGACGTGGGCAAGGCCGAATTCGCCATGATCGAACTGTGACGTTGCCGGCCCGCGCCGCATGCGCCGGCCACGCGGATGGCCGCTGCGGCTAATGCCTGGCCGCGTGCTTGCAGAGGCCGGCGCGTTGCCGCGCGCAGCGCCGATAGCGCATTCGGTAGGGGTGGCTGCACCGCCACACTGCAACCAAGACAGTCAAGCACAGCAGTACCGCCATTACGGCGGCCATCAGGCCGATCGTCATGCGCGGCCCTCCTCTCTCTCGACAAATACCCGAGCCTGGCGGCTCAGATCAGCAGCGGCAACGCCTCCAGTACCAGCACAGCCACCAGCGCTCCGATGAGTGCGCCCATGGTGCGGCAACTGATACGCAGGAACCTGGCGGTCACCGGGATCGAGCCCATGGCGATCACGCCTACCAGCGCCATCGGGATCAGGAATACAAGATCGTGCGCCTGAAAATGCCACATCATGGCGGTCTCCTGTCTCTCTGCCTTACGACTCCAGTATAGGCAGTGTGTGGCGAATAGACGGCCGCTTGCATCGGGATTGACCCGTATGCGCAACGGCAGTCCTGCGGAGATACGCCGCCGCGCAACGCATACCGCGTACCGTTCATGCCACCTGCGGGCATGCCATACGAGCGGAGCGCGGACGCTGGCATCTTTTTCGCCCTGCCGGGTCTAACTCTGCGACCCGCGTGTCCTATCCTGTGCAAATACGCGGGCCTGTCCCGCGAATACAGAGAGGCGGAGGTGGCTATGGAACTTCACATGCATTCGCACCATTACGTGCGGCGCTCGCCGGACTGGACCGCAGCCGCGGTATCGGGGCTGGCGGCCGGCGCGTTGCTGCTGGTGCTGGAACTGTTCTGGTCCACGATGGTGTCGGGCGTGAATCCGTGGGGCACCACGCGCATGATTGCCGCGATCCTGATGGGCCGGGACGTATTGCAGACCTCGCTGTTCAGCGTGGGCACCGTGGCGGCGGCACTGCTGATCCACTTCGTGCTGGGCGCGGTGCTGGGGATGGTCCTGGCCATCATCATCGCGCCGTTCCAGCTGGATTCGAGCGTTCGCATGATCCTGCTCGCTGGCGCCGTCTTTGGCGCGGTGGTCTACGTGTTCGACTTCCATGTCATGACGCGCGTCTTCACGTGGTTCGCGGACGCGCGCGGCTGGTACACGCTGGTGGGCCACATGATCTTCGGCATGGTGGCCGCGGTGTGCTACTGGAAGCTCGAAAGCAAGGACGTATCGCATTGAGCGCCGGATGCGGCAGCGCATGGCGGCGGATGTGCGCCGCACTGCAGCGTCGCTGATTTAGCCGCGTGCTTTTGCCACTACACGGGCGGCGCGCGACCACAACGGTGGATGGGAGATGATGTCCCATCCGCCGTTTTTTCCATGCGCGCAGCGCTTGTGCGAGACCGCACGGTGGCTTGTGCGATGCGCAAATCGTGGCGCCCGTGTTGCCTTGCAGTGACCTGATGGCATGCACTAGTCTTATCTCAACCCTGCGTGACTTCCGCATCCCTCGCACGTGCGAGGAGGAGGGTGGATATGGCGATGGCCATCGCACTCGTAGTCATCGTCGTCGCTTCGGTGCTCTTTCATTTCCTGAGCCCGTGGTGGGCGACCCCGCTGGCGTCCAACTGGAAGCAGATGGACGACACGCTTACCATTACCCTGGTCATCACGGGCATCTTCTTCATCGTCATCAACCTGTTCGTCGGCTACATCGTCTGGCGCTTCCGTCATGGTGCGCCGCGGCAGAACGGGCACAACGGGCATCGCGCCAGCTACCATCCCGAGAGCCGCAAGCTGGAACTCTGGCTTACCGTCGGTACCGCGCTCGGCGTCATGGCGCTGCTCGCCCCGGGGCTGTTCGTGTACGCGGACTACGTGCGCCCGCCGCGCGACGCGATGGTGCTGGAAGTCATCGGCCAGCAGTGGCAATGGGCCTTTCGCTTTCCGGGCAAGAGCGGCCAGCTTGGCACCTCCGACCCGCGTTTCATCAGCGGCACCAATCCGCTGGGCCTCAATCCCGACGATCCGCGCGGGCAGGACAACGTCGTCATCAGCGGCCCGGAAGTGCACCTGCCACTGAACCGGCCCGTCAAGGTGCTGCTGCGCTCGCGCGATGTGCTGCACGACTTCTACGTGCCGCCGTTTCGCGCTCGCATGAACATGGTGCCGGGCATGGTGACCTCGTTCTGGTTCACGCCGACGCAGGCGGGGCGCTTTGAAATCCTGTGCGCGCAGCTCTGCGGCGTGGGCCACTACAACATGCGCGGCATGGTGGTGGTGGAGGACCAGGCCGCCTTCGACACATGGCTGGCGAAGCAGCCAACCTTTGCGATGACGCTCGCCAAGGCGGCAGCGCCATCGCCGCCGGCGCCGGCCGGGGTGGCCAGCGGCGCCGACGCGGCACTGGCGGCAAAAGGCCACGCGCTGGCACAGAGCAAGGGATGCGCGGGATGCCACAGCATTGACGGCAACCCTGGCGTGGGACCGACGTGGAAGGGCCTGTATGGGCGCACCGAAACATTCTCCGACGGCAGCACCGCGCCGGTCGACGATGCGTTCCTGAAAGAGGAAATCACCGATCCGCAAGCTCGCCTGGTCAAGGGGTTCGGCCCGGTCATGCCCAAGATAGCGCTGACCGAAGAGGAGTTAAGCGCCGTGATGGCCTATATCCGCGCGCAGGGCAGCGGCGCCGGCACGGGCGCTGCACCGCCGGAGTCGGCGTCGGCCGGAGCACCGACGGGGGGCACCGCGGCGGCCGAGACCAGCTCGCAGGCGGCATCGTCGGCATCCGGCACGTACACGACATCGAATGCCGCCGTGGTGCCGCCGACCGCCTCGCCCAGGGCGACGAAGTGAGGAGAAACGCATGGCTTACGCCGATGATGCCGGCCACCACGGACCGCAGAGCTTCTGGACCCGCTACGTCTGGAGCCAGGACCACAAGGTGATCGCCGTGCAGTACACCATCACGGCCATCGTGGTGGGGCTGGTGGGCGTGGCGCTGTCCAACCTGATGCGCATGCAGCTCGGGTTCCCCGGCAAGTTCGATTTCATCGACGCCAACCGCTACTACCAGTTCGTCACCATGCACGGCATGATCATGGTGATCTACCTGCTGACCGCGCTGTTCCTCGGCGGCTTTGGCAACTACCTGATCCCGTTGATGGTGGGCGCGCGCGACATGGTGTTCCCGTTCCTCAACATGCTCAGCTACTGGGTCTACCTGCTGTCGGTGCTCGTGCTGCTGGCCAGCTTTTTCGTGCCGGGCGGCCCGACCGGCGCCGGCTGGACGCTGTATCCGCCGCAGGCGATCCTGCCCGGCACGCCCGGCTATGAGTGGGGCATCATCCTGATGCTGGTGTCGCTGGCGATCTTTATCGTAGCGGCCACCATGGGCGGGCTGAACTACGTCACCACGGTGCTGCAGGCGCGCACCGAAGGCATGACGCTGCTGCGCATGCCGCTGTCGGTGTGGGGCATCTTCATGGCGACCATCCTGGCGCTGCTGGCGTTTCCGGCGCTGTTCGTCTCGGCCGTGATGATGCTGCTCGACCGGACGCTCGGCACCAGCTTCTTCATGCCGGCGATGGTGTCGATGGGCCAGCAGCTCAACTACAAGGGCGGCAGCCCGCTGCTGTTCCAGCACCTGTTCTGGTTCTTCGGCCATCCGGAGGTGTATATCGTCGCGCTGCCGGCCTTCGGCATCGTCTCGGACCTGGTCAGCGTGCATGCGCGCAAGAGCATCTTCGGATATCGCACCATGGTGTGGGCCATCCTGGCGATAGGCGTGCTGTCGGTAGTGGTGTGGGCCCACCACATGTTCGTGAGCGGCATGAACCCGTACTTCGGCTTCTTCTTCGCCACCACCACGCTGATCATCGCCATTCCCACGGCCATCAAGGTCTACAACTGGGTGCTCACGCTGTGGCGAGCCGATATCCATTTCACGGTGCCGATGCTGTTCGCCATCGCGTTCATCAGCACCTTCGTCATCGGCGGGCTGACGGGGCTGTTCCTTGGCAATGTGAGCGTGGACATCCCGCTGTCGAACACCTATTTCGTGGTCGCGCATTTCCACATGGTGATGGGCGTGTCGCCGATCCTGGTGGTGTTCGGCGGCATCTACCACTGGTATCCCAAGGTGACGGGGCGCATGCTGGACGATACCCTCGGCCGCGTGCATTTCTGGGTCACCTTCATCGGCACCTACGCCATCTTTTTCCCGATGCACTACCTGGGCGTGCTGGGCATGCCGCGGCGCTACTACGCGTACGAGAACTACGCGTTCATCCCGGAATCCGCGCACGTGATGAACATGTACATCTCGATCGCGGCCTTCATCGTGGCGGCGGCGCAGCTGTTGTTCGTGTTCAACCTGGCCTGGAGCGTCTGGCACGGGCGCAAGGCGGACGGCAACCCGTGGCGCGCCGCGTCGCTGGAATGGCAGACGCCGCAGACGCCGCCCGCGCATGGCAACTGGGGGCCGCACCTGCCGGTGGCCTATCGCTGGGCCTATGCCTACAGCGTGCCGGGCGCGAAAGAGGACTTCATCGCGCAGAATGCGCCGCCCGAGGCCGGCGGCGCCGAGCCTGAACCGCACCCCAGACGTGGAGCCGTGGCATGAACGCCGATGCGGTCTACAAAGTCAGCCGCGACGACTTCGGCGGCAATCCGTCGGGCGGCGGCCACACCCGCGACGAGCACGCCCGCCGTGCGCCCGCGAGCATCGGGCTGTGGATCTTCATGGGCGTGGTCACGGTGCTGTTCGCGCTGTTCCTGACCGCCTATGCCATGCGCATGGACAGCCCTGACTGGCAGCGCATTGCGCTGCCGTGGCAGGTATGGCTGTCCACCGCGCTGCTTGCGGCAGGCAGCGTGGCCATGCAGGCGGCCGTGCGACTGGCGCGCGCGAGCCGCATGGCCGGGGCGCGGCAGGCGCTGCTTCTGGGCGGCGTGGGCGCGGCGGCGTTTGTCGCGTCGCAGCTATGGGCCTGGGAGGCGCTGCAGGCCGCCCATGTCGGTCCCGCGAGCAACCCGGCGGGCAGCTTCTTTTACCTGCTGACGGCCATGCACGGGCTGCACGTGCTCGGCGGCCTCGCGGGCTGGGCCTACGCGTCCGGATTCCGGGGCAGCGGTGAAGGCGCCGTGCTGCGCATGGTGCTGTGCGCCCGGTACTGGCATTTCCTGCTCGCGGTTTGGGTGGTCCTGCTGGCCGCGCTGGGCTGGCTCACGCCCGAGATCGTGCGCTATGTCTGCGGCACCGCGTAGCGCGGAGGAGAGACCCCATGTCTTCGAACGTCTCATCGCAGCCTGCCGTGCCGGCTGCCGTTGCCTCGGGCCTGCGCGGCCTGGTGGCGGACTGGTCATCCGACCAGCGCGCCTTCAAGGTGTCGTGGGGCAAGGCGATGATGTGGATCTTCCTGCTGTCCGACACCTTCGTTTTCAGCTGCTTCCTGACGGGCTACATGACGGTGCGCATGGCAACTACGGTGCCCTGGCCCAATCCCAGCGAAGTCTTCGGCCTTCGTATCGGTGGCCACGACGTGCCGCTGCTCCTGATCGCGATCATGACGTTCGTGCTCATCACCAGCAGCGGCACCATGGCGATGGCGGTCAACTTCGCCTACCGGCGCCAGCGCCGCCAGTGCGCGCTGCTGATGCTGGCGACCGCATTGCTCGGCGCAACCTTTGTCAGCATGCAAGCCTTCGAGTGGACCAAGCTGATTGTCCAGGAAGGTGTGCGTCCGTGGGGCAACCCGATGGGCGCGGCCCAGTTCGGATCGACCTTCTTCATGATCACGGGCTTTCATGGCTTTCACGTGACCTGTGGCGTGATCTACCTGCTGATCGTGGCGACCAAGGTCTTGCGGGGCCGCTACGAAGCCTCGGGAAACTACCAGATCGTGGAGATCGCGGGCCTGTACTGGCACTTCGTGGACCTGGTCTGGGTCTTCATCTTTGCATTGTTCTACCTCTGGTGAGGCTTGCCATGGCTTCGACTCCCACTCCCGCCTCTCCTGCCTCTCCCAGCGCTGCGCACGGCCCCGACGACGCCGCCCACACTGGCCAGCAACATCCGATCAGCCTCTACCTGAAGATCTGGCTGCTGCTGTTCGTGCTGTCCACGCTGTCGTACATGGTGGACTACGTGGGCTTCACCGGCTACCTGCGCTGGACCCTGATCCTGCTGCTGATGGTGATGAAAGCTGGACTGATCGTCGCCGTCTTCATGCACATGGCCTGGGAGCGCATGGCGCTGATCTGCGCGATCCTGGTGCCGCCACTGTGCCTGCTGGTGCTTGTCGGGCTGATGGCGGAAGAGGCAAACTACACGTTCCTGACGCGCGGTATCTTCTTCCATTGATCCTCCTCGCACGCATGCATCCTGCCACCGAAGCCATCCTGCGTTTCAACCAGGGCCGCGACCCCGAGCGCTTCACGCGCAAACTGGCCGCCATCGCCGCCGACCCGTTCGCCTTCTTTCGCGGCACCAATCACCTGTACGTGGCATCGCTGGGCCATGCGGACGCGCTGCTCGACGCGCCGACCACCTACGTCTGCGGCGACCTGCACCTGGAGAATTTCGGCAGCTTCAAAGGTGACAACGGCCTGGTCTACTTCGACCTGAACGACTTCGACGACGCGCTGGTCGCGCCGCTGACCGTGGACGTGATCCGCGTGCTGTCCAGCGTGCTGGTGGCGGCCGGCCAGATCGGCCTCTCGGACGAGGACGCGGAGCGCGCCTGCGAGGCGATGCTGTCCGAGTATGCGGCGGTATTGGAGGGTGGCAAGCCGCGCTGGCTGGAGCGCGCCACGGCGACCGGCATGGTGGCCACGCTGCTGCGGCGGGTCAAGCGCCGCCGCCGCGGCGAACTGGTCGCGGAGCGCGCCGAGACGCGCAAGGGGCAGCAGCGGCTGATCTGCGACGGCCGGCACGCCTTGCCCGCCGACACCAGGGACCGCAAGCGGGCCTTGCAGGTGTTGGACGCCTACTCCGGCCAGTCGCACGGCCACCGCTTCCGCGCCGAAGACGTGGCGCGTCGCGTGGCCGGCATCGGCAGCCTGGGGCTGGAACGCTACGTGGTGCTGGCGCGCGACGAACGCGCCGGCGGCATGCCGCGCCTGATCGACATCAAGCGCGCGGCGCCGTCCGCCTGGCAGGACCTGCCGAACCGCGCGCAACCGCGCTGGAGCAGCGATGCCGGGCGCGTGGCCGCCACCCAGACGATCATGCAGGCGGCATCGCCCGCGCTGCTATCGTCGGTGGACAAGGGCAAGGCGTCGTATCTGGTGAAAAGCCTGCAGCCGACCGCGGACCGGGTCAACCTGGCGCACTGCGATAGTTTCTCGTCGCTGCGCGAAGTGCTCGCGACCATGGCGCATGCCGCGGCGTGGGCGCACCTGCGCGGCTGCGGACACCACGCGGCCGACCGTATCGAGCAACTGCAGGAATTTGCGGCCGGCACGCGCTGGCGCAAAGGGGCGCTGCGGCTGGCACGGCATGGCCATGCCGTGTCGCTGGCCCAGTGGAAGGCCTACGCGGAGGACTACCGCAAGGCCAGGGGCAGCGCCGTCAGCGAATCCGCCAACGGCGCCCGATAAGCCATCCAGGCAGGCCGTACAGAAGGACGGGGACTCAGACCTGCGTGATGAACTTGGTCACGAGGTAGCCATCGAAGGTCTCCATGCCGCCTTCGCTGCCGATGCCGGAGTCCTTGATGCCGCCGAACGGCGTTTCGGACAGCGCCATGCCGAAATGGTTGATGTTGACCATGCCGGCCTCCAGGCCGTTGGAGACCTCGGTCGCGGTCTTCAGCGAGTTGGTGAAGACATACGACGCCAGGCCGAACGGCAGGCTGTTGGCGCGGCGCAGCACCTCGGCCGTGTCCTTGAAGCGCGTCACCGGCGCCACCGGGCCGAACGGCTCGTCGACCATCAGCCTGGCGTCGTCCGGCAGGTCCGTCACCACGGTGGGGGCGAAGTAGTAGCCCTTGTCGCCGAGGCGCGAGCCGCCGGCCACGACCTTGCCGCCACGCTGGCTGGCATCGTCCAGGAACTGTTCCATCGAGAGCACGCGGCGCTCATGCGCGAGCGGGCCCATCTGCGTGCCTTCTTCAAGCCCGTCGCCAACCTTGATCGAGCCGATCACCTCCGTAAAGCGGGCCAGGAACTTGTCATAGGCCTTTTCCTGCACGTAGAAACGGGTCGGCGAGACGCACACCTGGCCCGCGTTGCGCAGCTTGAACCGCGCCAGCATCTCGGCGGCCGGCTCGATATCGGCGTCGTCGAACACCAGCACCGGCGAATGCCCGCCGAGTTCCATGGTTACGCGCTTCATGTGCGCGCCGGCCAGCGCGGCCAGCTGCTTGCCTACCGGCACGGAACCCGTGAACGAGATCTTGCGCACGATCGGCGATTCGATCAGGTAGGTCGAGACCTCGCCTGGCACACCCCACACGATGTTCAGCACGCCCGGGGGCAGGCCGGCATCGTGGAACAGCTGCGCCAGCGCGACCACGGCGCTGGGCGAGTCTTCCGGCCCCTTCAGGATCAGCGTGCAACCCGCGCCCACCGCCGCCACGATCTTGCGGATGGCCTGGTTGAACGGGAAATTCCACGGCGTGAAGGCCGCGCACACGCCGATCGGCTCGCGCACCACGATCTGGCGCACATTGGGCTGGCGCGGCGGAATCACGCGGCCGTAGATGCGGCGGCATTCCTCGGCGTGCCAGTCGGCATGTTCGGCGCAGACCAGCACTTCGCCGACCGCCTCGGCCAGCGGCTTGCCCTGGTCCAGCGTGATATTGCGGCCGATGTCCTTGGCGCGCTCGCGGGCCAGTTCGCCCACGCGGCGCAGGATCTTCGAGCGTTCCAGCGGCGAAGTCTTCTTCCAGCTTTCAAAGGCGCGCTGGGCCGCGGCCAGGGCGCGGTCCAGGTCGGCGCGGCTGGCGTGCGGCAGCTTGCCCAGGACTTCCTGGGTGGCGGGATTGAGCACATCCTGCTCGCGCCGGTCGCCGCCCTTGACGAATTCCCCGTCGATATAGAGGGCAAGATCCTGGTACATGCGTGTTCTCCTGGTGGTCGTGTGGGACATTCCGGCGGTGCGTGGGTGCGCTGCCAAGTCCGCTAGCTTAACGTGTCGGCGCCGATCGTGCTGGCGATCCGGCCGACTCCCTGGGCGGGGAAGTACTAGCGCGTCCATGCGCAAAGCGGCCGCGATGGGGCCGCATCTTCACTACACTTTACGAAAAAGGCCGCACGGGTTCCCTAGTGCCCCCGGCCGCATACCAGGAGCCACGCCATGGATGGAAACTCGGGCAAGCGTGCCAGCGGTGAACGGAAACCCATCGCGCTGGCGCTCCAGGGCGGCGGCATGCACGGGGCCTTTACATGGGGCGTCATCGACCGGCTGCTCGAGGACGGCAGGCTGGAGATCGAAGGCATCAGCGCCACCAGCGCCGGCGCCATGAACGCCGCCGTGCTGGCCTGCGGGATGCTCAAGGGCGGACCCGACGGGGCGCGCCAGGCGCTGCATGATTTCTGGCTCGCCATCGCGCGCTCGGCCGAACGCTACAGCCCGTTCCGCTGGGTGCCGTGGATGAAGGGCGGGCACAGCTTCGGCCTGGACAACTCGCCGCTGTATGCCATGGCCGACATGGTGCTGCGCCTGATGTCGCCGTACCAGTTCAATCCGCACAACATGAACCCGCTGCGCGACGTCCTGGCCAGCCAGGTGGATTTCGAGGCATTGCGCCGGGAAGGCCCGTGCCATCTGTTCCTGTGCGCCACCAACGTGGAAACCGGCAAGATCCGCATTTTCTCCGGGGCGGACTTGTCGATCGACGCCGTGCTGGCCTCCGCCTGCCTGCCGACGCTGTTCCAGTCGGTGGTCATTGACGGCCAGCATTACTGGGACGGCGGCTATGTCGGCAATCCGGCCATCTTCCCGCTGATCTACCAATGCAAGACCAACGATGTCGTGATCGTCCACATCAACCCGATCGTGCGCCCGGGCGTGCCCAGGACGGCTGCCGACATCCTCAACCGCGTCAACGAGGTCAGCTTCAACTCGTCGCTGATGCGCGAGATGCGCGCCATTGCCTTCGTGACCTCGCTGATCCAGCAAGGCAAGGTCGACCGGGCCGAGATGAAGGAGATGCGCATCCATTCGGTCCGCAACGACGAGACCATGGCCGCGCTCGGCGTGTCGAGCAAGTACAACGCGGACTGGAAGTTCCTTTGCTACCTGCGCGACAAGGGCCGCGACCATGCCGGCACCTGGCTGGAGCGCACCTATGACCTGGTCGGGCAGCGATCCAGCGTGGATATCAGCGGCGAATTCCTCTGAGCGCGCCGCAACACGTCCGTCAGCACGCCAGTCCGTCAGCCGGGCACCGGCTGAGCCAGCCGCAGCGCCAGGTTGTGCCTGGCGCGCGCTTCATAGCGGTCGTGGAACAGGTCGGTCAGGTAGAGGCGTGGGCGGGCCAGCAGGCGGCCCAGATACTTGCGTTCGGCCGCATCGTAGGCCAGGTCGTCCAGGTCGGCGCGCTCGGCGCGCAGCAGCGTCCCGTTGCGGCGGAACCGTGCCCCGTGGCTGCCCAGCGTCGCCAGGTCGATGTCGACCGCATAGCAAGCGGCCAGCCCGTCGGGAACGCCGGTGTGCGTGGTGTCCAGGATCATGGCCGCAATTGCGTCGGCGCCCGCAATCCGTCCGTCGGCGCAGCGCAGGAACCAGTCGGCGCTGCGCGCCTCGTTGTCGCGCGCGCCCGGCACGTAGATGACATCGTGGCACCAGAGCGCGAGTTCCACGGCGTCGGCATCGGGAACCTGCGCGCAGGCCCAGTCCAGGTCGCGCAGGCAGCGGCGCACGTGGTACAGCGTGTGGTAGTAGCGGCCCGGCCCCGAGTAATGCCCGCACAGTTGCGCATAGGTGTCGTGCGCGCGCTGGCCGCCGCAGCGCGACCACAGGGACTCGAAGCGGGCCTGGAACCGGTTCATGGGCTTCCTTCGCGGCGGCGCCGGTTCAGCCGACCTCGTCGAGCAAGGCCTTGGCCTGTTGCAGGTCGGGCGTTTCGAAGCCTTCGCGGAAGGCGCCATAGACGCCAGCCAGTACCTGGCGCGCGGCATCGGGCTTGTCCTCTTGTTGCCACAGCCGCGCGAGGCTCAGCGCGGCGCGCAACTCGAGCGACCTGGCGCCCTGCTCGTGCGCAATGGCGACGGCCTTGCGGAAGCAGGCTTCGGCCTCTTCCCGTGCCAGCCAGCCATGGTCGGACCCGGCCAGGAGCAGTTCGCCCTTCAGGCGCAGCAGCGTGGACGCGTCCAGCCGTTCGCCGGTGTGCTCGGCAAGCGGCATGGCTTCGTCGAGCAGCGCCAGGCCGGCGCGGTATTCACCCGCCATGCCGTGCGCATCGGCGAGCAGCCCCAGCAGGCTCGGCCTTGCCAGCGATGCGCCGGTCGCGGCATAGGCGTCGAGACCCTGCCGCATCTGCGCGATGCCCGCCTGGTGGTCGCCACGCTCGGCCACGGCCCAGCCCTGCAGCACCGTGCCCCAGGCCAGGTAGATCGGAAAGCCTTGTTCGCCGGAGATGGCGATGGCGGCTTCGGCAAACTCGCCGACCTTCTGCACTTCACGCCGGCACAGGTGCACCTCCGCCGCGAAGACCAGGCACAGCGCCAGATTGAAGGCGTCGGGACGCTGGCGGGCCAGCGCCAGCGCTTCGAGCGAGCGCACCCGCGCCCGGTCCGGCAGGCCCTGGTACCAGAGGATCCAGCCCAGCGTGGCCATGGCGTGAACGGTGGGGTCGCGACCGTAGCCAAGCAGGAAATCATAGGACGACTGGTCGGCTGGCTGCACCGCCAGCACTTGCTCCATGTGGTCGCGGGCGACGCTGATCTGGCCCAGACGGAACGTGGTGGACCCCTGCACGCGATGGCCCTCGGCGAGCTGGTCGGGTTTGTGCGAGCGCTCGGCCATGCCAAGCAGCCGCTCGCCGAGCGGCAGCGACACGTTGTATTGCGCGCGCAGCTGGTAAAACGCCCATAGCCCGAGCTGCGCGGAAAAGACCTGCGCCGTGGGTTCGCCCCCTTTGCCCCCTTTGCCCCCTTTGCCCGCTTCGCCTTGTTCGCCCTGTTCGCCCTGTTCGCACAGCGCGAGCGCTTGCCGGTAGTTGGCTTCCACTTCGTCGGCAGCCTGGCCGCGCGTGGCGATCAGCGCGGGCCCCAGCGTCAGCAGCAGGGACAGCTCCTGCCGCACGCGTTCAGGCGTGTCGGGCAGCCGCTTGAGCAGCGCAAGGGCCTGCTTCAGGTGGCCGATCGCCTCGGGCAGGGCGGAGCGTTGCACGGCTTGCTCGCCCGCGCCTTGCAGGTACTCGATCGCTTTCGGCACGTTGCCGCTGAGGCTGTAGTGGTGGGCCAGCTCGCCGCAGTAGTCCTTCAGCCGGCCCTGGAACAGCGACTCGATCGCCAGCGCGGTACGTTCATGCAGTGCGCTGCGCCGCTCGGTCAGCAGGCTGTGGCCGGCGACCTCCTGGGTCAGCGCGTGCTTGAAAGCGTACTCCACGTCGGGAAAAGCCGGCTGCTCGTAGATGAAGTCGGCGGCCTGCAGCGCGGCCAGCAGCGGGCGCAGCGCCTCGTCGTCCTGCTGCGTGACGCGGCGGATGAGCCCCAGCGGGAATTCCTTGCCGATCACCGCCAGCGTCTGCAGCAGGTCCTTCTGCGCCACGGGCAGCCGGTCGATACGCGCGGCCAGCACGCCTTGCACGGTAGTCGGAATGTGCAGCAGGGCCGGCGCCTGTTCGATGCGGAAGTCGCCGGGCAGCCCCAGCAGCACACCTTCCTCGCTCAGCGTCTGGACCACTTCCTCCATGAAGAACGGGTTGCCTTCGGTCTTGTCGAGGATCAGCCGTTTCAGCGGGACCAGGCTGCGATCGTCGCCCAGCAGCGCGGTGAGCAGGCCCTGGGCCTCGGCCGGGCCCAGCGGCTCCAGATGGAGCTGCGTGTAGGCGCCGCGCGCATGCCAGTCGTGCGCATACTCGGGCCGGTAGTTCACCTGCAGCAGGATGCTCGCCGCGGGCACATGGTCGACCAGGATGTCGAGAAAGCCTTCGGTCTCGCTGTCGAGCCACTGCAGGTCCTCGAAGATCAGCGCGAGCGGCTGGTTCTGGCTCTCGCGCACCAGCAACTGGGCAATGGCTTCGAAAGTACGCTGGCGCCGGATCGTGGCGTCCATGGTCGGCAGCGCCGAATCCGGGTCGCTGCTGCCGAGCAGGTAAAGCAGGTAGGGCAGATGCACCTCCAGCGAGCGATCCAGCGTCAGCAGCCTGCCGGTGACCTTTTCGCGGCAGCCGCGGTCGTTGTCCTGCGCGGTGACCTGGAAGTAGTTCTTCAGCAGCTCGATCAGCGGCAGGTAGGCAAAGGCCTTGCCGTGCGATACCGAGAAGGTCTCCAGCACCAGGCAGCCCTGCCGCGACCTGGCCTTGAATTCGTGGAACAGGCGGGACTTGCCCACGCCGGCCTCGCCGACCACGCCGACGATCTGCCCGTTGCCGGCCCTGGCCCGCTCCAGCGCCGCGTGCAGTTGCTCCAGTTCGGTCTGGCGGCCGACGAAGCGGGCCAGCCCGCGGTGCGCCGCGACCTGCAGGCGCGTGCGCAGCGCCCCGAGGCCGAGCACCTCGTAGACGGCCAGCGGATCGCGCACGCCCTTGACATGCGTGGTGCCGAGCGGCTTGAACTCAAAGTAGCCTTCGGTGAGCTTGTGGGTCGACTCGCTGATCAGGATCGACGCCGGCGTCGCCACGCCTTCCATGCGCGAGGCGATGTGGATGGTGTGCCCGACCGGGTCATAGTCCGTGTGCAGGTCGTCCTTGCGGATCGAGCGCACCAGGACCTCGCCGGTGTGGATGCCGACGCGGATCTGCAACGGAATGCCCAGTTCCAGGCGGACGCGGTCGCTGTGGCGGCGCATCGCCTCCTGCATGCGCAGTGCCGCGTACAGCGCGCGCAGCGCGTGGTCTTCGTGCGCGATGGGCGCGCCGAACAGGGCCAGGATGCCGTCGCCCAGGAACTTGGCGACATAGCCTTCGTAATGGTGCACGGCCTCCATCATCAGCGTGGCGACCGGGTCGATCAGGCGCCGCGCTTCCTCGGGGTCCAGGTCCTGCGTCAGCGCGGTCGAGCCGGCCATGTCGGCGAACAGCGCGGTGATGGTCTTGCGCTCGCCCTCGGCATCGCCGCGTGCCTCCATGGCCGCGCGTTCGGCAAGGATGCGCTGGGCCAGGTGCGGTGGCGTGTACTGGACAGGCGGGGTGGCCGGCGCCGGCACGGACGGCCGCCCGGCCGGAGCACCGGCCAGCGAGGCGCCGCAGCCGCGGCAGAACTTCGTCATCGGGCCGGCGGGCTCGCCGCATTGGGGACAGGCCCGTGCCAGCACGGCGCCGCACTCCTCGCAGAAGTTGGCCTTTGCGAGGTTCTCGAACCCGCAATTTGTGCAGCGCATATCGCCTCCTGCGCGCCGTGGCCCGGCGCATTCCGGCGCATTCCGGCTCCGATCCATTAGACGCGCGATCCGGGCCGTTGGCAAGGCGGCAACGCGCGGCGTCGGGATCGCGTATGCTGGCAGGCTGACCGCCTCGAGCCGGGATGACGCATGGACGCGACGCATGGACGCGCGACACAAGGACGACATGAAGCCTGACGCCAGACTGACCACCGGCCCCATCGGCCGCACGCTGCTGCTGTTTTCGCTGCCGGTGCTCGGCAGCAACATCCTCCAGTCGCTCAATGCCTCGATCAACTCCGTCTGGGTCGGGCGCTACCTCGGCGAGGCGGCACTGACCGCGACGTCCAACGCCAACATCATCCTGTTCTTCCTGCTCGGCGTGGTGTTCGGCATCAGCATGGCCAACACCATCATGATCGGGCAGGCCGTCGGCGGGCGCGACCTGGACGAGGCGCGCAAGATCGTCGGCACCAGCACCACGTTCTTCGTGCTGCTGTCCGTGGCGGCGTCGGTGTTCGGCTACATCTTTACGCCGGACATCCTGGCGGCCATGCAGACGCCGCACGACGCCGCGCCGCTGGCAGTGACGTACCTGCGCATCATCTTCATCGCGCTGCCGTTCATGTACTTCTACAACTTCGTGATGATGACGCTGCGCGGCGCCGGCGATTCGCGCACGCCGTTCTACTTCATGCTGTTGTCCGCGGTGCTCGACGTGGTGCTCAACCCGGTGCTGATCTTCGGCGTCGGCCCGCTGCCAGCGCTCGGCATTGCGGGCTCGGCGCTGGCCACGCTGATCGCGCAGCTCACGAGCCTGGCCGCGATGATCGCTCTGCTCTACCGCCGCCGACATTTCCTGCTGCTGCATCGCGAGCAGCTGGGGCTGCTGCGGCCGGACCCGGCCATCATCCGCTCGCTGGTGGCCAAGGGCCTGCCGATGGGCCTGCAGATGGTGGTGATCTCGTCGTCGGCAATCGTGATGATGTCGCTGGTGAATGCATACGGTTCGCAGACCACTGCGGCCTACGGCGTGGCATCGCAGCTCTGGACCTACGTGCAGATGCCGGCGCTGGCGGTCGGTGCGAGCGTGTCGTCCATGGTGGCGCAGAACGTCGGTGCGGGGCTCTGGCACCGCGTCACGCGCATCACGCGCATGGGCATGCTGTTCAACCTGGCGATGACCGGCGCGCTGGTCGGGCTGGTCTACCTGTTCGACCGCAATTCGCTGGGGCTTTTCCTCGGCACCGACAACGTGGCCATCGGCATCGCGCGGCAGATCAACGTCGTGGTGCTGTGGTCGTTCATCCTGTTCGGATTCACCATCGTGATCTTCGGCACGGTGCGTGCCACCGGCGCCGTGATGGCGCCGCTGGTCATCCTGTTCCTGTCGATGTGGGTGATCCGCCTTCCGTTCGCGTGGGCGCTGGGCAAGAGCTGGGGCGCGGACGCCATCTGGTGGAGCTTTCCGCTGGGATCGGTGGTGTCGGTCGTGCTGGCGGTGGGCTACTACCGCTTCGGCAACTGGCGTACCAGCCATATGCTGCCGGTGTCGGCCCATGCACCCAAAGCGGTGGGGCAGGCCCCCGACACCAGCATGGGCACGCCCTGCGAAGACGCGGGCCAGGTATCCGAAGCGGATGAAGCGCCGCCCCGTACCGTCGAAACCGTGCGTTGAAAGGCAATCGAAAGATCGGCATGGCATCGTTGCGCCCGTTGCCGACTTTGCGGTAACGGGCGCGTTCGTCCGCGTGCGCCAGAATGCCTTCCTCAAACCGCGTCGATGCCGCATGGCAATGGCGCGCGTCCCGCCGTCGTAGTTCTCCCTTTCCACGCCGTCCAGCCTGGCGCTAATACATCATGTCGTGATGCATTGGGGCGCATGCACATTCGCATGGACACGCCTGTCTGATGCGTGGCGCATTGGTGAATACCCCTAATTGAAGACAACTGAAAGGCGGCTGAAAGATCGCCTCTTTAAGGTTCCGGTCACCGTCGGGGCATGCGCTTGCATGCAGCAATTCGCGCAGCAGAGCCAGCGCGCGACACCGGCAGCATTCGTGAACTTTGAGGAGAATCGTTTTGCGCATACGTAGCCAAAAGGACTTTGCCTCCGGCCTGATGTTTATTCTGGTCGGTCTGGGCTTTTCCTGGGTCGCACGCGGCTATTCCATGGGAACCGCCGCGAAAATGGGCCCCGGATACTTTCCGTTCCTGCTCGGGTTGGTGCTCGCCGTGCTCGGCGCGCTGGTGCTGATCTCGTCGCTGTCGAGCAAGGGCGAGC
The DNA here is from genome assembly GCF_057798895.1 of Cupriavidus sp. 22TCCZM04-2. Lineage (NCBI taxonomy): Bacteria > Pseudomonadati > Pseudomonadota > Betaproteobacteria > Burkholderiales > Burkholderiaceae > Cupriavidus > Cupriavidus sp. 22TCCZM04-2. Next base: position 34,453 of record NZ_JBYOJS010000015.1, read on the forward strand.
AAGACCATCTCGCACGCTGGGACCTGAAGACCCTGCTGTGGATCCTCGGTTCCGTGGTGCTGTTCGGCCTGTTGCTGAAGCCGCTCGGCATGGTGCTGTCCGTGTTCGTGCTGGTGTTGGTGTCGTCGATGGCCAGCCACGAGTTCAGCTGGAAGGGCGCCTTGCTCAACAGCGTCGTGCTGGTGCTGATCAGCCTGGGCGCGTTCGTGTACGGCATCAACCTGCAGATGCCGGTGTGGCCTGCATTCATCACCGGTTAAGGGGAGCGCCGAGATGGAATTGATTGAACACCTTTCACTGGGATTCTCGACGGCGCTGTCGCTGCAGAATCTCGCCTACGCGTTCCTGGGCTGCGTGCTGGGTACGCTGATCGGCGTGCTGCCGGGCCTGGGGCCGCTGGCCACCATCGCCATGCTGCTGCCGGTGACCTACACGCTGCCGCCGGTGGCCGCGCTGATCATGCTGGCCGGTATCTACTACGGCGCCCAGTACGGCGGTTCGACCACCGCCATCCTGGTGAACCTGCCCGGTGAATCGTCGTCGGTGGTAACCACCATCGACGGCTACCAGATGGCGCGGCGAGGACGCGCGGGTGTGGCGTTGGCGACTTCGGGCCTGGGTTCGTTCTTCGCCGGCTGCGTGGCCACGCTGATCCTGGCCGCGTTTGCCACGCCGCTGTCGGAACTGGCATTCAAGTTCGGTCCCGCCGAGTACTTCTCCCTGATGGTGCTGGGCCTGATCGGTGCCGTGGTGCTGGCGTCGGGTTCGCTGCCGAAGGCCGTGGCCATGATCGTGCTGGGCCTGCTGATGGGCCTGATCGGTACCGACGTGAACTCGGGCGCTGCGCGCTTTTCGTTCGACGTGCCGGAACTGACCGACGGCATCGACTTCGTCGCGCTGGCCATGGGCATGTTCGGTTTCGCGGAAATCATCGCGAACCTGGAGCAGAAGGAATCGCGCGAAACCTTCACCGACGCGGTCACCAATCTCTGGCCGACCAAGGAAGACTTCAAGCGCATGGCGCCTGCCGTGCTGCGCGGCACGATGCTCGGTTCGGCGCTGGGCATCCTGCCGGGCGGTGGTGCGGCACTGGCTTCGTTCGCGGCGTACTCGCTGGAGAAGAAGACCTCGAAGTACTCGCATGAGTTCGGCAAGGGCGCCATCGAAGGCGTGGCGGGTCCGGAATCGGCCAACAACGCCGCGGCACAGACCTCGTTCATCCCGCTGCTGACGCTGGGCATTCCGCCCAACGCGGTGATGGCGCTGATGGTGGGTGCGATGACCATCCACAACATCCAGCCCGGCCCGCAGGTCATGACCAGCAACCCGGCGCTGTTCTGGGGCCTGATCGCCTCGATGTGGATCGGCAACCTGATGCTGATCATCCTGAACCTGCCGATGATCGGTATCTGGGTGAAGCTGCTGACCGTGCCGTACCGCTTCCTGTACCCGGCGATCCTGGTGTTCTGCGGCATTGGCGTGTACTCGGTCAACAACCAGACCTTCGACGTCTTCATGGCGGCTGGCTTCGGCGTGCTCGGCTACCTGTTCCTGAAGCTCAAGTGCGAACCGGCGCCGCTGCTGCTGGGCTTCGTGCTGGGACCGATGATGGAAGAGAACTTCCGCCGTTCGCTGCTGCTCTCGCGTGGTGACTTCAGCGTGTTCGTGACCCGTCCGCTGTCGATGGGCCTGCTGATCGCCGCTGCGGCGCTGGTCGCGGTGGTGGCCCTGCCGTCGATCAAGGCCAAGCGCGAAGAAGCGTTCCAGGAAGAGTAGCCCCGGCGCTCCGGAACCACGCCGTCTCGCTGCGGCGTGCATCAAGCAAGTATTCGGGGTGCCTTCGTGCACCCCGTATTTTCTTGCGGCGCAGCCTGCGCTGCGCGAAGTTCGCAGAAGTAGAGAGTGCCCGACTGCGGCAGCAGTCATGGGCCGCGCAAGATGAACAGGAACTCCGCTCCGGCCCTTCACCGGATCCCAGCATTCCGGTGTCGTGGGGTGGGAGCTTCGCCGGCGCTCATGAAACCGTTTTCCCTTGACCGGGTCCTTTCCCGGATTTTCATCCTCAAGCTCGTCCACGCAAGTCCTTCGACCGTGATGAACCTGGTCGACCGGCTGCGCGAGTACGGCATCGAACTGAACATCCGCTCGCTGCGCCCGATCCTGCGCAGCCTGATGATCGCGCGTGCGATCACGGCCGAACTGGTCGAGGGCAGCGGCCGGGTGTACTGCATCACCGACAGCGGCCGCGACGAACTGGATCGCTACCTGTCCCATCTCGATATCCTCAAGCGGGATGGCGGTGCCGACGGCTGAGACAGCTACGTCCACACAAGAAAAATGGGCCCGCTTTCGCGGGCCCATTGCATTGCAGCCTGGCGTTGAAGAATTACTGGCTCGGTTGGGTCACCAGTTCCAGGCCAGCCTGCGATTCGTCGTCGCCGCGCGCGACCAGCACCTTGATGCGGTTCGGCAGCGTAGCCTTGATGCCGTCCACCGGAAGCGTGGTGATCAGCCAGTCGGCATTGTTGGCCAGCGTCAGCGTGCCCGAATCGAAGATCACGGTCTTGCTGCCAGCCGTGGTGATGCGCAGCCGGTAGGTGCCGCCGTTCAGGCTGATCGAGTCCTGGCCCGATGCAGGTACCGCGGACTTGAATGCCACGGCGGAGAACGTCGGGCCGACGGAGTTCAGGTCAACCGCCGGCACGGTCACGTAGATGTCCACGTTCTGCGCGTTGAACGATGCGTTCAGTGCCCTGACACGCGCCTTGTCCGAGAACAGGCCCACTTCGAACGGATCATCGATCTGTATCACGTCCGCCGCGCTTTCGCTGCCTGGCATGGCAACTGCCGTGTACTTGTGGCCCGTATGGGTGTTGATGGTCGTATGCCCCAACTCGGTATTGGTACCGGCCACGTTGAACGCAAACAGCTGGTTGCCTTCGTCGACCGTGCGATAGGTCGACACGAACTTGTAGGGCTCGTTCAGCAGATTGGTTTTCACGCCGTTCTGCAAGATGTCGACGTTCGGGCCGCCCGGTATGGCATGAATCAGGCGGACCGTCGGCTTGCTGAGGCCGACGCGGGCGGCAATGCCGTCGTCACCGCCTCCGCCGCAGGCAGACAGGACTGCCGCACTTGCGATCGCGAGGCCAAGGATAAGACTGGTTTTTCTTGAGCGGAACATAAAATCACCTCTCTCCGTTGCGTTGGTTTGGGGCGAGTGCCAGGAACGGCCGCGGCGTTGCGGCGGCTGCATAGGGCAGGGGATGCCCTTCAGGCCGTTGACGCCGTTTCGCGAGTCAGGTGGCCTTATTGCAACGATAGAAAGGAACTTTCAGCGGAGGCAGCCGCAGGTATCCGAAACCGGTGTCGGAGGATTCCCACAGGAGAAGGGGATGGGACGGTATGCGAGGCGCTGTCGTGACTGGCGGCGCACGACACCGTATCCCGAATTGGGGCTAGCTTTTGGGCCAGGCCATCACCACCTGGTTCCTGCCATTTCTCTTGGCCTCGTACAGCCCCGCATCGGCCACTTCGACCAGCCGGCTACTGGGCTGGTTCTCTTCCGGCACCAGCACCGCCGCGCCGATGCTGACAGTCAGGCTGCCGCCCGCGCCCAGCCCGTTGTGGGCGATGCCGAGCGCTTCAACCGCACGCCGCGCTTTTTCCGCGAGCAGCCGCGCGCCGCCGGGCGAAGTCGAAGGGAGAATCATCGAGAACTCTTCACCGCCGAAGCGCGCGGGCAGGTCCGTGGGCCGCGAGCAGTTGTCGCGCAGTACGGCGGCGACGCGCCGCAAGACATCATCGCCGGCGACGTGCCCGTACGTATCGTTGTAGGCCTTGAACGCATCGACGTCGATCATCAGCAGGGCGAGCTGGCTCTTGTCACGCTGGGCCCGCTTCCACTCGGCGTTCAGGTATTCGTCGAAATAGCGTCGATTGGACAATCCAGTGAGGCCGTCCGAGTTGGTGAGCCGCTGCAGTTCAAGGTTGGTCTCGAGCAGTTGCTGCTGGCTTTGCCGCAGCGCGCGGTAGGCCTCGTCGCGCTGCTGCAGGTTCAGGTACGAGCGCGAGTGATAGCGGATGCGCGCGATCAGCTCGATGCTGTCCGGCAGTTTCACCAGGTAATCGTTGGCGCCCGCGGCGAAGGCCGCGCTCTTCGTCGCCGCCTCTTCCTTGGTGGACAGCACGATGATCGGGATATCGCGCGTGGCGGCGTAGTCGCGATAGCGGCGCACCAGCGTCAGGCCATCCACGCCGGGCATGACCAGGTCCTGCAGGATCACGGTGGGGCGGGTGCGCTCGGCCACGGCCACGGCGTCGTCCGGCGTCGCGCAGTAGTGGAAATCGATGTCGGGCTCGGAGGCCAGGGCGCGGCGGACAGCTTCGCCGATCATGGCCTGGTCGTCCACCAGCAGCACCATGACGGGATAGGTGTGCGCTGGGGTAGTGTCGGTGATGGCGTGGTTCTCGAGTTCTTGCATGCTGGCTTCCCGGATGGCTCGACCCCAAAATGTTCCTGGATGAGGCATCGGCGATCTTGTGTCGTCTTCTCTGTTGTCTTCGCTACAGTGCCCGGCTCGGAGCCGGCCACAGGTGGCTGCAGGCCTGCACCAGGCGCGGCGCAACGGCCGCGAGCGGCAGGATCTCGCTGGCGGCGCCGATGGCCGCCGCCGCCTTGGGCATGCCGTAGACGGCGCTGGTGGCCTGGTCCTGCGCAATCGTCAGGCAACCCTGGTCGCGCATGGCCTTCAACCCGCTGGCGCCGTCGCGGCCCATGCCGGTGAGCAGCACGCCAATGGCTTGTCCGCGCCAATGCTCCACCACGCTTTCAAAGAACACGTCGATGGAGGGGCGGTAGAGATAATCGCTGGGCTGCTCGGTATAGGCCATGCGGTTTGACCCTAGCAGCCGCAGATGGTTGTTGGTGCCGGCGATCAGGACCGTGCCGGCCTGCGGCACTTCGCCGGCGGCGGCTACGCGCACCGGCAGCGCGCACTGTCCATCGAGCCATTCCGCCATGCCGGGTGCGAAGGCTTCGTCGACATGCTGCACGGCCACGACGGCCGCGCAGAAATCCGCGGGCAGGGCGGACAGCAGCGTGGCCAGCGCCGCCGGGCCGCCGGCCGAGGCGCCGATCGCAACCAGGCGCGACGCTGCCGGCCGGCCTGTTACTTCGGCCACGGCTGGACGCGGTGCCACCCGTCCCGTCACCAGCCGCCTGACATTGCGCATCTTGCGCAGCAGCGGGCCGGCGGTCAGCCTGGCATCGGATTCGGTCAGCGTGGGTGTGTCCACGGCATCGATGGCGCCATGCCCCATGGCGTCGAACACCTGGTTGGCGTTGCGGCCCAGGTCCGTGGTAACCACCACGATCGGGCACGGCGTGGCCGCCATGATGCGGCGCGTGGCCTCCACGCCGTCCATGACCGGCATCAACAGGTCCATCAGGATCAGGTCGGGCGGGTGCGAAGCCGCGAGCTGGATCGCCTGTTCGCCGTCCCCGGCGACCCATGCAATCTCGAAGGCGGGATCGAGCGCGATGGCGCGGCGCAGCGCGGCCACGGCCAGCGCCGAATCATTGACGATGCCGACTCTCATGAAGTTGCCTCGCCGATCAGGTCGTGCACCGCATCGAGCAGCGCAGCGTCATGGAAACTGCCTTTTGCCAGATAGTAATCCGCGCCGGCCTCCAGGCCGCGCTGGCGATCCTGCTCGCGGTCCTTGTACGACACCACCATCACCGGCAACTGCTGCAGGCGCGGCTCCTTGCGGATCAGCGTGACCAGTTCGATCCCGTCCATGCGCGGCATGTCGATATCGGTGATGACCAGGTCGAAGGGCTCGGCGCGCAGCACGTTCCAGCCGTCCATGCCATCCACGGCGACCACCACGTCGTAGCCGCGCCCGGCCAGCAGCTTGCGCTCCAGCTCGCGCACGGTGAGGGAGTCGTCGACCACCAGCACGCGCTTGCGCCGCGCCTGCGTGGCGGCCATACCTGCCTGGCGTACAGGCTCGATGCGTCCGTCGCTGACGAGCTTCTCGACCGAGCGCAGCAGGTCATCCACGTCGAAGATCAGGACCGGCGTGCCGTCATCGGTCAGGGCGCCCGCGGCAATATCCTTGATCTTGCCCAGCGCCGGCGCGAGCGGCTGCACCACCAGCAGGCGTTCGCCCAGCATGCGGTCGACGGCAATGCCGTACACGCGGTCCTGTTCGCCGAGGATGACGACGGGAATCTCGTCGCCGTCGAGCGCGCGTTCCGGGCGCTGCAGGACCTGCGCGGCACTGACCAGCCCGACTGCGCGGCCCGCGTGCCGGAAATGCTGGTGGCTCTCGGTCTGCGCCACGTCCTGCCGGGCCACCGTGGCGGCGCGCAGGACGTGGCCCAGCGGGAACGCATAGGCTTCGCCGGCTACTTCCACCAGCAGCGCGCGCACCACCGACAGCGTCAGCGGCAGCTCCAGGTGGAACTGCAGGCCGCCCCCGGGCGGCTGCGCCAGGCGCAGGCTGCCGCGCACGCGGCGCACCATTTCCTGCACTGCGTCCAGGCCGACGCCGCGGCCCGAGACTTCGGACACGGTCTCGCGCAGGCTGAAGCCCGGCAGCAGCAGGAACTCGAGCAGCTCGGCCTGCGACAGCCGCGCGGCGGTGTCCTCGCTCGCCAGGCGCCGCCGCACGATCGCGTGGCGCAGCAATTCGAGATCCACGCCCGCGCCGTCGTCGCCGATCTCGATCACGAGCCGGCCGGCATTGTGCCGCGCCTGCAGCAGGATGCGTCCTTCGGCGGGCTTGCCGGCGGCCACGCGCACCGCGGACGGCTCGATGCCGTGATCCACGGCATTGCGCAGCAAGTGCGCCAGCGGCGCATCCAGAGCCTCGAGGATGTCGCGGTCCACCTGCGTGCCGGCGCCGACCAGTTCCAGGTGCGCTGCCTTGCCGAGCGAGCGCGCAAGATCGCGCACCATGCGCGCGTAACCTGCCAACCCGTCGGACAGCGGGCGCATGCGGCAGGCCAGCGCGGTGTCGTAGAGACGCCGCGCCAGCCGCGCAGTGCGGTGCTCGTACTGGTCCAGCTCTTCCTGCCGCTGCGACAGGTCTTGCGCGCCGTCTGCCAGCAGTTGCCGCGCATCGGACAGAGCGGCCATGGCGCTGGCGTCGGCGCCGCTGCCCGCGAGCGCGCCGCTCAGTGTGTCCAGGGCCTGCAGCGCGCGCGCCTGTTGCCGGCGCGCCTGCAGCATGGCCCGGCCGAACGGGCGCAGCCAGTGCGATTCCACCATGGCCTCTCCCGACAGCGCCAGCAACTGGTCGAGCGACTCGGCGCCGACGCGCAGCATGCGCTCGTGCGATTCCGGGGCGGCTCCCGGTGGCACGGCTGGCTGGGGCGGCGCGGCGGGGCTGGGCTCGGCGTCGGCCGACGCAACTGGCGGCTCCGCCGCAACCGGTGCTGACGCGCCTTCTCCGCCCGGCAACGCCTGCAAGCGTTGCACCACGGCGAGGATCTCGGCGCGGCCCTGGCGGTCGGCCCAGGCCGGGTCGCCATCAGGCGGCTGGCCGATCCGCTGCAGCAGGTCGGTGCCTTGCAGCAGCGCATCGATATGCGCGGCGCTCAGCGCCATGCCGGCTTGTGCGGCCACCAGGCAATCTTCCATGGCATGCGCCAGGTGCACTCCGCCATCGAGCCCGACAATGCGCGCCGCGCCCTTGATGGAATGCGCCGCGCGCATGCAGGCGTCTAGCTGGCTGGCGGCGGCGGGGTCGCGTTCCAGCGCGAGCAGGCCCGCATTGAGCACCTCGGCCTGGGATTCGGCTTCGAGCGCGAACAGTTCGAGCAGCGAAGCGTCGCGCAACTGGTCGGGGTTCATGCCAGGCTCCGGGTCAGTGCCTGGCGCACCAGCGCGGCATCCAGCAGGCCGACGCTGCGGCCCTGGTCTTCAAACAAGGCCTGGCTGTAGCGCGTGGAGGCCCGCGCCAGCGTGGCCGGCAGCGGCCGCAGCGCACTGCCGGGCACGCGGCGCACGCCGCTGACTTCGGCCACCGGCAGGGCGATGGCGCCGCGGCCCTGGCCGAGCACCAGGAAACGCTGTCCGTGCCGCGCGTTCGCCTGGGCATCGGGTGCCTCGTCCATGCCGAACAACCGGGCCAGCGACAGGCAGGCCAGCAGGCTGCCGCGCACGCTGGCCAGCCCCAGCACTGCGGCGTCGCGGCGATGCGGGAGCGAGTGCACGGGGCACGGCGCGGTGACTTCGCCAATGGCCTCGGTGGGCAGGGCCAGCCATTCCTCGCCGACGCGGAACACCAGGCAGGACAGGCCGGTGCCGGACGACGCCGCATCCGGTTCGCGGTCGGCCGGTGCGTCGGGCAACCGGGTCATGGCATGTGAATCGAGCAGGACCGTGGCCGCGCGGGAATAGGTCGGACAGTTGCGGCAATGGACGTGCGTGGCCAGCAGCGCGCAGCTGCCGTCGCCCCGCACGCCGATGCGGCGCCAGCAGTCGTCTACAGGCGTACTGTCGACAGGTGTGTTGGCGGAAAGAGTCAGGTCGTCAGCCATGGCTAGCCGGTACGGGTATGGCGCTGGGCGCGCTGGCGCAGGCGCGCGGCGCCGGCGTGGTCGCCCTCGGCTTCGAGCCGCGCGGCCAGGTGATAGAGGGCCTCCTGGTGGCCCGGGTCGAGATAGATTGCGCGGCGATAGGCGTCGCGCGCGCTCGGCGTGCGGCCGGCGGCGTCATGGAGCACGCCCAGCAGGCAACAGGCATCCGCGCTCGGGCCCTGGCTGGCGATCAGCGCTTCGCAGGCCGCGGTGGCGGCGTCCAGTTCGCCGCGATCGGCTAGCGCCGAGATGCTGGCGAGCGCATCGGCCGGCTCGGCGACGCGAGGCGGTGCGGGCTTGCGCAGCGCCGGCGTGGGGCGTGCATGAAGCCTGGCCGGCCTCGGCGGCATGCGGGCAGGCGCCGGCGCAAGCGCGGTGCTGCGCTGGATCGGGCGCACGCTCCGTGCTTCCTCCGTGGGGGACTTGCGGAACGCGAAGGCGAGCGGCACGCCGGCGGACTGCAGCCCTTGCGCGCTGAGCAGGCTGGCTTCGGCCGGGCCCACGAAGATCATGCCGTCGCTCGCGGTCAGCCGGGCCAGGGTCTGGACGGTACGCCGCTGCACGTCGGCATCGAAATAGATCAGCAGGTTGCGGCAGAAGACGAAGTCGTAGGGCGCCTCGCCGGCCAGCAGGTCGGGGTCGACAATGTTGCCCAGGCGCGGCTGCACCAGTTCGCGCACCCGCGCGTCCAGTGCGAAGCCGCCCGGGCAGGGCTTGAAGTAGCGGTCGCGGAAATCGAGCGCGGCGCCGCGGAAGGCATTGCCGCCGTAGAGGCCGGCACGTGCGCGCGCCAGGGCGCGGGCGCTGATATCCAGCGCGTCGATGCGGAAACGCGCGGGTGCAATGCCGGCGTCGAGCAGGGCCATGGCGATGGAATAGGGCTCTTCGCCGCTCGCGCAGGGCAGGCTCAGCACACGAATCTGCCGCGTGGGGTCGCCGAACACGCGCTCGGCCGCAAAGCGCCCAAGCGCCACCAGGGCCTCCCGGTGCCGGAAGAACCAGGTCTCGGGGACCACCACGGCTTCAATCAGCGCCTGGAACTCGTCGGGGTGGCTGTGCAGCAGGTTCCAGTAGGCCGCCACATCATGCGCCTGCAACGCGGCCTGGCGCTCGCGCAGCGCGCGTTCGAGCGCGCCGGGGCCGATCGAGCGCGCATCCAGCCCGATGCGCGCCTTCAGCAAGGCCTCGATATGGGTGGCCGTGCTCATGGCAGGCACGCGTCCCGCGCCGCGTCGAACAGCATGGCGTGGACATCGTCGGGCAGCAGGGCGTGGACCCGCACCCATTGCACCAGGCCGCGCTGTTCATCGGCGCGCACCGGCCCCAGGTAGCGTGCCGTGCCGGTGTCGATGCCCGTTTCGATGAACGATTCCGGCGCGCAGCGCAGCGTCTCGGTGGCCTGCTCCAGGCGCAGCCCGAGCAGGCGCGGCGCATCGCCTTCGCCTTCGCGGCGGCGGTAATGGACCAGCACCGTGCGCGTGCTGGTGCGCTGCGCCGACGCCACGCCCGTGGCCAGCGCGCACAGGTCGATCACAGGCACCGCCTGCCCGCGCCGCGACAGCACGCCGGCCACCCAGGCAGGGCTGCCGGGAATCTGCTTGAGCGCGGTCAGCGGCAGCACCTCGGCGACCTCGGTGGCATCGATCGCATAGTGATCATGGCCAAGCCGGAACAGCAGGAACAATTTCATCGGCGCGTGGCCTCCCGCCCCACGGCGCTATACCTTGAAGCGTGAAACGCCGCTGCGCAGCTCGTTGGCCACCAGCGTCAGCTCGTCGATGGCCTGGCCCGACTGGCGCAGCGACTCGACCGTCTGCTGCGCGGCTTCGGACAATTGCATCAGCGCCTGGTTGATCTGCTCGGCGCCTCCGGCCTGCGCCTGCATGCCTTCGTTGACCATCTGCACGCGCGGCGCGAGCGACTGCACCTGCCCGATGATCTGCGACAGCTGGTCGCCGACCTGGGTCACGTCGGACATGCCGCGGCGCACTTCTTCCGAGAACTTGTCCATGCCCATCACGCCGGCGGCCACGGCGGACTGGATCTCGCGCACCATCTGCTCGATGTCGTAGGTGGCGACGGCGGTCTGGTCGGCCAGGCGGCGGATCTCGGTGGCCACCACCGAGAAGCCGCGGCCGTATTCGCCGGCCTTTTCGGCCTCGATCGCGGCATTGAGCGACAGCAGGTTGGTCTGGTCCGCCACCTTGGCGATGGTGGTGACCACCTGGTTGATATTGCCGGCCCGTTCATTGAGCGTGGCGAGCTTGGCATTGACCGAGCCGGCCGCGTCCATCACGTGCTGCATGGTGGCTTCCATGCGCGACAGGCCGACCTGGCCGGTCCCGGCGAGCCCGGCGGTCTGCTCGGCCGCGTTCGAGACCTCGTTGATGGTGCGGACCAGGTCGCGCGCCGTGGCGGAAATCTCGCGCGAGGTGGCGCCGATCTGCGTCGTGGTCGCGGCGGTTTCCGTGGCGGTGGCCTGTTGCTGTCGCGCGGTCGCGGCAATCTCGTTGACCGAGGTGGTGACCTGGATCGCGGAGCGCTGGGCCTGGCCGACCAGCGAAGTCAGCTCGCCCGTCATCTGGTTGAAGCCTTCCTCGACGTCCTGGAATTCGTCGCCGCGCTTCAGTGCCATGCGCAGGCGCAGGTCGCCGCCGCGGATGCCGGCCAGCAGGCCGACGATCGAGCGCATCGGCACGGTGATGGCGCGCAGCAGCAGGTAGCCACAGATGACCGCCACCGCCAGCGCGACCAGCAGCGCCACCTCGATGCCGACCTTGGCCGAGTTGACGGCCGCATTGATGCCGTGCGCGGAACGCTCGTTCACGGCATTGTTGTCGTCCACCATGGCCTGCGCGAGCTTGCGCACATCCTGCCAGGCCTGGTGGGCATCGCCGCGCAGCAGCGCTTCGGTGGAATCGACGCCTTTCCCGCTGGTCGCTTGCAACAGCGGCAGCGCCACCTGCTCATACCTGGCCTTGGCCGTCTTGTACTGGTTGAAGGTGGCGCGGTCGTTGTCGCGGGTGATGGTGGTCTCGTACTGTTGTTCGAGCCGCTCCAGCCGCGCGCGGACGTCGGCCACTTGCTGCCGGTACTCCTGGCGCTGGCTGTCGCCGGTGGCCTTGATGGTTTCCCAGCCCAGCACATAGATCTCGCCCCAGGCGCCGCGGATGCTGGTGCTGTATTGGAGGCCCGGCAGGGCGTCCTTGAGCATCAGGTTGGTTTCCCGCTCGATCGACGAGAGCCGGTTGTAGGCCACAACCCCCATCAGTGCCATGACCAGCAGGATGAAGGTAAAGCTTGCCAGGATGCGCTTGCGGATGGTCCAGTGGTTCAAGGCTTGGTTCCCGTATTCCGTGTTCTTCTTCAGGGCAGCCGCGGCGCCCGGCCGGCAGTGCGGCAATGCGCGGTAGGGTACTGTAACCCCGGGGCGGTTTCAACGCCGCGCGACTGGCAGGAGCCGGGCGTTGCTAAGCCGCATTGGCGCGCACGCCGGAATTCCCGAAGCGCTTGCTTTTTTCATGGTTTTCGTCACACTTCCCTGAATTGCAGATCTGGTAACAATGTCGATAATTGCAAAAGAGGCAGGGATGGTGGCCAAGTCGGGGGCGAAAGCGGCTGGCGCTTCGCCAGACGGGGAGACCGATCCGCTGACCGGGGTCGGGAATCGGGGGGGATTCTTAAAGCGGCTGGAGGCACGCCTGCAAAGCGAGGCGGTGCCCCGCTGCGCATTGCTGTTGATCGGCATTGATGATTTCCGCGCCTTCAATGACATGCACGGCCATGCCGAGGGCGACCTGATCCTGCAAGGCGTGGCACGCCGGCTGCGCGACGCATCGCCGCGCGATGCCGTGATCGCCCGCGTCGGCAGCGACGAGTTCTCGGTGCTGCTGCCTTCCATTTCGGATCCGACCCTGGTTCGGCACGTCTGCGCCGCAATCCTTTCCATGCTGTCCTCGCCGCACGAATACAGCGGGCGCCGCCATCACGTGCTTGCCAGCGTGGGCGCGTGCGTGCTGCCGGCCGCCGGCGATCTAGCCTCCGACGCGCTCGCGGCCGCCAGCCTGGCGCTGGCCCGTGCCAAGCACGATGGCGGGCGCACCATCCGCTTCTTCAAGCCGCAGATGCGCCAGGACGTGACCACGCGGCTGTCGCTGGTGCAGGCGCTGCACGAGGCTTACGCGCAGCGCCAGTTCGAGCTTCACTACCAGCCCCAGGTCGACTTGCGCGACGGCCGCATCATGGGCGCCGAGGCGCTGCTGCGCTGGCGCCATCCGACGCGCGGCCTGCTCGCGCCGGCAAGCTTCATCGATGCGCTGGCGGCCAGCAGCGTGGCCAGCGACGTGGGCATGTGGCTGCTGCAGACTGCCTGCGCGCAGGCGCGGGCGTGGGCGCTGACCTTGCCCCAGGCGCCGCGCGTGGCCATCAACCTGTTCGCCGCGCAACTGGCCGAAAGCCGGCTGGTGACCGAGGTGCGCCATGTCTTGCGCGCGCTGGAACTGCCGCCGTCCAGCCTGGAAATCGAGATCACCGAGACCATCGCGCTGCAGCAGGGCGACGAGGTATCCGACCAGCTCCAGGCGCTGCGCCGCGACGGCGTGACCCTGACCTGCGACGACTTCGGTACGGGTTACGCCTCGCTGAGCTTCCTCAAGTCGTTCCCGGTTGACCGTCTGAAGATCGACCAGTCCTTCGTGCGCAACGTGACGCAGGATCCGGTGGATGCCGCCATCGTCCGCTCCGTCATCAACGTCGGGCAGAGCCTGCAGATCGGCGTGGTGGCGGAGGGCGTCGAAACGGTCGAACAGCGCGACTTCCTGCTGGCCAATGGCTGCTGGGAGGCGCAAGGCTATCTGTACAGCCGGCCCGTCCCCGCGGAGCGGCTTACAGAGCACTTGCGCGAGCAATCAGGGAACTGACACCGGAACCGCGCGCGCCCGTTGTTGCCAGGGCGCTGGCGGTACCAGGAGACGGCGAGAGTCAAGGAGTTGTTTCCGCCTTTGACGGCCGCTTGCACTGCCGCCTTCATCCATACCGCCGGTTCCGGCCTCCATCGTGCTTCGCCGGCACGTATCCTCCCGCCATGCCGCGGCCAGAGGAAATAACCGCTTACAAAGTCTTGTCCGCGCCGGACTCCCGGGGACGTTGCTCCATGTATGGTGACATCAGGACGGCCGCCGGCCGCCGGCCGCCGTGGGCCTTGCGCCGTGGGCCTTGTTCTCCCAGCTTCTCGAATCCATGTATCGCTCACCTGCGCCTGACCGAAATTCCGCCATTGGCCCTCGCCGCCTGAAGGCCAGCGTCACAACCTGGCTGCCCATGCTGGCCGTGACGGCCGGCCTGGCCCTGACCTTCGCGCCATGGCCGGGTCATGCCCAGCCTTCGCCGCTTGGCGAGCCAGGAGCGGTGGTCGAGCAGACCGATCCGCCATCGCGCGTCGCTACCCTGACCGAGGCGGCGGGCAACCTCAGCTTTGCCCCGGCCGGCTCTGACGAGTGGGCCGCGGCCGGCCTGAACCGGCCGATCACCACCGGCGACCGCCTGTGGGTCGACAACGGCGGCCGTGCCGAGATGCATGCCGGCGCCGTGACCGTCCGCCTGGGCAGCGCGACGGCCGTCAGCGTGCTTAACCTGGACGACAACGCCACGCAGGTCAAGCTCACGCAGGGTACGCTGCAGTTGCGGGTGCGCGCGTTGCCGCAGGACCAGCCGGTGGAAGTCGACACGCCCAACCTGGCCTTCGTGCCGCGCGAGCCGGGCGACTACCGGCTGGACGTGTCGCCCGATGGCAGTGTCACCACCGTGACCATGCGCCATGGCCGCGCCGTGATCTATGGCGACAGCCGCTCGCTGGAGATGAACCGCGGCGAGCGCATGAGTTTTGGCGGGACCGACCTGGCCGATGCCGGCCCGGGCAACCTGCCGCCCGAGGACGATTTCGACCGCTGGACCGCCGCCCGCGATGCGCGCGAAGACGCGTCGCCCTCGGCCCGCTACGTGCCGCGCGACATGCCCGGCTATGCCGCGCTGGACGGCTACGGCGACTGGCAGGAAGACGCCGGTTACGGCGCGGTATGGTTTCCGCGCGCGGTGGATACGGGGTGGGCGCCATACAGCACCGGCCACTGGGCCTGGGTCGCGCCGTGGGGCTGGACCTGGATCGACGATGCGCCGTGGGGGTTTGCGCCGTTCCACTATGGGCGCTGGGCCTATATCGGCAGCCGCTGGGGCTGGGTGCCGGGACCGCGCGTGCCGCGGCCGTGTTACGCGCCGGCGCTGGTCGGCTTTGTGGGCGCCGGCCCCAACTGGAGCGTGCGCGTGGGCGGCGGCCCGGGCGTGGCCTGGTATCCGCTTGGCCCGCGCGACGCCTACCGGCCCGTGTACCGCGCGAGCCCGGCCTATGTCACGCGGATCAACCGCGTGAACGTCAATTACCTGTCCAACGACTACCGCTTCCGCGGCGAGCAGCGCCCGAACCGTGATGTACCGGGCGCGATCCGCGGCATGCCGGCGCGCAATTTCGTCGAAGGCCGGCCGGTACCGCGCAATCTGCGCGGCAATGAATGGCGCAACTTGCCGCAGGGCGAGGCCCGCGGCGCGCCGCCGGTAGCGCCGGTCAAGGGCAGCCTGCTCGGCGCGGCGCCGGTCCGCCAGCTTCCGCCACAGGCGCGCCAGGGGTTCGAGCGCCAGGCGATTGCGGCGCGCCCGCCCGGACAACCCGCGCATGACGAACTGGCCCGGCGCTTCGCCCGCGAAGGCGGCGTGGTGTCGGGCGCTGGCCCCGTATGGCGCGGCGGCGACACGCGGCCACGCGGCAGGGACGCGCAGCAAGTCGCGCCGAACGTGCGCATGAGCCAGGCTGCCGTGGCCGCGCGGCCCGCCATACCGCCGCAGCGCCACGACGACGATGCCGGGCGGCGCCCGCCGGCCGGTGCCGAACGCGGCGCCCCGGCGATGGGCGGCGATCCCTGGCGTGGCAATGGCCGCGGTTTCACCACGCGGCCCGACCAGGTGCAGGGGCTGGTCCAGATGCCCGACGCCCAGCGCCAGGGGCAGGAACTCCAGCGCCAGCAGCAACAGGTGATGCAGCGCCAGCAGATGGAACAGCAACGCCAGCAACAGGAGCAGCAACGGCAGGGCGCCGACCTGCGCCGGCAGCAGCAACAGGCGCAGGAGCGCCAGCAATGGGAGCAGCAGCGCCAGGGCCATGAAGCGCAAGACCAGGCGCAGGCGATGCAGCGTCAGCAGCAACAAGCCATGCAGCGCCAGCAGATGGACACGCAGCGACAGCAGGCCGATCAGCAGCGGCAGCAACAGGCCGTGCAGCGCCAGCAGATGGAGCAACAGCGGCAGTTGCAGGAGCAGCAGCGCCAGCAGTCAGAGCAGCGCCACATGATGGAGTCGCAGCGCCAGCAGGCGGAGCAGCAACGGCAGATGGCCGAGCAGCAGCGCCAGCAGCAGGCGGCCCAGCGCCAGCAGATGGAACAGCAGCGCCAGATGCAGGAGCAACAGCGCCACCAGCAGGAGCAGCAGCGGCAGATGGCCGACCAGCAGCGCCAGCAGCAGGCCATGCAGCGCCAGCAGATGGAGCAGCAGCGCCAGATGCAGGAGCAGCAGCGGCGGGCACAGGACCAGCAACGCGCCGCGCAGGAACAACAGCGCGCCGCCCAGGAGCAGCAGCGCGCGATGCAGCAACAGCAGCGTGCCATACAGGAGCAGCAGCGCCAGCAGCAGGATCAGCAGCGGCAGATGCAGGAACGCCAGCGGCAGCAGCAACAGCAGCAGCAACAGCAGCAACAGCAGCAGATGGAACAGCAGCGCCAGCAGCAGCGCGCTCAACATGACCGCGGGCATCAGGAAGCCCGCAACGACGGCCGCTAGCAGAACGGCGACAGCACAAGGCAATGCGGGCCGTCAGGGGTGCACCCTGACGGCCCGCATCGTTATGTCAACGCCTTACTTCGCCAGTTCCGACAGGCGCACCGGCGAGATCTTGCCGTTCTGCACCCAGCCCACCACGGTATCGGCGACCGAACCGCCCTTGGCGTCGATGCCTTCCACCTCGTTCGGGTTGGCGTCCTTCGGCAGCGCCTTGACGGCTTCCGGCATCTTCGCGCGGATCGCAACGGCATCGCTGGTGGTGCCGGCCAGCTTCATCGCACCGGCCAGCGCATACACCATGGTGTAGTTCAGCGACATCTCGGTGGTGGCATCGCGTCCGTCATGCAGCTTCTTGTACTTGGCATTGAACGTCTGCGCGGCCGGGCGGCCGTCGCTGACCAGCGGCAGCACGCCGATCGAGCCTTCCAGCATGGCCAGGCCGTTGGTGACCTTGGCCATCTCGTCCATCTTGGCCTGGTCCATGATGATGAAGCCGCCCTTGAAGCCTAGTTCGCGGGCCTGCTTGACCACCAGTGCGGTCGGCTCGGACGGCCCGCCGACGAACATCACGTCCGGCTTGTCGGTGATGGCGCGCGACACGCCGCTGTAGAAGTCGGTGGCCTTGGTATAGGACATCGGGTTGTTGCCGACGACCTTGCCGCCCGCGCCTTCCCAGGCCGGGACAAAGGCCTGCACCCACGCCTTGGCGTAGTCGTGGTCGGCCGGCGCCAGCGCCACGTTCTTGCCGTAGCGCTTCATCTGCGCCTTGACGAAGGGCTCGATGTAGCCGGTGTAGGCGGGCGGGATGCGGATGGTCAGCTTGTTGCCGGCGTCGGTGATGCGCGGCACGCTCGAATAGGCCATGACCAGGAACTTCTCCTGCTCGTTGAAGGCCTGCAGCGCGAAGATGCCGCCCGAATGCGGCACGAACACGGCGGGGGTCTTGTGCTGCTGCACCAGGCGGCGCGCGTTGATGGCGGCTTCGGCGGGCGAGTACTTGTCATCGAGCGCCACGACTTCGAGCTTCACCTTCTTGCCCTTGACCTCCAGGCCCGAGGCGTTGATCTCGTCCACGGCCATCTGCACGCCGGACAGCACGTTCTTGCCATACAGCGCCGCGCCGCCTGATAGCGGCCCGGTGTAGCCGATCTTGACGACTTCCTGGGCCAGTGCGGCGCCGGAGGCCAGCATGGCGGCGACGGCGGTGGCGGCCAGCGGGAAAATGCGGCGGATGATGTTGCTCTGCATGTCTGTCTCCTTGATGGATTCTTACTGCGCTTGTCCGGGTTGATAGAAGCGCGGCTTGCTAGCCGCCGATGTATGCCTTGCGAATGCCTTCATCCTTCAGCAGCGAATCGCGGTCGCCCTCCATCACGATGCGGCCGCTTTCGATCACATACGCGCGATGTGCAATCCCCAGCGCCGCGTACGCGTTCTGTTCCGCCAGCAGCACCGTGGTGCCCGCGCGGTTGATGCGCTGGATGATCTCGAACATCTGCTTGACCACCAGCGGCGCCAGGCCCAGCGAAGGCTCGTCGAGCAGCAGCGCGCGCGGACGGCTCATCAGCGCGCGGCCCAATGCCACCATCTGCTGCTGGCCGCCTGACAGCGAACCTGCGGGGTCGTCCTTCTTTTGCCGCAGGATCGGGAACATCTCGTACACCTCTTCGAGCGTCTTGCGGATACCGGCCGAATCGCGCCGGTGCACGTAGGCGCCGAGCGTCAGGTTCTTCTCGACGCTCATGGCCGGAAACAGCTTGCGGCCTTCCGGGCAATGCACGAGTCCGGCCTGCACGATCTGCGACGGCTTCATGCCCGAGAGCTCGCGGCCGTCGAAGCGCATGCTGCCGCCGCTGATGCGGTGGATCGCGCTCATCGCCAGGAAGATGGAACTCTTGCCCGCACCGTTGGCGCCGAGCAGCACCACCAGTTCGCCGGCGCCGGCATGCAGCGTGATGTTGTCCAGGGCTCGGAAGCTGCCGTACGACAGCGAGACGCGTTCAAGCTGCAACATGGTCGGCTCCCAGGTAGGCCTCGATGACATGCGGATCCTGCTGGATCTGCGCCGGCGTGCCTTCGGCGATCTTCTCGCCGTAGTTCAGCACCATGATCTTGTCGGCCAGGCGCATGATCATGTCCATCTTGTGTTCGATCAGGCAGACCGTCTTGCCGTGGCGGACCATCTTGCGGATCAGTTCCGCCAGGCCCACGGTTTCCTCCGGGTTGACGCCGCCGGCGGGCTCGTCGAGCAGCAGCAGTTCGGGGTCGGTGGCCAGCGCCAGCGCAAAGGCCACACGCTTGCGCGCTTCCTGCGTGATATCGGCGGCGATCTCGTGCGCCAGATGCGCGAGGCCGACGAAGTCGAGCGCGGCTTCGGCCTTGTCGCGGCACAGGCGCTCTTCTTCACGCAGGCGGCGCGTGTTGAACAGCACATCGCCAAGGCCCGAGCGCGTGCGCAGGCGGTGGCCCACGATCAGGTTGTCCAGCACCGTGGCGCGGTCGAACAGCGCCGTGGCCTGGAACGTGCGCGCCACGCCGAGCCGCGCGATCTGGTCGGCGCGCAGGCCGGCCACATCCTGCCCCTTGAACAGGACCTGCCCGGAACTCGGCGCGTGCGTGCCGGCGATCAGGTTGAAGAACGTGGTCTTGCCGGCGCCGTTGGGGCCGATGATGGCGTTGATATGGCCCTGCTCGAAGGTCACGGAGACATCGTTGACCGCGGTCAGGCCGCCAAATTTCTTGGTCAGGTTGCGGATCTCAAGCACGGTCGGCTCCGGCGGTGGTGGCTACGGGTGCGGCGGCGGGGGATGCGGCAGGCCGGCGGTTGCCGCGGCGCGCGGCGGCAGCCTTGCGCGCCTGCTTTTTCAGCCAGGAGCCGACGATGCCGTCCGGGAAGAAGATGATCAGCAGGATCAGCACCGGGCCGAACACCAGCATGCGGTAGTCCTGCAGGAACTGCAGCGTCTGCGTGACCCACGGCACCAGCACCGCGCCCAGCAGCGGCCCGAACAGCGTGCCGGTGCCGCCGACCAGCATCGCCATCACCATGTCGAAGGTCAGGTCGGTGCGCGCGATATCGGGGCCGAGGAAGCGCACCTGGCCCGCATAGAGCGCGCCCGCGAAACCGGCATAGCCGACCGACAGCACGAAGGACAGCACCTTGGTGCGCATCAGGTTGATGCCCAGCGCCTCGGCCAGCGCGTCGCTGTTGCGCACGGCCATGAAGCTGCGGCCCAGCAGCGAGGTGACGATGCGATGCATCAGGTAAGTGCCGATCACCAGGAAGGCCAGCACCAGGTAGTACTGCGCCGGCACGCTGTCGAACGTGACCGGGCCGATCGCCGCCGGCACCGGAATGCCGATCAGGCCCACGGTGCCATGCGTCAGGCTTTCCCACTTCTCGATCAGCAGGTAGATGATGTAGCCGATGCACATCGTGAAGATCGAGAAGTAATGGCCTTTCAGCCGCAGCGATACCAGGCCCACCACATAGCCGATCGCCATGCTGACCACGCCGGACAGCGCGAACGCCAGCCAGAACGGCACCTGGTGGTCGACCGTCAGGATGCCCAGCGTGTAGGCGCCGATGGCCATGAAGCCGCCGTGCGCGAGGTTGAGCTGGCCGGTGTAGCCGGTGATGAGGTTCAGCCCCAGCGTGGCGATGGCGTAGATGAACGCCAGCGTCATCACGGTCAGGTAGTAGCTGTTGGGCGTGATCAGCGGGAACGCAATCGCCAGCGCCAGCAGCAGGATCCAGCCGGTCTTTCCTTGCAGTGCTTTCATCGTCGTAGTCCTCAGGCCGCCTTGCCGGCGAACAGGCCTTGCGGCCGGATCGACAGGATCACCACCAGCAGCACGAAGGCGATGATGTCCTTGTAGTCGGTCGAAACATAGAAGCCGCCGAAGCTCTCGGCCATGCCGATGATGAGCCCGCCGGCAATGGCGCCCGGGATGCTGCCCATGCCGCCCAGGATGATGATGACGAAGGCCTTGGTGATGACCAGGTTGCCCATGCTCGGGTAGACCAGGTTGATCGGCGCGTAGAGCGTGGCGGCGATGGCGGCGAGCGCGCCCGAGATGGCGAACACCAGCAGCGTCACGCGCGTGGCGTCGATGCCGACCAGCGCGGCGCCTTCGCGGTTCTGCGCCATGGCCATGATGGTGGCGCCGGTCATGGTCCGCGTGAGGAACAGGTGCAGCAGCACCATCAGCGCGAACGCCGCGGCGATGATCAGCAGGCGCTGCAGCGGCGCGGTCAGGCCGAACAGTTCAACGACCTGACCATAAGGCGTCGGCATGCGGTGGAAATCCGCGCCCCACAGCGCCTGCGCGCCGGCTTCGAGGAACAGCAGGATGCCGATGGCCGCGATCATGTCGTGCAGCTCGGGCGCATTGCGCAGCGGATGGAACACCAGCCGGTCGGCCAGCATGGACAGCATCGCCACCACCACGGCCGCGCCGAGCATCGCCAGCCAGTAGTTCAGGCCGAGCGTGGTCATCAGGTAGTACGAGACGTAGGCGCCGGCCATGTAGAAAGCGCCGTGCGCGAAATTCGGCACGTGCAGGATGCCGTAGACCAGCGTCAGGCCAAGAGCCACCAGGCTGTACACGCCGCCCAGCGTCAGGCCGTTCAGGATCTGTTGAAGGAACAATGCCACAGGCTCACCTCGTGAAGTTCACGAAACAGGGCACGCGCCGGCCGCAAGCGGGCGCGTGGGTTCATGGCGGCAGCCCGCGGGCTGCCGCGCATGTGAAAGAGGGGATCAGTCGAGGATCCGGGCCGCGGCGAGCGGTGCCGGGGCCGGGTGGGCGCCTTGCGCCAGTCGGGGGTGGTGCTCGCGGACAGATGCGTACTGCGGGTGTTGCATGGTTGTCTCCTATGCGATGCGGTCTGCGCTGTTGCGCCGCGGTGTGCCGGTCGTTGCCGGCAACGCCGTTGCGTGGAAGTGACAATTCCCGCACGGTCGTTCGTTTTCAACGACTTTTGCATGGGGTCGAAGGGGAGTCAAGGAAACTGGCCCAGTATTCCGCACAGCGAAATAGCTGCGCGCCACGGGACTCGCTGAGGGCGCACGGTCTAGAGGAAATCCCTGACAGGCTCGCCCGGTGCGCGATGCGCGGGCCACCTTGGTCGGCGGACCGGGCCATCCATGGCACCTATGACCCCTATGTATTCGCTACATAGCCGGCTTGAGCGAGGCGCGAACTGGTATCTAGTGAAGCTGGACAACATCCGGCTTTGCATGAAGCGCTCCACCTCCATCCCGGCCCCGCCGCCCGATGCCGCCCACGTCATGCCCGCCATGCCTTGCGGTGCGGCGGAGCCCGCTGAAGACCGCAACTTCGTCACCGCGCTGGCGCGCGGCATGGAGTTGCTGCGCGCGTTCGGGCCGCATGACGACTACCTGGGCAACGCTGAGTTGTCGCGCCGCACGGGAATCCCGCGGCCTTCGGTGTCGCGCCTGACCTATACGCTGGCCTCGCTCGGCTACCTCGCCTATATCGAGTCGACGGAGAAGTACCGGCTGGGGCAGGGCGCGATGGTGCTGGGGCATCGCTATATTTCCGGCGCGGGCATCCGCGACATCGCGCAGCCGCTGATGCAGTCGCTTTCGTTCGCGACCGACTGCACCGTTGCGCTGGCCATGCCCGACCGCCACGCTATGGTCTACCTCGAATCGTGCCAGCCGCGCGGCGCGCTGGTGATCCGGCTCGCGCCCGGCGCGCGCCTGCCGATGGCTACCTCGGCGATGGGACGCGCATGGCTGGCGGGGCTCGACGAAGCGCGCCGCGAAGCCGCGCTGGCCGAACTGGAGCGCCACTATGGCGCGCGCTGGGCGCCGGTGCGCGGCAAGATCGAACGTTCGCTGCGCGACCACGCGCGGCGCGGTTTCTGCGTGGCCCATGCCGAGTGGGACCGTACCGTCAGCGGTGCCGCTGCGCCGCTGCGGCTCGAAGGCAGCGGCGAGGTGCTGGCGCTGAATATCGGTGGCGCCGCGGCGCGGCTGTCACCCGAAATCCTGGAAGGCAACCTGGGCCCCCGCATCCGCGACCTGGCCCAGACGCTGCAGGCGCGGTTGTGGCAGGCCGGTGCCGGGCAGCAAGGATCGACACGACCCGCGCCGGCAACACCCGACGCGCGTGAAGCCAACTGAAAGACAACACAGACACGAGGAGACACACGCATGCAAGTCAAAGACAAGACCGTCGTCGTGACGGGCGGTGCCACGGGCATCGGCCGTGCGCTGGCCCTGGCCTTCGCGCAGGCCGGGGCGCGCGGCGTGGCCATCGCCGATCTGAACGCCGCCGGCGCTGCCTCGGTGGCCGCCGAAGTGCAGGCGGCCGCCCCCGACTGCAAGGTATTCGGGCAGGCGGTGGATGTCGCCGATGCCAGCGCCGTGCAGGCGCTGACGGACGAGGCGACGCGCCGCTTCGGCCAGGTCGATGTGTTCTGCTCCAACGCCGGCATCATCCTGCGCAAGGGGCTCGACGCCAGCGCCGGGGAATGGCAGCGCATCTGGGACATCAACGTCATGGCGCACATCCACGCGGCCAAGGCGGTGCTGCCGCAGATGCTCGAGCGCGGTGACGGCTACTTCGTCAATACCGTGTCGGCCGCGGGGCTGCTGTCGCAGATCGGTTCGGCGCCGTACGCGGTGACCAAGCATGCGGCCATCGGCTTCGCGGAATGGCTGTCGATCACTTACGGCGACCGCGGCATCAAGGTGAGCTGCATCTGCCCGCAGGGCGTGCAGACCAACATGCTGTTCGGCGAGAACGGCGAGCGCAAGGGCTTCCTGCAGGAGGGATCGGTCACGGCCGAGCATGTGGCCGATGCCACGCTCGCAGGCATGGCCGACGAGCGCTTCCTGATCCTGCCGCACCCCGAGGTACTGGAATACTATCGCCGCAAGGGACAGGACTACGACCGCTGGCTGCGCGGCATGCGCCGCCTGCACGAGAAGGTCATGCAGGAGTTCGGCGGTAGCGCCGTGTAGTCCCAAATTCTTCCACAGAACAGCCGGCGCCCACGCAGGCGCCGGACCGCCAGGAGACAACCGATGCGAGTCAGTTCCGTTGCCGTGGCCGCGCTCGCCGCTGCCGCTGTGTTCAGTGCCCCCGCCGCGCAGGCGCAGGCGTATCCGAACAAGCCGATCCGGATGGTGGTCGGGTTTCCCAGCGGCGGCGCGCCCGACACGCTGGCGCGCATCGTTTCCGAGAAGATCTCGCCTGCGTGGGGGCAGCCGGTCGTGGTGGACAACAAGCCCGGTGCCGGCGGCAATATCGGCGCCGAGGCCGTGGCCCATGCGCCGGCCGACGGCTACACGCTGGCGATGGGCACCGTGGGCACGCACTCGATCAACGGCGCGCTCTACAGCAAGATGCCATATGACATGGTCAAGGATTTCGCGCCCGTGATCCTCGTTGCCACGACCCCCAATGTGCTGGTCGTGCATCCGGACGTGCCGGCGAAGAACGTGGCCGAACTGATCGCGATGGCCAAGGCGAAGCCGGGAGGCCTGACCTTCGGTACGCCTGGCGTCGGGACCTCGCTGCACGTGGCCGGAGAGATGTTCAACGCGATGGCAGGCGTGAAAATCACGCACGTGCCCTACAAGGGGCGGGCCATGGCGATCCCCGACCTGCTCGGCGGCCACATCACGATGATGTTCGACAACCTGCCGTCGGCGCTGCCCGTGGTGAAGGAAGGCAAGCTGCGCGCGCTCGGCGTCACCAGCGCCAAGCGCTCGCCCTCGGCGCCGGACATTCCCACGCTGGCCGAGCAAGGCCTTCCCGGCTTCGAGGCGGACTCCTGGTTCGCGATTTTCGCGCCAGTGAATACGCCCAAGGATGTGGTTGCGAAGCTCAATGCGGAACTGAACCGGATCTATTCGCTTCCCGACGTGCAGGCAAAGCTCCGGACGCTCGGTCTGGAGCCGGTGCTTGGTACGCCCGAGCGGCTGGCGAGCTACCAGCGGGCGGAGATCGCCAAGTGGGCGAGGGTGGTGAAGGAGTCGGGGGCGAAGGCGGAGTGAGGGGTTAAGACGTTCGGGGGGCTTTGGCAATGACGGTCCAACCGCCCTCCGATCGTGCAATGACCAAAGACGTCAGGCGTCGGGTTCCGGGGTGGCCTGGGTGTGCTGGGCGGTGTCGGCATCGCGTAGCCGGCTCAGGCTGATCGCCGCGCCGAGCGTAGCCATGGCCACCGCCACATAGAGCGCGAAGCGCGCGCCACCGGTCTCGTCCAGGCTGAACAGCAGGGCCACCACGGCGGTGCCGGTGGTCTGCCCGAGCAGGCGCGTGGTGGCCTGCGCTCCGCTCGCGCCGCCGCTGCGTTCGGGCGGCGTGGCGCCGATCATGGCGCGATTGTTGGGCGACTGGAACAGGCCGAAGCCAAGCCCGCACATCGCCATGCGCCAGACGATATCGAGGCTGCTGGCATCGCGGCCGAGCCATGCCAGGCCAAGCAGGCCGGCCGCAAGCAGCGCCAGCCCGAGGCCCGCCAGGATGCTGGCGGGATAGCGGTCCGAGAGGCGGCCCGACAGCGCCGCCATCAGCGCCACCGTCAACGGCCAGGGCGTGATCAGCAGCCCCGTTTCGTGCAGCGAGCGGCCCAACTGGTACTCGAAATAGAACGGCAGCGCCACGAACGCCAGCATCTGCGTCATGAACGAGCAGAACGACGTGCCGACCGCCAGCGTGAAGGCGCGGCTGGCAAACAGGTCCACGGGCACGAGCGGCGCCTGGCGGCCGTGCTGGCGGCGCACCAGGATCCAGCCCAGCACGATGGTGAGGCCTACCGCGGCGGCACCGGCGTAGCGCAGGCCGCCATGGCCGAGACCATCGACGCCGAGGATAAACAGGCCGAACACCAGCGCGGACAGCACGGCGCTCGGGTAGTCGAAATCGCGCGGCTGCGGCGCCGTTGCCGGCAGCGCGCTGCGGCTGAGCGCCAGCGCGAAGATCGCCACGGGCACGTTCACGGCGAATAGCCACTGCCAGCTCGCCAGCGACAGAATCAGGGCCCCGAGCGACGGGCCCACCGCCGTGGTCACGCCGACCACCAGCGCATTGAGCCCGATGCCGCGGCCCAGCCGCGTCGGCGGATAGATGAAGCGCACCAGCGCCGTATTCACGCTCATGATGCCGGCCCCGCCCAGGCCCTGCAGCACGCGCGCCGCGACCAGCATGGGCAGGTTGACTGCCAGCGCGCACAGCAGCGATCCAACCAGGAAAGTGGCCAGCCCGGCGCGGTACACACGCTTGTATCCCAGGATGTCACCCAGCGACGACAGCGGCAGCAGGCACACCGTGACCGTGAGCTGATAGGCGTTCACCACCCAGATTGTGTTCGAAGGCTCGGACTGCAGCTGGCGCGCGATCGACGGCAGCGCGATATTGGCAATGGAGCCGTCCAGCACGGCCATGATCAGCCCGCAGAAGACGGTGAGGATGGCCCAGGTGCGCTGCGGCTGGGGGAGGCCTTGATGTAACGGCATGGGGAAGACAATGGCGGCAAGGACGCGCCCGCGAGGCCGGGTGCGGCGCCCTCATTATCGGCGCGCCGGTCGTTGCCCGCAAATCGGCGGATTGTGGTAGAAGTCGCGCCGCCGGAATCAGGCGCTGTCGGGCGCGGCGGCTGCGGGGCCGTCGCTGGCGTAGCGCAGCGCCAGCGCCTGCAAGGCCTCGCCGGCTTCTGCAATGGCCGGACTCCAGTGGCGGGAGCCAAGGCAGAGCTGCTCGACGGCGCGGCAACGGGCATGCAGCGCGGTCTGCAGGACGATCCTGAAACCGCTCGCGGCGCGGTGCGTCCAGGCCTGGAGTGCGTGCAGGTCCCTGGCGGCCAGGA
Organism: Cupriavidus sp. 22TCCZM04-2; assembly: GCF_057798895.1. Classification (NCBI taxonomy): domain Bacteria; kingdom Pseudomonadati; phylum Pseudomonadota; class Betaproteobacteria; order Burkholderiales; family Burkholderiaceae; genus Cupriavidus; species Cupriavidus sp. 22TCCZM04-2. The sequence goes on from NZ_JBYOJS010000015.1 coordinate 60,777, forward strand.
TCTGCGCAAGCTCGGGCAAGTCGGTTTGCAACTGCTCGCGCAGCAGGCGCGTATAGCGTTCCTGGTCGGCACAGGCGTCCGGCAGCTTGCGCGCGTGCAGTTCGCGCAGGGCTTGCAGCGCGTCGCCCAGCTCTCGCAATGACGCGGGTTTGGTGATGTAGCCGCTGAAACCGCGCTGCTGCCAGTCCTCGGCCTGCTCCTGCTGGGCAAGCGCGCTGAACGCGAGCACCGGCAGGTCGGGATGCAGGGCGCGCAGGGCATCCAGCAGGGCGTAGCCGTTCATCAGCGGCATATGGATGTCGGTCAGGACGGCATCCACATGGGTCGACTCCGCGACCGCCAGCGCCTGCTTGCCGTTGTCGGTGATGATGGGACGGCAGCCCAGGGCGCGGAGCTGCTCGGCGATCACCGTCTGGTTCAGCGGATTGTCCTCGGCAACGAGGATGTCCAGCCCGGTGATGTCTGGCAAGGGGCGCCACGCCGGCGCGGCGGGCTGGCCGGGGTCACCCGCGGCGGGTGACGGCGCGGAGCCATCCTGCGGGCCCGCGGCAGCGGATGCCACGCTGGCGAGCAGGGCGTCGTGGCTGAAGCTCGTTACCTCGAAGATGCCGGGCGCGCTTTGCCGGGGCCGATGGGGACCGTCCGGCGTCAGCCAGACCACGGGCGCGGCACTGAGCGCCCGCAGCGCAGCGAAGGCCTCCGGATGGTATTCCTCCGTGGCGACGATGACTTGCGGATGGTGGCTCTCCAGGTGCTCGCGCGCGGCGGCCGGCGATGCCGGCAAGTGGGTTCGCCAGCCCGCCGTCGCCAGCCAGGCTTCCAGGCATTCGCCGGTCTTCGCGTCAGGGCACAGCACCATCACGCTGCCGCGCCGTGCGGGCACGGCATCCGGGCGGTTGGCCGTCGCCGCGTCGTCGCCGGCGGCCGGCAAGGGCACGGCAATGGTGAAGGCGCTGCCCACGTCCTGCACGCTCTGCACGCCGATGCTGCCGCCCATGAGTTCGCACAGCCGCGCGCAGATCGAAAGGCCCAGGCCGGTGCCGCCGTGGCCGCTGGTGGCGACGGCATCGCCTTGCACGAACGGCTGGAAGACGCGTTCGGCCAGTGCGGGCGGCATGCCGATTCCCGAATCGCTGACGCGGCAGGTCAGCATGGGGCGGCCGAGCGCGTCCGGGCCGTAACTGCCACTGAGCGTGATGCGGCCGCTCGTGGTGAACTTGAAGGCGTTGTTCAGCAGGTTATTGACGACCTGCGTCAGGCGCATGCGGTCCCCGCACACTTCGCGATCCAGTTGCGGTTCCAGTTGCAGGCTGAACCGGATGCCGCGCTCGGTGGCCATCGGCGCGTATGTCAGCGCCAGGCTTTCCAGTGCATCGGCCAGCCGGAAGGGCTTGCTGAGCAGTTGTAGCTTGCCGGCATCGATCTTCGAGAAATCGAGGATGTCGTTGACGATGCGCCGCAGCCCTTCCGCGGCGGTGCCCAGCGCCTGCAGCCGCGGCGCGTGGCTTTCGAGGCCGGGGCTGCGCGCGAGCAGTTCCAGGTTGCCGATCAGGGCATTGAGCGGCGTGCGAATCTCGTGGCTCATGGCGGCGAAGAAGCGCGAGCGCGCGCGCATCATGGCCTCGGTAGCTTGCTGTGCGGAACGCAGTTGCTGTTCCAGCGCGCGCGCCGCCTCCGAATGGGTCCGCCGCAACAGCTGGCGGCCCCAGTAGCGCGCAATCAGGACGATGGCGCCGATCAGCAGCAGCCCGACGCCGAGGATCACCGCCAGTCCCGGAGCAAGCGCAGGCATCAGCAAGCCATACGGCACGAAGCACACCAGCGTGCCGAACGCCGGCTTCAGCGGCTGGACCATCAGCACGCCCCGGCGCGTGTAGTGCGACAGGTTGCGCGGTTGTCGTCGCGCTTGAGATATGGCGTCGCGGATCACCGGCGCCTGGACCGGCAAGGCCGGCGCGGCGACGTCGATGGCCTCGTCGGCCGGGTTGAGCAGGGCCAGCAGCGCGGTGTCTGCGGTGCGGTCGAGTTGCGCCAGGAAGTCCCCGACCGGCACGCACGTCGCGATCAGGACGGTCGGTCTATCGCCCGAATAGGTCGCTGCGATGCTCAGCATGGCCATCGTACCGGTGAGCGGATCCCGGATCGGGCCGGCCCAGACCTGCGCGTCGCCATGCGGCACTGCATGGCCGGTGCGGTCCAGAAGGGCCTGCGTGATGGCGTCGCGCAGGGCGTCGATCAGCGCGGGCCGGATCGGCGTCGTGGCTTGCGCGGCAGGGCGCCGGCGCGCGAGGACGGCGGCGCTGTCGTCCTCCAGCGACAGGACATAGACCGGCTGGTCCAGGCCGAAGGCCTGCTGCGTGGCCAGCGTATCGAGCGCAATCTGCTGCAGGCGTGCAAGCTGCGCCGGCAGCGAAGGTCCCCAGGCATGCCGCGTGGCGGCCGTTGCGAGAAGGTAGTAGTCGTGTCCGGCGAGCGGATCGGCGACGCGGGCAACGCCGGTCGCGCGGACCGACGCCATCGCGGCCGCGTCCGCCATCTGCGCGGGACCTGGTTCACGGTAGCGGCGCACACTCAGGATGCTGCGCTTCACGAAGGCCGCCTCGCTTTCCAGGCGCTCAGAGAGGGTGGCGGCATAACGGCTAACCTGGTTTTGCTGACGGCTCAGGTGCTTGTCTGTTTCCAGCGCCGCCAGCACGATGCCGGTGAATACCACCAGCGCGATCAGCACGGCAATGGTCGCCGAGTAAAGACGCTGCTGCCGGCGAGCCTTGTCGGCGAGCGTGTCGAAGGCGCTCTCCAGCGACACGCGGGTACTGTCCAGAAGCTGCTGCATGGGCGCTCAGATCAGACCGTTCTCGTAGGCGAAACGGATCAGGTCGGTATTGGTGTGCGCGCCGAGCTTGCGCATGGCGACCGTCTTCTGGCTGGAGATGGTGCTGACCGAACGCCCGAGCTTGGCGGCGATGACGTTGAGCTGCATGCCCTGCGCATAGAGCCTGATCACTTCCAGTTCACGCATCGTGAGATCGGTGGCGGGTGCGTCCGTCATGGCCGCGTTGTCGAGGATCGCGCGTATGGACGGCGAGTAGTAGCAGATGTCGCTGCTCATGACATGGACGCACGCGCGCAAGGTTTCATCGAGTTCGTCTTCCTTGCTGACAAAGGCGCGCGCCCCCAGCCTGATGGCTCGCCGGATGATCGCCGCATTCGACTGCGCGCTGACCACGACGACGCGCGTGCCGCGATGGCACCGCGCCAGCCGATGGAGCAGGTTGAAGCCGTCCAGCGTGGCATTGCCGTGGCCCATGCAGAAGTCGGTGATCGCGATGTCGGCCGGTTGCCTGTCGAGCGCCTGCACCAGTTCCGAGCCGCTCGCGCAGGCGCAGGCGACCTCGAAGCGTGCGGATCGCTGCAGGCAATCACGCAGCGCGGTGACGACCAGCGGGTGGTCGTCGGCAACGGCGACGCGTATGAGCGGTTCGTTCATGGCAGGCCTCCGGCGCCTGCGCGCGGATCATGGCGGCGCGCGCGGTTCCTGGCAAGGGGGAGGGCGGAGCTGGGGTAAGGGGTGCTGCGTTGCGGCCGGCGCAACGCCGGCCGATGCCTACAGTCAGGAAACATTTGACGATGACCTCGTAATTGTGGACGCCAACCGGCAATGGCCGATTGAGACGAGCTATTGCATCCCTACAATCCCCGAGATTCTGGCTATCTTATATGCGCCGTTGAATCGTATTTCGGCTAGTTTATTTCGCGCTTTAAGGGTCGCCTGATGCTGGCGTGCACGAATGCTGAGGCAGCGCAATCCTCAGGTGGCGTGGCAGGCGCCGGCGCGGCGTCGGCCTTGCCACCTTGCCGCCTGCGCCTAGAATGAATTCGGCAACACGAAGGATGCCTGCCGGCACGTGTGTGCCGCCCGGCGGTGCGTGCCCCGTGCGGCGGCCATTCGGTGCAGCATGCGCCCACGCCGTTCGTGGCGAAGACCGGGCGCAAGCGCTGAACCCCCGGAACAACAACTCACAGTGGGTCGATGCATGCCACCGGCATGCCAGCCATTTTTTGCGTCGCGCCTCCTGCGTGATGCACGCTCCCGCTGCGCGCATGCGGCGATCTCATGACCTGACGGAGGATGCCATGGCTACGAGACCGTTTTCCGATTTTTCCCCGGAGGAACAGCAACAGTTCGCGCAGGTATGCAGGCAGATGGGCATGGTCCCGGACGACTTCGACATCACCGACGAAAGGAATGGCGATGCGCTGCGCCGCATCAGCGTGCGCCGGCTGAGCACGGACGCTGGCAGTGCCTATGAAGCGGGCGCGGGTGGCGAATGGGTCGAGGAATTCGAGAGCGATCTCGAATGCGGCCTGTTTGGCCGGGTGACCGTGTAGCGGATAGGGGAACGCGCCGGCGCTCAGGCGGCGGCGCCCGCCGCCTTGCGGTCGAGATCGCGGTGATACATGGTGTGGCGGTACAGGCCATAGCAGCTGGTCGCCGTGAAGCCGAGCTGCTGCACGAACAGGCCATAGGTGCCCGTCACCAGCGCAAAGACGCTCCAGACCAGGTTCGAGCACAGGTACGCGATCCATCCCCAGCGCGACGCGCGGTTGTGCAAGGCCACCAGCAGCGACCCGCTCATGGCCAGGGCGCAGCCTGACCATTCAAGTCCGTTGAGCAGATTGGGAACGATTTGCGGGGCGAAATCCATGTCGCGTGTCTCCTGATTTTGTGTTCATTTTTTGCATACAATCTGCCGCGAACTTTAGCGGGGAACGCAGGCGTGTGCAAGTGTTTTCAGGTTTGCATGGAAGGTTGGAATCTGCGGCGCAAGGCCCGTATTGGCCGCAGGACCGTCAATTCGCGAACAAACTTGGACGAAGCTGGAACTCAGGACCGGCCGCGATCGGCGGCGCGTGCCACCACCGAGGCACCGGCGCTCAGTTCCTTGAGCAGCGCAAGCGATGCCTGGCCGGCGGTGCGGAACGGGTCCAGCTCCGCGCGCGCGGAGAATTTGAGCAGGGTGGCGGTGTTGATGCGGGCGGCGTTGACATGGCCCATGGCCCAGCCGGTGAAATCGCGCTGGCAGATGTCTTCGAAGTGCAGCAGCACGATGTCATGGTGGCGCGGATCGCGCGTGATCGCCTGGAACAAGCGGGACACCTCCTGGCGTTCGCCCTCCAGCGCTTGCAGGAAGACGCCATTGCCATGGCACAGCACGCCGGTGATGCCATGGCGCGGGTTGCGTTCCAGGGCGGTGGCCAGGATGGCGTCGAGCATGGCGGCGTCGATTGCCTGGCGGGCGCGGCTGGCATAGAGCAGGCGGACGAGCATACGGCGGCTCCGGATGGTGGCGCTATTTGCCGTTGCGGTTGAGCAGCGCGAGGAACTCCCGGCGCAGGCTGCCGTCCTTCAGGAAGGAGCCGCGCATCACGCTGTTGGTCATCTTGGCGTCGGTATCGCGCACCCCGCGCCAGTGCATGCAGAAATGCTCGGCCTCCATCACGATGGCCAGGCCGTCCGGGTTCATCTTTTCCTGCAGCAGGTCGGCCACCTGCGCCACGGCTTCTTCCTGGATCTGCGGCCGGCACATGATCCACTCGGCCAGGCGCGCGTACTTGGACAGGCCGATCAGGTTGGAATGCTGGTTCGGCATCACGCCGACCCACAGCTTGCCGATGATCGGGCACAGGTGGTGCGAACAGGCGCTGCGCACGCGGATCGGCCCGACGATCATCAGTTCGCTGAGCTGCTCCACATTCGGAAACTCGGTGACCGGGGGCGGCTTGGCGTAGCGCCCCGCGAAGATTTCCTTCAGGTACATCTTGGCGACGCGGCGCGCGGTTTCGCGCGTGTTGTGGTCCTCGTCCACGTCGATCACCAGCGCGCGCAGGACCTCTTCCAGGCGTGCCTGCACTTCTTCCTGGAGCGCATCGAGCTCGCCCGGCTCGATATATCGGGCAATGTTGTCGTTGGCGTGGAAGCGTTCCCGCGCGGCCAGCAGGCGTGCGCGGATGCGGTCCGATGTGGCGGACGACAAGCCGGACTCGCCGCGCGCCGGAGTGGCTTCGCCGGGTACCTTCTTCGCGCCGTGATGCGCCGCGTCCTTGTCTGTCATGGAGAGCCGCTTCAGTGTAGAAAAAGGGCGGATGGTGCTGCCCGCCCCGGGCCGGCCGGCGTGGTGCGCCGTGCTTCACTATATGGCAGATGTCCGGCCCCCACAACCTGCGGCAAGGGCGGCAAGCGATGCCCGGTGCACACCGCGCAAGGCCTCCGTGAATTGTTGATGACAACGCTAAAGTGCGGCACGCAAGCCGCCGACAAACCCACATAATTTCCGAACCGCGCCGCCTGACCGGCAGCGGTTCTTCCCCCGACGGGGTATCTTCCAGGGACCACCGAGTGATCTTGCCGATTGCGTTTCCTTGCAGCAGCCTGATGTTGCTTCATGTCGCCACGGTGCCGCTGCCCCAGCCGACAATGGAAGCCGGGGTGGTGGAGCATCACAGCCGCGCCGTGCGCGTCAGCGCGCCGCGCCGGCGCTGGGAAGGGGCGCTGTCCCGGCGCGCAAACCTGGTCCAGTTCGGTCCCCACGACTGAAGCCGCGCCAGGCAGCCCGGGGCGCTCAGCGCGCCAGCGCAAGCACGGCCAGCGTCGGCACCATGGCTGCCGGCATGACAATGGCGCCGAGCCGCAGGAACTGGCTGGCACTGACCATATGGCCGTCGCGGCGCAGGGCGGTCAGCCAGAGCAGCGTGGCCAGGGAGCCGGTCGCCGACAGGTTCGGCCCGAGATCGATGCCCACCAGCACCGCGCCGGTCACGGCATTGGACGCATGACCGGCCGCCAGGGCCGACGAGGCGATCAGCCCGGCCGGGAGGTTGTTGGCGACATTGCCCACCAGCGCCACGGCACCGCCGATCCCCATGAGTCCGCCGAGGCTGTCGCGCTGCGACGCCGCCTGGATGACCCCGGCGAGCCAGTGGATGACGCCGGTATGCTCCAGCGCCGCCACCATCACGAACAGGCCAGCCACCATCGGCAGCACACCCCACGAGATTTCCCGCAAGGCCGGCCCAAGCAGGTCGCGCCGTGTCGCGCACACCATCAGCAGCGTGGCCGCCCCGGCCGCGCACGTGGGCCAGCCCAGGTCGCTGCCGCGCAGCGAGGCCACCAGCAGCGCCACCCCGGTAAGCACGATGCCAAGCGCCGTCAGCCATGCCTGCAGGCTCAGCGGCGGCACCGGCACGTCGGCGTCGATCCGTTCGGCCAGCGCCGTGCGCTGCGTCCAGTACAGCGCCGCCAGCGTGGCCGCCACGGCCACCAGCGATGGCAGGGCAAAGTGGGTCAGCCAGCCGGCCAGCGGCGGCATGCGCGTGCCGAAGATCACGAGGTTGGCCGGATTGGAGATCGGCAGCACGAAGCTGGCCGCGTTGGCGATAAAGGCGCAGGCGAACAGGTGCGGCAGCGGGTTCCTGACTCTGGCCGCGCGCGTGGCGGCCAGCACCGCCGGTGTCAGCACCACGGCGGTGGCGTCGTTGGACATGAACGCGGTGACCAGCGTGCCGAAGCCGTAGACCAGCAGGAACAGCCTGCGCGACGAGCCGCGCGCGCGCCGCACGGCCACTGCGGCCACGTGGTCGAACAGTCCGGTCTTGCGCGCCAGTTCGGAGATCACCATCATGCCGGCCAGGAACAGGTAGACATCCAGGCCACGCGCGACGGCGGCCCATGCGTCGGGCACGGCCAGCAAGCCGCTCAGGCAAAGGATCACTGCGCCCGCAACGGCCCAGAAGGCCTCGGGCAGGCGCAGCGGGCGCATCAGCACGCCAGCCGTAGTGAGGGCGGCGATCGACCAGATCCATACCGCGCTGACGCTAGACATTGTGGTTCTTGTTGTTGGAGGGTTGAAAGGGGCGGGGACTAAAGGCTCGTCCGGTCGTCGCCGCGCGTGGCGGGCTGGCCGGGCAGGCCCACGGCTTCGCTGTTCACCGGGGCGGCGGAAGCATCCTGTGCCGGATCGGACGCGATTGGCGGCGCGGGGAAGCCGAGCGAGGCGATCCCCTTGCCTTCGGCATATTCGGCGTACATCCAGTCTCCCGTGCTGCGCACCACGCCGGACGGGGGCGTGGCGGCGGCCAGCGGGATGCCTGCGAGCCGGCCTTCCATATACGACGCCCACATCGGCAACGCGGTGGTGGCACCGAACTCGTGGGCGCCCAGGCTGTGGTTGTCGTCAAAGCCCATCCATGCCACCGTGACCACGTTGCCGGCGTAGCCGGCGAACCAGCCGTCGGCGGCATCGTTGGTTGTACCGGTCTTGCCCGCGATGTCCCCGCGGCGCAGGTAGCGGCGCACGCCGGCGCCGGTGCCGTCGTCCACCACGCTGCGCAGCAGGCTGTCCATCACGAAGGCATTGCGCTCGCTGATGACGCGCGGCGGCTGCGCTTCGGTATCCGCGGCGAACAGCACCTTGCCGTCACTGTCGGTAATGCGAGAGATCAGATACGGCTCGACCCGATGGCCGTGGTTGGCGAATACCGAATAGGCGGCTGCGAGCCGCAATGGCGATGTCGTGCCCGCGCCCAGCGCAAGCGGCAGGAAGCGCGGCAGCCGCCTGGGCGAAAAGCCGAAGCGGCTGGCGAACTCCACCGCGTACGGAATGCCGATGGCCTGCAGCGTGCGGATGGCCGGCAGGTTGCGCGAGTCCGCCAGCGCCTGGCGCACCGTGACCGCGCCGAGGAAGCGGCCGTCGTCATTGGACGGCTGCCAGCGCGAGCCGTTGTCAAGCGGCGCGTCATTGATGAGCGTGCCCGGCGACATGCCGCGCTCCAGCGCCGCCGCATAGATGAACGGCTTGAAGGTCGAGCCCGGCTGGCGCAGCGCCTGGGTCGCATGGTTGAAGCGGTTCGCGCCGAAATCGGCGCCGCCGACCAGGGCCTCGATCGCCCCGGTGTCGCCTTCCAGGGAAACCAGCGCTGCCTGCGGGGCGCTGTCCGGACCGGCGATGCGATGCCGCTGCCCGTAGCCGTCCAGCCCGCGCCGCACGGCGTCGTAGGCCATGGTCTGCCGCACCGACGATACCGTGGTGTAGACATTGAGGCCGCGCGTGTACGCTTCGTCGCCGAACCGTTCGCGTGCAAGCTGGCGCGCGAGTTCGGCGACATATTCGGCGTGTCCGGCGAACTGGCCGGCGCTGTCGGGGGCAATTTCCAGTCGGGCGGAGCGCGCTTCGCGGTACTGGTCCTGGCTGATCATGCCCAACGCCAGCATTCGTCCGAGCACGTATTCCTGCCGGCGCTTGGCGCGCGTGAAGTTCGCGACCGGGTTCATGGTGGACGGCGCCTTGGGCAGCCCAGCCAGCATGGCGGTCTCGGCCAGCGAAAGCCCGTCCAGCGGCTTGCCGAAATAGGCGTGGGCCGCGCTGCCGAAGCCGTAGGCATGCTCGCCCAGGTAGACCTGGTTCATGTACACCTCCAGGATGCGGTCCTTGGAGAGCGTACGATCGATCTTCCAGGCGAGCAGGATTTCGTACCACTTGCGCGAAAGCGTCTTCTCGCGCGACAGGTAGAAATTGCGAGCCACCTGCATGGTGATGGTGGAGGCGCCCTGCGCATAGCCGCGACCCAGGTTGGCCAGCGCGGCGCGGAAGATGCCGGGGATATCGATGCCGTCGTGCTCGTAGAACTGGTCGTCCTCGGCGGCCAGCAGCGCCTGCGTCATCTGGCGCGGCATCTTTTCGAACGGGATGAATTCGCGATGCTCGCTGCCGAATTCGCCGATCTGCACGTTGTCGCTGGTGAAGATCCGCAGCGGCACGTCCGGGCGGTACTCGCGCAGGGCATCGACGGGAGGGAGTTGCCGCAGGCTGACCACCGCGGCGAAACCGGCGAGCAGCACGCCGGCTGCAGCCAGCGCCAACGCGGCGCCACCTGCCTTGACTGCGAATTTTTTCATGCGCGCATTCTAGCGGAACCGGGCAAGCGGAAGCGGCACTCCGGTCTCGTCGTGGTCCGGCGGCGGTGCGCGCGGGGTATCCGGGAGCGTGGCATGCTGCACCTGGCGCGCAAATTCGCACAGCGTCAGCCAGGTTTCCTCGCGCTCGACAATCGTGAAGTGATCCGTGCCAGGCATGGTCTGCAGCATCACCGGCCCCGGCCACGCGGCCACCAGGCGCTCGGAGCAGGCATGCGGCACCACGTCATCGGCCTCCGCGAGCAGCACCTTGGTGCTCTGGACCACTTTCTTGCAATGTGAAATGGAATCGAAATGGTGGCGCATCAATTGCCGCAGCGGCACGAGCGGAAAGCGCTGGCGCACCAGTTCCAGCATCGAGTCATAGGGCGTGATCAGCTGCAGACTTTCGAAGTCCTGCAGGTCGGCGAGCTGGATGGCGACGCCAGTGCCCAGGCTGCGGCCCACGACGTGCGCCCGCGTGCCGGGAAAGACGCGGCGCAGGTGCAGCAGGAACTGGCTGGCATCGGCGACCGCGGCGGCTTCGGAGGGCTGGCCGTCGGAATGTCCGAGGCCGCGATAGTCGAATGTCGCGAAGCCCATGCCGGCCGGCAGCCAGCGGGCGAATTGCAGGGTGTCGAGCACATCCTCGCCGCGGCCCGGCAGGTAGAACAGGAGATCCCGCACCGTGTCGCCCGGTGCATGGTAGATGTAGCCGCGCAGCACGCCGCCCGGCACCAGGTGCGAATAGCCGACGATGCCGTCAGGCAGGTCGCGTGGCGGACGGCGGCGCGCGTCGAACAGCAGGCGCGCCTGGTTGACCGTGAGATAGGTCCAGTAGCAGGCAAAGCCGCCCGCGGTCACCAGGGTGGCGGCCAGCGCGCGGCGCATGAGGGATGACATATCGGGGTCCGGAATCCGTGGCGCTCGGGGGCACGGCGCACCGGGCCCCCCAGGTGGAGCCTAACCGATTTTTGCGCAAGTCGAGGCGCGTTCCGCTGCCAGCCCGTTCAGTTCTTGTACGATACGGCTCATAACGCCGCGCCACCACAGAGCGCCGGCAGGAGCCCAAGGCATGAGTGAACAGAAGCACGAACAATTGCGCGCCGAGGAGGCGCAGGCCATGCAGCGTGTGGTCGATGCGACCCGTCAGGTGCAGGTCGCCTTTGCCGCCCTGCAGTCCCAGTATCCCCCGGAAGGCAGCGGCAAGCCGTCCAAGATGGCGCTGCAGACGTTCGACGCCGCGCTGCAGGCGCTGGAAGACGCCCAGGCGACCTTCGATGAAATCCTGAACGACCTGCTTGACGAGGCGCGGTAGACGCGCGCCGTGAAGGCGCAATCCCCCGGGGCAGCGTCGTTATCGCGGACTCCCGCCGAAGGTCGCATGCGTGACTGGGAGGCGGGCCTGGTCCGCCAGGCGCTGGAGCGCCATCGCGGCAACATCAGCCTGGTAGCGCGCGAGCTGGGGGTGTCGCGCAATACGATTTACCGGCGCCTGCGCGACGCATCGTGGCGCGGGACTACGGGGCAGTACCGCGGAGCGCTCCTACAGCGCGGGCTGCAAGGCCAGCAGCGCGGCCTCTTCGTCGCTGAACAGTTCCGAGCGCGTCAGGAAACGCTGGCCGGTTCCGCTCTCCAGCGAGAACATGCCGCCCGCACCGGCCACGACATCGATCACCAGCCGCGTGTGCTGCCAGTACTCGAACTGCGCGCGCGTCATGTAGAACGGCACGCCACCGATCTCGCCGAGGCGGACGTCGGCATCGCCGACGATCAGGTCGCCGGCGGCGAAGCACATCGGCGCACTGCCGTCGCAGCAGCCGCCGGACTGGTGGAACATCAGCGGACCATGCCGCGCGCGCAGCGCGCCGATCAGCGCCAGTGCGGCCGGCGTGGCGACGACGCGTGGCACGGGACTGCCGGGATCAGCGTGGGCTTGCGGCATGGTCGCTCCCTCAGCGCGAGAAATCGAGCACCACGCGGCCCTCGACCTTGCCGTCACGCAGGCGGCCGAGCACATCGTTGACGTCTTCGAGTCTTGCGGTCGACACCGTGGCCTTCACGTCGCCGTGCGCGGCGAAGTCGAGCGATTCCTGCAGGTCGCTGCGCGTGCCGACGATCGAACCGCGGATGGTGATGCCCTTGAGCACGACGTCAAAGATCGGCGTGTCGAAATCGCCCGGCGGCAGCCCGTTGAGCGCGATGGTGCCGCCGCGCCGCACCATGCCGATCGCTTGCGAGAACGCCTTGGGCGAGACCGCGGTGACCAGCACGCCATGCGCGCCGCCGATTTCCTTCTGCAGCCACGCGGCCGGGTCCGTGTCGCGCGCATTGACCGCCACCTCGGCGCCGAGCCGCCGCGCCAGGTCGAGCTTGGCGTCGTCGATGTCGACCGCGGCCACGCGCAGGCCCATGGCCCGCGCATACTGCACGGCCACATGGCCGAGCCCGCCGATGCCGGAGATCACCACCCACTGGCCCGGACGCGTGTCGGTGACCTTCAGGCCCTTGTACACGGTGACGCCGGCGCACAGGATCGGCGCGATCTCGACAAAGCCGACCTTGTCGGGCAGCAGGCCCACGTAGTTGGGATCGGCCACCACATACTCGCCATAGCCGCCGTTGACCGAGTAGCCGGTATTCTGCTGTTTCTCGCACAAGGTTTCCCAGCCCTGCAGGCAGTGCTCGCAATAGCCACAGGCGCTGTACAGCCATGGAATGCCGACGCGGTCGCCTTCCCTCACGCGGCTGACGCCGCTGCCCACGGCGGACACGTAGCCCACGCCTTCATGGCCGGGGATAAAGGGCAGGGTGGGTTTGACCGGCCAGTCGCCGTCGGCGGCGTGGAGGTCGGTATGGCAGACACCGGAGGCCTCGATCTTTACCTGGACCTGACCGGGGCCGGGTTGCGGCACGGGCACTTCATCGATCGTGAGTGGGGCGCCAAAGGCGCGCACCACCGCAGCTTTCATCATCGCTGGCATATCGACTCCTGGTTGGATGCGGTGCCCGCAGAGGCGGGCACCGACGCGATCATGGCACGCGTCCGGCGGACCGGGAATTCAATTTTTCCGCCAAAACGCGATGCCTTGCCCATCGTCAGAAGAAGCCGAGGGCGTTCGGGCTGTAGCTGACCAGCAGGTTCTTGGTCTGCTGGTAGTGGTCGAGCATCATGCGGTGGTTCTCGCGGCCAATGCCGGACTGCTTGTATCCACCGAATGCGGCATGCGCGGGATAGGCGTGATAGCAGTTGGTCCACACGCGGCCGGCCTGGATGCCGCGGCCCATGCGGAACGCGCGCGCGCCATCGCGCGTCCAGACGCCCGCGCCGAGACCATAGAGCGTGTCGTTGGCAATGGCCAGCGCTTCCTCTTCGTCCTTGAAGGTGGTGACCGATACCACCGGCCCGAAGATTTCTTCCTGGAAGATGCGCATCTTGTTGTGGCCCCTGAACACGGTGGGCTTCACGTAGTAGCCGCCTGCCAGGTCGCCATCAAGCTGGTTGCGTTCGCCGCCCGCCAGGCATTGCGCGCCTTCCTTGCGGCCCAGGTCGATGTAGGACAGGATCTTTTCTAGCTGCTCGGCCGACGCCTGCGCGCCGATCATGGTGCCCTTGTCGAGCGGATGCCCCTGCCGGATTGCCGCCACGCGCTTGAGCGCGCGTTCCATGAAGCGGTCGTAGATCGATTCCTGGATCAGCGCGCGCGAAGGGCACGTGCACACCTCGCCCTGGTTCAGCGCGAACATGGCAAAGCCTTCGAGCGCCTTGTCGAAGTAGGCGTCGTCGGCGGCCAGCACATCCTCGAAGAAGATGTTGGGCGACTTGCCGCCCAGCTCCAGCGTGACCGGGATCAGGTTCTGCGACGCGTATTGCATGATCAGCCGGCCCGTGGTGGTCTCGCCGGTGAACGCGACCTTGCTGATGCGCGGGCTCGATGCCAGCGGCTTGCCCGCTTCCAGGCCAAAGCCGTTGATGACGTTGAGTACGCCCGGGGGCAGCAGGTCGCCGATCACCTCCATCAGCACGAGGATGGACGCAGGCGTCTGCTCGGCGGGCTTGAGCACCACGCAGTTGCCCGCGGCCAGTGCCGGCGCGAGCTTCCACGTGGCCATCAGCAGCGGGAAGTTCCACGGGATGATCTGCCCGACCACGCCGAGCGGTTCGTGGAAATGGTAGGCGGTGGTCTCGGCGTCGATCTCGGAGATGCCGCCTTCCTGCGCGCGAATGCAGCCGGCGAAGTAGCGGAAATGGTCGACCGCCAGCGGCAGGTCCGCCGCGGTGGTCTCGCGCACCGGCTTGCCGTTGTCGATGGTTTCGGCCACGGCCAGCAGCGTCAGGTTGGCCTCGATGCGGTCGGCGATGCGGTTCAGGATATTGGCGCGCTCGGTGGTCGAGGTGCGGCCCCAGGCCGCCCTGGCGGCGTGCGCGGCGTCGAGCGCGGCATCGACATCTTCCTGCTTCGAGCGCGGCACGCGCGTGAACGGCTTGCCGGTGATCGGCGTGATGGCCTCGAAGTACTCGCCGCCTGCCGGTGGAACCCACGACCCGCCGATGTAGTTTTCGTACTGCTGCTTATAAGGGTTGCTGACGCCCAGCTGGGCGATCTCGGCCATGTTCATGTCTCGCTCCGTCTTGTGAAGTCGTTGGTCGGCACGGCGATGCGCCGCGCGCGAGGCAGATATCGCAAGAGGTGTGCCGGAGCCAGGTCAGATGGCCAAAACGCCGTGGATTCAGGGTTCCGGAGGTTTCAGGCGCCGATGCCGAGGCGCCGGCTGTGCCAGTGTGGCGGGGCGGCTGTTCCGCGCTGGCACAGCTGTTCCAAAACGGAACAGTCGTCGTCCCGTGGCTGCCTCAGCGCGGCTGGAACACGATGATGGCCATGCCGAGAAAAGCAACACCGACGCCGGCCAGGTCCCACGCGCTGGGCCGCAGACCATCGACCAGCCATAGCCAGAGCACGGCCACGCCGATATAGACGCCGCCGTAGGCCGCATACACGCGCCCGGACGCATCGGGATGCAGGGACAGCAGCCATGCGAACAATGCCAGCGACAGCGCGCCCGGCAGCAATACCCAGGCGCTCGCGCCCTGGCGCAGCCACAGGTAGGGCAGGTAGCAGCCAAGGATTTCGGCCACGGCGGTGAGCAGGTAGAGCGTGATGGTTTTCATGCGGCAGCGTGGTCTCGGCTCAGGTGCCGCACTGGGTAGTCGCGGGACTGGAACTCGATGATCAATCGCGCAGTATACGGGCACGCATGTCCCCGTCTGGCCGTCGGCTGGCCTATGCTTGGATCGAAGATTCTTCGACTGATCAGGAGATGGCGATGTCCCTGCGCTTGCCGCGTGCCGTACTGGCTGCCGGCATTCTGGCCATGTCGGTCACCACAGTGTGTGCCCAGGGCACAGTGCCGCCACGCGTCCAGAGCTATCCGGTGCCGGCCGGCGCGCATCCGCACGACGTTGCGCCTGCGCCTGATGGCGCGGTGTGGTACACGGCCCAGAGCACGGGCGAGCTTGGGCGGCTGGACCCGGCAACGGGCAAGACCATCCATATTGCCCTCGGCGAAGCGTCCGCGCCGCATGGCGTGATCATTGGGCCCGATGGCGCTGCATGGGTCACGGATGGCGGTCAGAATTCGATTCTCCGGGTCGATCCCGGGAACCATGGCGTCAAGCGTTACCCGCTTCCGTCGGGACAGGCCAATGCCAACCTGAACACCGCGGTGTTCGATGCGCGGGGACATCTGTGGTTCACCGGGCAGAGCGGGGTTTATGGCGAGCTCGATCCGGCCAGCGGCCGCATGCGCATGTTCGACGCGCCCCGCGGGCAGGGTCCGTACGGCATCGCCGTCACGCCGCGGGGCGATATCTACTTTGCTTCGCTGGCCGGTGACTACATTGCCCGCATCGATACGGCCTCCGGTGCCGCGCACGTCGTTATGCCGCCTTCGCCACGGTCCGGGCCACGCCGCATCTGGTCGGACTCGAAGGGCGTGCTATGGGTCAGCGAATGGACCGCGGGCAAGCTTGGCGCCTACGATCCCGGCACGGGGCGCTGGCGGGAATGGACGCTGCCTGGCGCCAGCCCCCATGCCTATGCGATGTATGTGGATGAGCAGGACAAGGTATGGCTCAGCGACTGGGGCAAGAACGCCGTCCTGCGCTTCGACCCGCAGACTGGCCGGTTCGAGACCTTCGCCAGTCCGAGGCCGGATGCCAATGTGCGCCAGATGCTCGGGCGTCCGGGCGAGGCCTGGGCGGCGGAATCCGGCACGGACCATCTGGTCGTGTACCGCTTTGGCGCGGGTGGGCCGAGATGAGTGGGTGGTCGGAGCGTCAGCGGCGGGCCGTCTCAGAACTCGACCGTGGCGGACAGCAGCACCGTGCGCGTGCGCAAGCTCACCGGCGCCGCCGGTCGCCTCCATACGAATCCACAATGATCATCGTGCGATCCAGCACGCCCTGGTCGTCGAAGTAGGCGCTGAAGTGCGCAGGCTGGTAGCCGCTTGCATAGAGCCGGTACGACCATGCCTCCCGCTTCATCAGCGGGTAGTACTGGACTGGCTCGCGCGGCATGCCGAAGCGTTCCGCAATGTCGCGCTTGGTCCAAACGCCTGGCCTGGCTTCGTAGATTTCTTTCTCGGTCAGCATCTGGCGGAAGTTGACGAGCCTGCCGTTGCCATCAAAATCGGCGGCGTAGACCTCGAATCCCAGCGGCTGGTGCGAATAGATCCAGCGCACGCTGCCGTCGGCGAGCTTGTAGACCTCCGTGGGTTCGCCGAATGTCTCGCGCACGGAGCTTTCGGGGCTACCGACCATTTTCTGCGCGGTCTGGATCGGTTGCAGGGACGCACAGGCGGACAGCGCGACCGCGGCGCCAGCCACCCAACTGGCTAAGCGATAAGCCATGGACATTCTCCAATGCCGAATGGTGATGTTTTTTTCGGCTGATACCCGATTCAAGCATAGTTCCCTACATTCCGGACCCCGCTCCCGCACTGCCGTTGCCGCCTGCACCGCCACCAGTCCCCCCTGCGCCCGGCGCCGGCTGGAATCCGGGCGCGCTTCCCGACGATGCACCGCCGGTCATGCCCGGCCCCGCGCCGGATGTTGCGCCGGGTTCGTCCCCCTCTCCGCCGCAAGCGGCGAGGGCCAATACGGCAAGCAATGCCGCGAGACATGGACTCGACATCACGTGCTCCCAATGTCGCATCGGTGAAAAAAGCCTGGCATTGCCAGGAGTTGCGGATTCGTCTGACTAAACGCGTGGCAGCCCGTGTTTATTCCATTCCGGGTTGCCGTAAACGACGAAAGGCCGCGGTTGCGACCTTGTCCGTGAACCCGGTGGGATGGCGTCCCATAAAACAAGATACCCCGCACATGGCGGGGTATCAGTTCGTGACCCGGCTTCCCGGGAGGGGGCAGGCTTACTGCGGCCCGAGCTTGCGGATCAGCGCGTCGAGCTGCGCCATTTCCTCTTCGTTCAGGTCCGTCAGCGGCGCGCGCACCGGACCTGCGTCGTGGCCGACCAGGCGGGCGCCGGCCTTGACGATGCTCACCGCATAGCCCTGGCGGCGATTGCGGATGTCCAGGTAGGGCAAGAAGAAATCGTCGATCAGGCGTCCGATGGTGGCATGGTCATCGGCTGCAACAGCGCGGTAGAAGTCCATCGCGGTGCGCGGGATGAAGTTGAACGCGGCCGACGAGTACACCGGCACGCCCAGCGCCTTGTAGGCCGCGGCATAGACTTCCGCGGTCGGCAGGCCGCCCAGGTAAGCCAGCCGGTCGCCCAGCTTGCGGCGCACGCGCACCATGGCTTCGATCTCGCCGACGCCGTCCTTGAAGCCGATCAGGTTGGGGCAGCGGTCCACCACGCGTTCCAGCAGGTCGGCGCCGATGCGCGAGTTGGCGCGGTTGTAGACGATCACGCCGATGTTGACCGCCTTGCAGACTTCTTCGATGTGGTTGGCAATGCCTTCCTCGCTCGCTTCGGTCAGGTAGTGGGGCATCAGCAGCACACCCTTGGCGCCCAGGCGCTGCGCTTCCTGCGCATAGGCGATGGCCATGCGGGTCGGGCCGCCGGCGCCGGCCAGGATGGGTACCTTGCCCTGGCAGGTTTCCACCGCGGTGCGGATCACATTGGAGTAGTCGTCCGGCGTCAGCGAAAAGAACTCGCCAGTGCCGCCCGCGGCGAACAGCGCCGAGGCACCGTAGGGTGCCAGCCATTCCAGGCGCTTCACGTAGGTCTCGGGGCGGAAGTTGCCTTGCGCGTCGAAGTCGGTGACTGGGAAGGACAGCAGGCCTTCGGAAATGATCTGCTTTAGTTCTTGCGGTGTCGTCATGTCTCTCATCCTGGGCCGAGGCCGGCAATTTGATGATGGATAGGGCAGGGCGGTGTTCCGCAGTCCTGCTGTGGCGTTATCAATGTACGTCATCGTACAACTAGCGATCGAAGAAGACAAGAGCAAACGTCACGATGTTGGGGAAAACCCCGTGCATGGACATGCGGCAACCTACCTGCGCGGCCATGAGGATTGCCCGGGAACCCTATGTCTTGTAAGGAAAGGGAAAGGCGGTAATACAAGATATCCGGCGGTTTCAGGGTAAACGCGCACTACGATCGACGGATCATCTCCTTATAATCCTAGTCATATGACGACATATCTCAGTTGGCCTTTGACGGGTTTGCTGGCATATGGCCACAGGAGACCCGATGAACGCAAGCCATACCCCCACTGCCACGACGGCCGCTGCCGGCAGTGCAGCCGCCGCGCGCCGCACCAATGTCCGCTACTGGATCCTGGCGATGATCTTCATCGTCACCACGGTCAACTATGCCGACCGTGCCACGCTGTCGATCACCGGGCCCGCGATGCGCGAGGCCTTCGGCTTCAGTGCCGTGCAGATGGGCTATATTTTTTCCGCCTTCAGCTGGGCCTATGTCATGGCGCAGATCCCCGGCGGCTGGCTGCTTGACCGCTTTGGCGCGCGCCGCATCTATGCGGTCAGCATCTGCCTGTGGTCGATCTTCACGCTGCTGCAGGCCTGGGTGGGCGTGTTCGCCTCGATGGGCGCGGTGATGACGGCGCTGTTCATGCTGCGCTTTGCCGTGGGCCTGGCCGAGTCGCCGGCGTTCCCGGCCAATGCCAAGGTCGTGGCGAGCTGGTTCCCCACTGCCGAGCGCGGCACGGCGTCCGCCATCTTCAACGCCGCCCAGTATTTCGCGGCGGTGGTGTTCACGCCGCTGATGGCATGGGTAACGCACAGCTGGGGCTGGCACCATGTCTATATGTGGATGGGCGTGTTCGGCATGGCGCTGGCCGTGCTGTGGCTCAAGGTCATGCGCAGCCCGGCCGATCATCCGGCGGTCAATCGCGCGGAACTCGAGCATATCGAGCAGGGCGGCGGCCTGATCCACATGAATGAAGGGGCAGGGCGCGCCACCGGCAAGGCCGCAGTGCCGGCGGGCTGGTTCTATGCGCGCCAGTTGCTGGGCAACCGCATGCTGGCGGGGGTGTACCTGGGCCAGTACTGCATCAACGTGCTCACGTACTTCTTCCTGACCTGGTTCCCCGTGTACCTGGTGCAGGCGCGCGGCATGTCCATCCTCAAGGCGGGCTTCGTGGCGTCGCTGCCGGCGATCTGCGGTTTCCTCGGCGGCGTGCTGGGCGGCATGATTTCGGACGCACTGCTGCGCCGCGGCCATTCGCTGACCATTGCCCGCAAGGTGCCCATCGTGGCCGGCATGCTGCTGTCGGTCAGCATGATTGCCTGCAACTATGTCGATGCCGAGTGGCTGGTGGTCGGCTTCATGGCGCTGGCCTTCTTCGGCAAGGGCATCGGCGCGCTGGGCTGGGCCGTGGTGGCGGATACCGCGCCCAAGGAAGTCATCGGCCTGGCGGGCAGCATCTTCAATACGTTCGGCAATATCGCCGGCATCGTCACGCCGATCGCGATCGGCTATATCCTGAGCGTCACCGGCTCGTTCAACGGCGCGCTGGTGTTCGTCGGGGTCCATGCACTGGTCACGGTGCTGAGCTACCTGGTGATCGTCAAGGACATTCGCCGCGTGGAACTCAGGCATCCGCAATAACCGCAGGAAACACAGCATGTCCGAACATGATTCGCGCGCCCCGGCCGCCCAGCCGGTCCAGGCGCCGCTCTATATACGCATCCATCCGGCAGACAATGTGGCCATCGTCGCCAACGACGGCGGCCTGCCGGCCGGCGCCGAGTTCCCGTGCGGGCTGGTCCTGCAAGAGGCCGTGCCCCAAGGGCACAAGGTCGCGCTGTCGGACCTGAAGCAGGGCGATGCGGTAATGCGCTACAACGTGGTGATCGGCTACGCACTGAAGGACCTGCCGCGCGGCAGCTGGGTCAACGAGCGCGTCATCGAAATGCCTGTGGCGCCCGGCCTCACGGACCTGCCGGTCGGCACGCGCCTCCCGGCGCCGCTGCCGCCGCTGGAAGGCTATACCTTCGAGGGCTTCCGCAACCCCGATGGTTCGGTCGGCACGCGCAATATCCTGGCCATCACCACGACCGTGCAGTGTGTGTCGGGCGTGGTCGAGCATGCTGTGCGGCGTATCCGCGAAGAGCTGCTGCCGCGCTATCCCAATGTCGATGACGTGATCGGGCTGGAGCACACCTACGGCTGCGGCGTGGCCATCGACGCGCCCGATGCCGTCATCCCGATCCGCACGCTGCGCAATATCGCGCTCAATCCGAATTTCGGCGGCACCGCGATGATGGTCAGCCTCGGCTGCGAGAAGCTCCAGCCGGACCGCCTGATGCCGGCGGGCACCATCCCGATCCAGACCGGCGCGGGCGAAGTGCAGGTCGGCGTGGTGTGCCTGCAGGACGAGCAGCACGTCGGCTTTGCCTCGATGATCGCGTCGATCATGACGATGGCCGAGACGCACCTGGAGCGCCTGAATGCGCGCCGGCGCGAAACGTGTCCGGTGTCCGAGCTGGTGGTCGGCGTGCAGTGCGGCGGCAGCGATGCGTTCTCCGGCGTGACGGCCAATCCGGCGGTGGGGTTTGCCACGGACCTGCTGGTGCGTGCCGGCGCCAGCGTGATGTTCTCCGAGGTCACCGAAGTGCGCGACGGCATCGACCAGCTCACCGCTCGCGCCGCCACGCCGGAAGTGGCCGAGGCGATGATCCGCGAGATGGCCTGGTATGACAGCTACCTCGAACGCGGCCGCGTGGACCGCAGCGCCAACACCACGCCGGGCAACAAGAAGGGTGGCCTGTCGAACATCGTGGAAAAGGCGATGGGCTCGATCATCAAGTCGGGCAGCGCACCGATCACCGGCGTGCTGTCGCCCGGCGAGAAGCTGAAGCAGAAGGGGCTGATCTACGCGGCCACCCCCGCGAGCGATTTCATCTGCGGCACGCTGCAGCTGGCCGCCGGCATGAACCTGCACGTGTTCACGACCGGCCGCGGCACGCCTTATGGCCTGGCCGAAGTGCCTGTCATCAAAGTCGCCACGCGCAGCGACCTGGCGCGGCGCTGGCACGACCTGATGGACGTGAATGCGGGCCGCATCGCCACCGGCGAAGCCACCATCGAGGATGTGGGCTGGGAGCTGTTCCGCCTGATGATCGACGTGGCCAGCGGCCGCAAAAAGACGTGGGCGGAGCACCACAAGTTGTATAACTCGCTGGCGTTGTTTAATCCGGCGCCGGTGACCTGACCCGGGGCGCCGGCCGGGCGATACGCCGCCCCCTCGGACGTCCTCCCACATGGCTTCACGGGCAGCGTCAGCATCACCGAGGAGACCGGCCCGGGCGCGCCATACGATAAGTAGTCGGCCTTGGTGGGATGGTCGTTCGCCAGCGGCGACACAATCCGGTTCAATGTAACGCCGATCCTTGGCTTCGTTACCGGTGGCGCCCACGGTCCAATTGCCGGGTTCGAGGGAAGCGTCACCATCGGCAAGTTCCGACTACTACGTCGAGGGCGAATACCTGACTGGGACGGGCGAGACGTCGGCGTATACCTTCAAGGATGCCTTTCACGATCGGTTCGTGGCTCGGTCCTCGACGGGTTTCCTTGCCCTCGCGACGGCGTGGGAAATCCGGTCCCTAACGACGCCGATCGCCTGCTTGAGTGCATAGACATCCTGGAAGTAGCGCTGCGGCAGCTGTATCTGGCTGGCGTGCGCATCGATGTTCTCGATCTCTTCGCGCCATTGCGCGACCTGTTCCGCGGTCGGCTTTTCGTTTCTCCAGATTTCATCTTCCAGCGCCTTGATCTCGTGGTACCAGACTACGAGCCGGTTCTTGTACCGCGCCTCGATCATGCGCGGCAATGCTTGCAGCAAGCCGAGCAGCAAAGCCATGAAGGGCAGCAGGATCAGCAGGCGCCGTTCGATGAAGCTGGCAAGCCAGAAAGGCAGGTAGCGCTGCAGGAAGGGGCGTCCGGACTTGAAGTAGCGCGTGCTTTCGTCCGAAATCGGAAACTCGCTCGTATTCAGGTTGGGAAACGTACCCAGCCGCGTGAAGTAGTCCTCGCCGCCATGCACGGACCGAGCGGCCTCCAGCAGCAGGTAGACCAGGGCGGGGTGCAGCGTGTCCTTCGAGACCAGCAGGGCCGTGGCGGCCAGCAGCGTGACGTCCGCCTGCGGAAGATCCTTGGCGATGCTGGTCGATGCGCGCGGGAACGTGAGCTTGGAGAGAGCGGGGAATCTCTGCACCAGGGCGTCGGCCTGGGCGAAGTTCATCAGCTTCAGGTCGCTATTCAGCAGCTTCTGCTGCATCTCGGCATCCGGCCTGCCGATGAAGAAGGCGGCGTCGAGTTCGCCATTGCGCAGGCTTTGATAGGCCTGGCCGGCGTCCATTTCCAGCAGCGTGCTGTTGCTCGTGTTCACATCACTATGGTTAAGCAATACGCGCGAGACATTCAGCAGGCCGCTGCCGGGCACGCCGATCGAGATCCGCTTGCCACTGAGCTGTGCGAGCCGGTCGATCGTGGCCTTGCCACGATAGAACACCCAGATCGGCTCGTAGGATACGGCGGCGATGGTCTGCAAGTGGTCGGTTTCCTGCGGGGTAGTGGTGCCCGACTGGATAAAGCCGACGTCGTATTCGCTGTTGGGATCGGTCAGCCTGGAAAAATTTTCGACCGACCCGGCCGAACTGCGGATATCCAGCGTGATGCCATCACGTTTGAGCAGTGGGGCATAGCGATCCGCGAATCCGCGGTAGATGCCCTTGTCCGCACCGGTCGTGATCACGACGGTGCGCTGGATGGCGGGTTCAACGACGACCGCCACGCCCCAGCTCAGTGCGGCGACCAGCACGATGGCGGCGGTGACGACAAGGCGCCGGCGCATCGGTGTCATGGGCGCCTTCTGGCTGCGTCGGAGCGCTGGGTTGGGCCTGGGCATTGCTTGGCTCTCTTGTCAGGTTTGCTTCTGTGTCGCAAGGCGTGGGGCGCCATACGATATCAGATTGTCCTGTCTGAGGCCGGCGGCGGCGTGAGGGGAGGCCTCGCGTCCTGCTCCGTCTCGATATTCAGCGCCGAGATCGTCTGCTCGCGGCGCGCCAGCGCGCGTAGCGATCGTTTGCTTACGCGCAATTGCCATTTCATGGGTGACGACGACCATCGTTATGCCCGAGCGTCTGCATCACGACCATGCCGGCCTCGAGGCGGATCTCGCGGACCTTCGCGGCACGGTCCAGCAGCTGTTTGCGCATGCCGATGCCGGCGCGCCTATGTCATGAGCGGATCGATTGCGCGCGCCTGGCGCGCGGTAGCGCAGGCCTGCGTCGCTGCACTGTCCTGCAACGGCGACGGCAATGGCGGCTGCGCGCCGGGGCGCCGCAGCGGGCTGTCCGGCATGTTGATCAGGTAGTGCGCCTCGCGCCGCAGTTGCGCGGCGAAGCTCGCCACCACCGGCGGCATCGGGGAATCGGCACGGTAGGCCAGGCAGACGGTGTGGCTCGGTAGCGGGTCTTCGATCGGCAGGACAGCCAGCCCATTCGTGCCGGCCAGCCGGCCCTGCATGAGCTGGCGCGCCACCATGCACAGCAGCCTGCGGTCCTGCAGCAGGGCCTGGATGATGCCGAAGGTGTCGCAGCGCACGGCCACGTGCGGCAACGGCAGGTCCTGCGCGCGGAAGGCGTCCATGATGGCCGCCCCGGGGCCGTGCATGCGGCAGGTGGTCAGTATCCACTCGGAACCGACCAGTTCACGCAACGTGCGCGCATGGCGCAACGGGTGGTCCCGGTGCGCGACCACGACGGAGTCGTTGTTGTAGAGCGGCTCGCAGATGAAGTCATGCTCGATGCCTTCGTCGGGAATGGGGCTCACCGCCACGTCGATCAGGCCCGCGCGCAGATCCTGCAAATGCACCGCATAGCGGCCGCTGTCGATGTTCACCTGGACTTCCGGATGCTGGCGGCGGAAACGGTTCAATGCGGCGGGCAGCAGCAGGTGCGCAGGACCGCCGGTGACGCCGATGCGCACCGTGCCGGTCCGCGCTCCGAGCATCTGCGTCATCTCTTCCGTGGCCCGACGCGCCTCGGCGGCTATCAGCCGCGCTCGGCGCAGGAAGGCCTCGCCATAGTGCGACAGCACGACCCCGCGCGTCGTCCGGGTGAGCAACGGCACGTGCAGTTCCTCTTCCAGCTGGCGAATGCTCTTGGTCAGCGCCGGCGCCGACACGTCGCGCGACCGCGCGGCGGCGCGGATGCTGCCGCCTTCCGCCACCGCGATGAAATCCTGGATCTGGCTGAGTCGCATGCGGGCAATCCGGTTTCGAATCGGTGTCGGCTGTACCTTATGGCGTACCCGTAAATGGGGCAAGGTCATGGCCTATATTTCCAATATGTGGAAATAGATTCCACTTTTTGACACTGGGCGGCGCGCTGTCCAGACTGGTTAAAGAGGAAACGCCATGAACCTGCCCGTCGAACAATTCATTGCCGAGCGCCGCCGCGAGGATCCGTCCTTCGGGGGCTTGCTGGCCAAGGGTTTTGCCTTGCTGCGCTGCTTCATCGACGAGCCGCGCCCGCTTGGCAATGGCGAACTCGCGCAGCGCCTGCAACTGCCGCGCGCCACGGTGTCGCGCATTTGCCGCACGCTGTTCGAGCTTGGCTATCTTGATTGGGATCCCAAGCTCGACAAGTACTTCGTCAGCGCGCAGGTGCTGGCGCTCGGCTACCCCTACCTGACCGGGCTACCCGTGCGCCACGTGGCCCGACCGCTGATGCAGGAACTGGCCGACCGCATCGAGGGCGCCGTGTCGATGGGCGTGGCGCACCGGCTCGACGTGACCTACCTGCAGTCCTGCACCCACAACGAAGGCACGCCGGCCCGCCCCGGCACCGGCGCCGTGCGCTCGGTGCTCAGTACGGCAATGGGCCGCGCCTACCTGTGCACCTTGTCAAAGGCGGAGTTCGAAACGCTGATGATGGCCGCGAGCGAGGAGCGGCCCGACGAATACGCGGCCTTCTACGACACGCTGTGCCACAACGTCGCCCACTACCCGAAGCGCGGTTTCGCGATCAATGAAGGGGATGCGGGGATCGGCGTGCACGGCGTGGGCGTCTACTCGCGCATCCGCTACCTGAACCGTCCGCTGCTGTTCAACTGTGCCGTACCCGGCTCGCAGGTGAAGCGCGGGATGATGGAAAAGAAAGTGGCGCCCCTGCTGAGGGAGATGGTCCGATCCATCGAGGCCGCCAGCGGCCTGCACCCATAGCAGCCGCCCCCTGGCCACAAGACCTGGAGACTTCCGTATGGTTGACCTGAATTCCCTGCTGTACCCGCGTTCGATCGCGGTGGTCGGTGCGTCCACCCAGCCGGACAAGGTGGGTGGCATGCCGATCCGGCTGCTGCGCGAACTCGGCTATGCGGGACGCATCTTTCCGGTCAACCCGTCCGCGGCCGAAGTGCAGGGCCTGCGGGCGTATGGCTCGCTGTCCGATATCGGCGAGGCGGTGGACCTGGCCATCGTCGCGGTGCCGGCGGTTGCCAGCGAGGATGTCATGGCGCAGCTTGCCGGCAACGGCGCGCGCGCCGCGGTGGTCTTCACCTCGGGCTTCGCCGAGGCAGGCGAATCCGGCGTGCAGAGGCAGGCCCGGCTCGCAAGCCGCGCGCGCGAGGCCGGCGTCACGCTGCTCGGTCCCAACTGCCTGGGCGCAATGAACCTGCGCGAGCGCATGTTCGCCACGTTTTCGCCGATCGCGCTGAGCGGCACGCCGCCGGTCGGCGAAGTCGGCCTGGTGAGCCAGAGCGGCGCGTTCGGCGCCTATGCGTATGCGCTCGCGCGCGAAGCGGGCCTGGGCCTGAGCCACTGGGTCACGACCGGCAACGAGGCCGGGCTGCAGGTGGCCGATGTGATCGCCTGGCTGGCCGATGATCCGAATACGCGCGTGATCCTGGCCTACATCGAAGGCTGCCGCGACGGCACGCGCCTGCGCCAGGCACTTGCCGCCGCGCGTGCGGCCGGCAAGCCCGTCGTGATCACCAAGGTCGGCACCACCGCGGCCGGCGCGCGCTCCGCGCAATCGCACACGGCCAGCCTGACCGGCGAAGACGCGGTGTACCAGGCGGTGTTCGACGCCTACGGCGTGCACCGCGCGCATACGCTGGAAGAGTTCTTCCGGCTTGGCTATGTGCTGTCGCGCGGCCGGCGGCCGTCATCGTGGCAGCGCCCGGACGGGTGCGAGGCCGCTGCCGCCACGCCGCTGGCGATCGTCACCGTGTCGGGCGGCGTGGGCATCATGATGGCCGACCGCGCCGAACAGCTGGGCCTGCCGCTGCCCCCGATGCCGGACGCGGCGGCAGCGGCCCTGTGTACCGCCATCCCGTTCGCGAGCACGGCCAACCCGATCGACGTAACGGGGCAGGTGGTGGCGCAACCGCGTGTCTTCATGGACGCCATGGCCAGCGTGGCACGCAGCGGGGCCTATGGTTGCGTGACCGCATTCCTGGCCGGTGGCGCCAATGCCCCGCGGCTGTGGCCGGAGCTGCAGCAGACCATCGGCGCGCTCGCCGAAGACCCTGAGGCGGCGCCACTGCTGATGGCGGGCATCGTCGACGACGACAAGCGCGCGTGGCTGGAAGCCCGCGGCTGCCTGGTCTTCCGCGAGCCAGGCCATGCGGTGGAGGCGGTGGCCACGCTGGCGCGTGCAGCGGCCATGGAACGGGAACGCGGCGCGGCCGATCAGCCTCCGCAACCCGCATCGCACGCCGGTCTGCTGCGCGATGTCCCGCCCACGGCTACGGCGCTGTCCGAGTACGAGGCCATGCAGCTGCTTGCTGGTGCCGGGGTACCGGTGGCCCCGCATGACCTGGCGCGCGATGCTGAAGAAGCCGTGCGCATTGCCGCACGCCTGGGCTACCCCGTGGTGGTGAAGCTGTGTTCGCGCGACATCCTGCACAAGAGCGATGTGGGCGGCGTGGCACTGAATCTCGCCGATGCGCAGGCCGTGCGCGACGCCTTCGGCCGCATGGTGCAGGCCGTCGCCGGCGTGCGCACGAACAGCGGCGCGCCGGTCCCGTTCGAAGGCGTGCTGGTGGCGCGCATGGTGCGCGGCTGGGGCGAGGTGATGGTGGGTGTGCGGCGCGATCCGGTGTTCGGGCTGGTCGCGCTGGCGGGCATCGGCGGCACGGCCGTCGAGATCTTTCGCCAGACCGCCTGCGGCCTGGCCCCGCTGTCGCCTGCGCAAGCGCGCGACATGCTGCGCCAGAGCAAGGCCGCTGCGCTATGCGAAGGACACCGGGGCCATCCGCAAATCGTCCTGGATACCGCTGCACAGGTACTGGCCAGTGTGTCGCGGCTTGCTGCGCAACTGGGCGACCGGCTCGATACGATCGAGATCAATCCGTTCATTGTCACGGCGCAGGGCCTCGTAGCCGCCGACGCTGTCGTGACGCTTCGCCAGTCCGGTCCCCCCGCTCCATAGACACACAGGGAGCGCATTGCAACACGATACGGTGGCAAGGATGCCCGCACAGACGGGCGCCTGCTCCGCGGCAGTACCTCAAGACATCAAAGGAGACAAGCATGCATTTGCAGACGCACTTGCCGGCACGGCGCATGGTGCTGCGCGGACTGGGCGCGCTCGCCGTGACCGCAATCTGCGGGGGAGCACCCGGCGCGCATGCGGGCCCCTATCCCGACAAGCCGATCCGGCTGGTCGTGCCGTTTCCCCCGGGAGGCGGGACCGACGTGGTGGGCCGGCTGCTGGCGGCGGGACTGTCGAAGGAACTCGGGCAGACCGTGGTGGTGGAGAACGTGGCGGGTGCCACCGGCACCATCGGCTCGGCGCAGGTCGCGCGTTCCGCGCCGGATGGCTACACGCTGGTACTCGGTATCTCCGCCACGCATGCGATTGCGCCGGCCATCTTCCCGAAGCTGCCGTATGACCCGTTGCGCGATTTCGTGCCGGTCAGCCGGTTGTTCTACGGCGGCAATGTGCTGATCGCCGGCCCCGGCTTCACCGGCCGCGATCTGCCCGCGCTGATCGCGGCGGCGAAGCGCCCGGGCGCGGACCTGACCTATGGCTCGTGGGGCACGGGCTCGGGCGGCCACCTGGCTGGCGAGAGCCTCAACGTACTGAGCGGCATCCACCTGCGCCACATCCCGTACAAGGGCGTCAACCCGATGCTGACCGATGTGATCGGCGGCACGCTGCCCGTGGCCATGTCCGACCTTGCCGGCACGCTGCCGCTGATCCGCGGCGGGAAGGTGAGGGCGCTGGCCGTCACCGGCTCCGAGCGCTCGCCCGCGTTGCCGGAGGTGCCGACCTTTACCGAAGCCGGCGTCGCGTTCGGCGTCGATAGCTGGTTCGCCTTGTTCGCCCCGGCACGCACGCCGTCCGGCATCGTCGACAAGCTGGAGCGCGCTACGGTAGCCGCCATGGCCAATCCCGCCATCAGGGCGCAGGCCGATGCACTGGGCATGCGCTACGCACCGCAGCCACGCAGCGCCTTTGCCGCGCAGATGCGCAGCGATGTGACGGCCTGGGCGGCGCTGGTCAAGTCGAGCGGTGCCGCGCAGGAATGAAACGCTGCCCGCGCCAGCACGCACCCGTCCCCGATTCACATTAACCGAGTCCCGCATGAACCATCCCGCGCCACAGTTCTTCTCCACCCCCGTCTATGGCTCCAGCCAGGAGGCGCTGGTCGCCGCGGCGGCCTTGCCGGTCGTGATCTACGGCTATCCGCTGATCGAGACCTTGCGCACCTGCCGCGTGCAGACCGCCGTCAGCGCAGCAACCGGCTACGGCCGCGCGCCGGTCAACACGCTGTCCGCCAGCGCGCGCCAGTGGACGCATGAAGACCGCGACGTCGTCACGCCTGCCAATGACCTGCTTTATTTCTGCGGCTGGATCAACCTGGCCGACGGCCCGGTCACGCTGCGCGTGCCGCCGCTGCCGGAACGCGACCGGTACTACGTGGTGGAACTGCTGGACGCCTGGACCAACAATTTCGAGAACCTGGGCCCGCGCAATGTGCCGGCCGAAGGCGCCACCGTCACGCTGGTCGGGCCCGGCCAGACGGCAACAGGCAGCCATGTCGTGGCCTGTCCGACTTCGCTGGTCTGGCTGCTGGGCCGCGTGCTGGTGCAGGGCCCCGGCGACCTCGCTGCCGCCCATGCCTTTGAGTGCGGCTTTGCGCTCGACGCGCCGGGCAAGGCGTTGCCCCAATGCGTGCGCGCCTGGAGCGAGACCGGCAATGAGGCGCTCGATTTCTTCCAGAACCTGTTCAACGCGCTGCGCGAGATCCCGCCTGCCGAACGGGAGCAGGGCGTGCTGACGCTGCTGCGCAAGGCAGGCCTGAGAGCAGAGGACGAGGTGGACCTCGCCGCGCTACGCGCTGAGGTCCGTGCGGGCCTGGAAAACGCGTACCGCCAGGCCATGCAGCTGATCGAGGCGCATACGCGCAGCCAGGGGCGCAAGAGCTGGGGCTACAGCCTGAAGCTCGGCGTCTATGGCGATGACTGGCTGCAGCGCGCCTGCACCGCCATGAAAGGCCTCGGCGCGCTGCGGGCCGACGAGGCGATCTACGCGATGGCCGACTTCGACGCGGACGGTGAGCGATTGCACGGGGAACACACATACGCGTTGCGCTTTGCTCCCGGCATGCTGCCGCCCGCGCAGGCCTTCTGGTCGGTCTCGCTGTACGGCGAGGACCGCTTCTTCAGCGCCAACGAGATCGGCCGCTACGCGGTGGGCGATCGCACACCCGGCCTGCGCATCGAGCCCGACGGCAGCCTGGTCATTCCCATCTCGCACAAGCGCCCGGGGCATGCCGACAACTGGCTGCCGGCGCCTGCGGGTCCGTTCTACCTGATCCTGCGTCTCTATCACCCGGCACCGGCCTTCATCGAAGGCCAGTACCGCATCCCGGCCGTACGCCGCATTTCCTGATGAGCGGAGGGGGAAGATGAACACTGACACGAAATCGCGGATATCGCGCCGGGCCATGCTGGCACGCGCACGGGACCTGTTGCTTCTGGGCGCTGCGCCGGCACTGGCGCCGTGGGCTGCGCTGGCGCAGGGATACCCGGCGCGCACGGTGCGGCTGATCTCCCCATACGGCCCCGGCGGGTCCAACGATACCTCGGCCCGGCTGCTGGCCGAAGCGTTGAGCCGCAAGTACGGCCAGCAGTTCGTGGTCGAGAACAAGCCGGGCGCCGGCACCCGCGTGGCCAACGAGACGCTGGCGCGCGCCGCGCCAGACGGCTACACGCTGCTGTGGGCGGCGGCGCCGTTCGCCATCAACACGGCGGCCGGCCTGCCGCAGCCATACGACATCCACAAGGATTTCACCGCGGTGGGCCCGCGTGTGATCGGCCCCATCTTCCTGATCGTCAAGGCGGATTCGCCGCTGCGCTCGGTCGCGGACTTCGTGCGGATGGCGCGCGCAAAACCCGGCGGCGCTACCTTTGCGTCGCCCGGCGCGGGCTCGGGGCCGCACCTGACGGCCGAGCTGTTCGCGGCCCAGGCGAAATTCAAGGCGCTGAGCGTTCACTACCGCGGCGACACGACCGCTTACACCGAACTGCTGGCCGGCCGCGTGGATGCCACGCTGACCGCAATCACATCTGCGCTCCCGTTTATCAAGGCGGGCCAGTTGCGGGTGCTGGCGGTGGCATCGGAACAGCGCACGCCGGTCTATCCGGATGCGCCCACCTTTGCCGAACAGGGCTTTGCGGGTGTGGTCGGTTCTGGCTGGTTCGGCCTGATGGCGCCGGCGCGCACGCCCGCCGCCATCGTTCAGCAGCTCAACCGCGATGCCAGCGCCGTGCTGGCCGACAGCGACGTGCGCAACAAGCTGGCCGCGCTCGGCTTGCAAGCCGAGCCGGGCGACAGTGCCACGTTTGCGCGCTTCATCGATGCGGAGGTGAGCAAGTGGAGCGCCGTCATCAAGAGCAGCGGCGTGGTGCTGGAATAGGATAGCCGCGCCCCTGGGCGCGGGCTGCGCGGCGTGGCTCAGTGAAGGCCAAAGGTATCGGTCGCGCCGGTCTCCAGCATGTCCGCGGCGGTGCCGTACAGGCTGCGCGAGACATAGCTCCTGACCTGGCCGGCACGCTGGCGCAGCCATGCGGCCTTGAGCCGGCGCGCTTCGGCCAGCGTGGGCGCATCGCCCGGGGCCAGCGCCAGCACGTCGATCACGTGCAGTGCGAGCTGGGTGGCGCCGCGTGCCGCGAGTGACTGCGCATGGCGGATCAGCGCGCCGTGGTCGGCCACGGCCGCGGCAATCTCCGCTGCGCATTCCTGTGGCGCAGCCGGGTGCAGCGTGGTCGCATTGCGGTCCCACCAGCCGTTCTCCGAGCGATAGATGTCGCGTGCGATATAGCTCGGGTCGCCATACGTGGGCCGCATCCACGGCGTGTCGAACAGTTCCGGCGGCGGCTTGAGCGCGGCGAGCATCTGGCGCTCGTTGCAGCCGTCGTTCATCAGCCGGACTACCTCGGCGCGCAGCCAGCGCAGCGCGCGCGCCGTGTGGGTCAGCACGCGCTCGCATTCGTCCACACCGCGCAGCGTCGGTCCGAATTCGCGCACGACGGTGCGCGGCTGCAGCGCGGCCATGCGTTCCAGCGTCTCGGCCCAGCGCACGGTGTCGCGCAGCGTGCGGAACGGCGTGCCGATGTTGGGAATGGAATCGATGACAGCCGGGCCGCCGTACAGCAGCCGGCGTCCCGGCAGCCATACCGCGACGGCATCGTCGGTCTCGGACGGTGCCCACAGGATCTCCGCGCGGGCATCGCCGTGGCCCAGGGTCAGGCCGTCCGCAAAGGTCTCGGTTGGCGCGGTGTGGCCCAGTTTGCCCGCCAGGGCGCCGGCGGGCCGGCGGAACTGGATCTCCGCCATGCGCTCCTGCATGCGGCTGGTTTCCCGGTAGCGTGCCTGGCGTGCCAGCACGTTCACGTGGGCCAGCAAGCGCGGTGCTGTTTCGCCGCGCGCCGCGGCGTGGTCCAGCCACTGCCGCACGCCGGCGTTGTAGCCCATATGGCCGTGGCTGTAGCAGATCGCCAGCAGCGGCAGGCTGGTCTGCGTGCGCAGCGCGTCAATCATGCCGGCGGTGACGCGGCCGCCCGGGCCGCTGTCGACCACCAGCAGGCCACCACCGACATCCGCAACAAAGCTCTGCCCCTGGCCGTGCAGCAGCCAGACACCATCGTCGACGGCTTCGATGCCGGTGCCGGTCACCAGTGCGACGGCCTTTTCCTCGAGATCCTGCATGCGTGACTCCTTAGCGAAAACTGGGTTTGCGGCACCCCTCGTGCCTTGCTGTGGCGGTTTCCTCCAGCGGTAATTTCAGTCGAGGCGACGGCGCATGGCGATTGGGGAAACTCCGCTCCGCACCTGGCCGCCGCTCGCCAGCCCAGCGCTGGCGGGGGATGGCAGCCGTTCACCGCGTCGCGGTGTGAACCGCTGGTTGGCAGCCGGCGTTGCACGGCAGTTCCCAGCCGGCGCCCGCTGCGCTATGCCAGCAGCAAGGGCTGGAGCGCCGTGGGGTGCTAACCGCAGGTTTGCGCCAGCGCGAACCTGACAGCTGCCCGGATCCGTGTGCATGCCGCATGATCCTTTCGCATCATCGCAACGCCGGCCGCGCCGGCATGGAGTGAATCGCATGGCAAGCCGTCAAGACCTGCCGCTGGCAGGAATTCGGGTAGCGGAGTTCGGGCAGTTCATCGCGGCGCCAGGCGCCGCCATGATGCTGGCCGACCTCGGGGCGGACGTGGTCAAGGTGGAAGCGCTGCGCGGCGACAGTGCGCGGCGCTTCGACGGCACCAGCGCGCAGAGCCCGATGTTCATGGCGTACAACCGCGGCAAGCGCGGCATCGCGCTGGACCTGCGCAGCCGCGGCGGCGTGGAAACGGCGCGGCGGCTCGCGCTGGCCAGCGACGTGGTGCTGCACAACACGCGCCACGGCGTGATGGAAGCGCTGGGGCTGGATGCCGCCACGCTGCGCGCCGCCAGGCCGGAACTGATCCATGCGTCCATCAGCGGCTTCGGCACGCGCGGGCCGTCGCGCTCGCGGCCCGGGCTCGACATTGCCGCGCAAGCCGAAAGCGGCATGATGTCCGTGACCGGCGAAGCGGGCGGACAGCCGTTGAAAGCCGGCTTTGCGCTGATCGACGCAGCCACGGCGCTGGCCGCCGGCAACGCCATTCTCGCCGCGCTGTTCCGCCGCCTGCGCACCGGCATGGGCGAAACCATCGAGACATCGCTGCTGCAGGTTGGCGTGCAACTGCAGGCGCAGCTCTGGGCGGAGTACCAGTGTTCCGGCGCGCTGCCAGTACGTAGCGGCAACAGCCAGCCCAAGGCTGCGCCTGCGGCCGATGTCATCGCGGTAGCCGACGGCCATGTGGTGCTGTCCGCGTATCTGGACGAGCACTGGGCACGGCTGTGCGAAGCGATCGGCAGTCCCGCGCTCGTGCACGATCCGCGCTTCGCCAGCAATGCGTTGCGCGTGCAGAACCGCGCGGCGCTGCTGGCGGTGCTGCACGATGCGCTGCGCCACCTGAGCGGCGACGCCGCGCGCGCCTTGCTCGAACGCCACCAGGTGGTCGTCGGCGTGGTGCGCGATTACCACCAGGTCGGCGCCAGCGCCGACGTGCGTGCCAGCGGCATCCTGCGCAGGGTTGGCAACGGCGAGGGTGGCTGGCTCGAACTGCCGGGGTTGCCGTTCACGATGGCGAGCCTGCCGGAGGACGACATTCGCGTTGTGCCGAAGCTGGGCCAGCACACCGCCGAAGTGCTGACCGAGCTTGGCTACGATGCCGTCGAGGTCGACGCGCTGGTGCGCGCCGGCGCCATCGGCATCGGCAGCGCGCAAGGAGAGCTCGCATGAGCGCAACCGAAACCCCGGCGCCGGTGCTGCTGGAGCGCCATGCCGGCTGGACCGAGATCGTGCTGAATCGGCCCGCGCGCCGCAATGCCGTGGATGGCGCGCTGGCGTGCGCATTGGCTGCGGCGATCGACAGTGTCAATGCCGACGCGTCCACCCGTGCGGTCGTGCTGCGCGGTGCCGATGGCGCATTCTGCTCGGGCCTCGACCTGCCGGCGCTGCAGGCCGAGCCGGACGGGATGGCGAAGTTCGCGCAGGTCTGGGAGCGCGTCCACCTGTCGCTGCTGCAAAGCCGCAAGGCATGGATCGTGGCGCTTGAGCGCCATGCGATCAACGGCGGCGCGGCGCTGGCACTGGCCGCCGACCTGATGGTCTGCGGCGCCGGCGCCTTCCTGCAGATCGGCGAGATCCGCCTTGGCATGGCCGCGCCGCGCAATGCGGCATGGCTCGCGCTGCGGCACGCCGAAGCGGTGGCGGCGCGGTTGTGCCTGCTGGGCGACAGGGTGCCCGCTGCGGAGTTGTTGCGGCTCGGCATCGCAACGGAAGTCACCGCCGACGCGCAGGTACTGGACCGCGCGTGCGGCATGGCAGCGACCATTGCCGCATTCCCGGCGGACGGCGTGGCTGCGATCAAGCGCGGCATGCGCGCCGCCAGCACGCGCATGGCGCTGCCGCAGTGGCTCGGCGCGTGCCGCGATACCCATGACTGAAGCGAGATCCCGCATGAGCGATTCCACCATCCATGACAGCGAAGCCGCGCTGCACGAGTTCCGTCGTGAAGTGCGCGCCTTTGTCGTCCAGGCATTGCCGCACGCCGTGCGCGAGAAGGTGCGCCTGGGCCTGGAAGTCGGCAAGGACGAGATGATCGACTGGCAGCGCCGGCTGGCAGAACGCGGCTGGCTTGCACCGCACTGGCCGCGCGACTGGCACGGACTGGGCTGGAGCGCCGAGCGGCGCGCCGTGTTCCAGGAGGAACTGGTGCTCGCCCACGCGCCCGAGACCGGCGGTATCTCCATCGAGATGATCGGGCCGATACTGATCCGCTATGGCACGCCAGCGCAGCAGCAGTATTTCCTGCCGCGCATCCTCAGCCTGGAGCACTGGTGGTGCCAGGGGTATTCGGAGCCCAACGCCGGCTCCGACCTCGCCTCGCTGAAGACGCATGCGGTGCGCAAGACGCGCGCGGACGGCACCGAGGTCTATGTCGTCAACGGCAGCAAGATCTGGACGTCCTATGCGCAGTACGCGGACTGGATCTTCTGCCTGGTGCGTACCGACAGCGCGGCGCGCGCACAGCAGGGCATCAGCTTCCTGCTGATCGACATGCGCAGCCCCGGCATCAGCGTGCGCCCGCTGGTGGGCATCCACGGCTGGCACCTCTTCAACCAGGTGTTCTTCGACGATGTCGAAGTGCCGGCCGACAACCGCGTCGGCGACGAGAACGCGGGCTGGTCGATTGCCAAGTCGCTGCTCGAACATGAGCGCCTGAACCTCGCCCGCGTGGCCGAGAACCGGCGCCGCCTGGCCAAGGTACGTGCCATCGCCGCGGAGCTCGAAGAGGGTGGGCAGCCATTGACGGAGCGGCCGTGGTTTGCGCGCCGGTTCCGCGAACTGGACGTGCGGCTCGAAGCGCTGGCCGCGACCGTGCTGCGCTTTCGCCGGCGCGCTCGCGCGGGTGAACGGCTCGGGCCCGAGACCGGCATGCTCAAGCTGCTCGGCAGCCGCCTGATCCAGGACATCGAGAACCTGGCGGTCGACGCGCTGGGCCCGGACACGCTGCCCTACGACCGTGCCGCGCATTTCGAACCGGCGGCGCCACGCCCAGGGCAATCCGCGTATGCGGCAGCCGCTTCGGCCAGGCGTTTCGTGACGCGCGGCTACACCATTGCCGGCGGCTCCAGCGAGATCCAGCACGAATTGCTGGCCAGGCAGGTGCTCGGGCTATAGCCCCCCGGCCACCCTCAGTTTGCGAAAGGAAAGGACCATGAGCGATTCCCACGACCACGATCACGACCCCGACGACCGCCGCATGCTGCAGGAAAGTGTGCAGCGCTACGTCGAACGTGACTACGGCTTTGAACAGCGGCGCGCGGCGCTGGCCGAGCCCGGTGGATTCTCGCGCCGGCACTGGCAGGCGTTTGCCGGCTTCGGCTGGCTCGCGCTGGGCCTGCCCGAAACCTGCGGCGGATTTGGCGATGCCGCGGACCAGGCGGCGCTGGCGGAGGCGCTTGGCAGCGCGCAACCCGCCGAGCCGTGGCTGGCCAATGCCGCGTTGTGCGGGCCGCTGCTGGCCGGGTGCTTCGACCCCGCCCATGCCGCCACCGCCGCGGCGATGGCGGACGGACGCACCATGCTGGCGCTGGCCGCGTGGGAGCCGCAGGGACGCTATGACGCGTTCGACGTCGACACATCCGCGCGGCCGCACGGCGCTGGCGACCGCCCGGCGGGCTGGACGCTGGATGGCCGCAAAACGCTGGTCCTTGCCGGCGGCAGCGCGGACATCCTGCTGGTACTGGCGCGCACCAGCGGCCAGCGCCGCGAGCGCGACGGCCTGACGCTGTTCGCCGTGCCGGCCGGCTCGCGTGGCGTCGCCATCGAGCCACTGCCGACCTATGACGGCCGACAGACCGCTCATGTCACGCTCAGTCGCGTGAGCGTTGACGACAGCGCGCGCATCGGCGCCGTGGGCGGCGCGTGGCCGGCGGTGGACGCGGCGATCGATCGCGCCACCACCATGGCCTGCGCCGAAGCCGTGGGCACCATGGCGCGTGCGTTCGCGCTGACACGCGATTACCTGGCCACGCGCGAACAGTTCGGGCGGCCATTGACCGCCAACCAGGTGATCCGCCACCGGCTGGTGGACTTGTACGTCAGTGTCGAGCAGGCGCGCTGCATCACCGAAGCCGCCGCTGCGGCACTGGAGGACAGTCCGCCCGCGCGGATGCGCGCGGTCTCGCTGGCCAAGGCCTTCGTCTCGGTTGCCGGACGCGCACTCGGCGAAGACGCGGTGCAGTTGCACGGCGCGGTTGGCATGACCGACGAGATGGAAATCGGTCATTGCTACAAGCGGCTGGCCGCGCTGGCCAACCTGTTCGGCGATGCCGACTGGCACTACGAACGGCTTTCGGCCCTCGATCACGCGACCCAGGCGCTTGCCGCCTGAGTCGCTTTGCCTGGGCGCTGCGCGCCCTCTGACGACACGCCGGCAATGCACCGGCTTGGGCGGCCAATGCGCCGCAGTGGAGACCCCATCATGTTCAGCCATCACACCGGTACCCGCTGGGCCGGCGCGGCGCTCGCCGTGCCGCTGGCCCTGGCCAGCGCCGCCGCCGCGCACGCCGAGGCCCCGTATCCCAACCGCCCGATCCGCATGGTCCTGCCATCGGGCGCGGGCACCGTGACGGACCAGACCGCGCGGCTGATTGCCGAGCGCCTGAGCACCGCGCTCAGGCAACCCGTGGTGATCGACAACCGCCCCGGCGCCAACGGCATCATCGCCAGCGAGACCGTGGCGCGTGCCGCGCCCGACGGCTACACGTTGCTGTTCACGTACTCGGCAACGCTGACGGTGAATCCGTGGACCACCCTGGCACTGCCGTATGACCCGCTCAAGGACTTCACGCCGATCGCGCGTCCCAGCGCGCCCGGCGGCAACCTGCTGGCGGTCAGCGCCAGCGTGCCGGCGCGCAACCTGCAGGAGTTCCTGGCCTACGTGAAGGCCAGCAAGACCGAACTCGCGTACTGCTCATGGGGCGTGGGCTCGGGCGGCCATCTGGCGATGGAGTACCTGAAGGCCAAAACCGGCGTCCGGCTGCGCCATATCCCGTACAAGACCGCCACCCAATGCAGCAACGACCTGGCCGCCGGCCACGTGACCATCGGCATCACGGATTCGATCTCCTCCATCCCGCTCCTGAAGTCCGGCCGTATCCGTGGCATCGCGGTCTCGGGCCCGGAGCGGCTGTTGCCTACGCCTGACGTACCGACCATGACGGAGCAGGGCGTGCCGTTCCAGCAGGCGAGCTGGGTGGCGCTGTTCGGGCCCAGGGGCCTGCCGGCGCCGATCGTGACGCGGCTCAACGCCGAGGTCAACCGCATCCTGCAGTCGCCGCAAGACCGTGCACGCTTTACCGCGATGAACCTGAAGCCGGCCACGCCGACGAGCGCGGCGGAACTGGCCACGCTGCTCAGCGCCGACCTGGCCGCATGGGGCGAGGTGGTGAAAGTGGCCGGACTGGAGGCGCAGTGAGCGCACCGCAAGACAAACCAGCAACGAGAACGGGAGAGATCGAGCGTGAAGGCCAGACAGTGGGTGGCAATCGGGATGGGGATGGCGGGCGCGGCGCTGGCCGCCGGCACTGCGGCGGCGGGCACGATGCAGCTGTTCGGCGTGGTGGATGCCTCGATCGAATACGCGAAGGGATCGGAAAGCGTGGTGCGCATGCGTGAAGGCCAGCAGGCTGCGTCGCGCTGGGGCATCCGCGGGATCGAAGA
Organism: Cupriavidus sp. 22TCCZM04-2; assembly: GCF_057798895.1. Taxonomy (NCBI): domain Bacteria; kingdom Pseudomonadati; phylum Pseudomonadota; class Betaproteobacteria; order Burkholderiales; family Burkholderiaceae; genus Cupriavidus; species Cupriavidus sp. 22TCCZM04-2. Next base: position 99,543 of record NZ_JBYOJS010000015.1, read on the forward strand.
CCTGGGTGGCGGGCTGAAGGCGAACTTCCTGGTCGAATCGGGCTTCAATATCGACACCGGTACCGAGTTCTTCGGCAACAACCGGCTGTTCGGGCGGCAGGCCTACATGGGCCTGTCGGATGGCTGGGGCGAGTTCCGGCTCGGCCGCCAGTACACGCCGTCGTTCTATGCCCTGCTGCGGCTTGACCCGTTCCTGCTCAATGGCGCGGTGTCGCCGTTCAACCTGCTCAGCGCCACGGCATCGCAGGGCACCGGGCAGGTTGCCTATGGCGCGCGCTTCGACAACGGGGTGCAGTACTTCTCGCCGAACTGGGGCGGCTTTTCCTTCACGGCCGCCGTGGCGCCGGGCGAGGTGCCCGGCGCATCGCGCTCGGGCCTGAACTTCGGCATGAACGCGACTTACGAGGCAGGGAACGCCTATGCGTTCTACAGCTACCAGGGCATGTACACGGGCGCCAACGTGCCGGTCGATCCGTCGCTGACGTCGAACCATTTCGTCGGCGGCTCCTACAGGTTCGCGCCGGTCGAGGTCGGCTTGCTGTTCAACGCGGCCAGCAGCAACCGGCCCGATACGCGTTCGGCACGGCACTATGGCGTGACGCTGAGCTGGACGGTGACGCAGCAAGACACGTTCAAGGCTGCGGCAGTCAAGCAACAGATCCTTGGCGGCGGACAATGGCCGCTGGCGGTGACGCTGGGCTGGGACCATGACCTGAGCAAGCGCACCACGGCTTACCTGCGTGCGGTGCTTGTGCACAACAGTCCCGGCGGCAGCGTCACCAACAACAGCATCGCGATCGATCCGGGCAGCGGGGACGATGCCCGGTCCGTGAGCGTCGGCTTCCGCCACCGGTTCTGAAGACCGTCAGTCCCGCACGGGCTGGCCGTCCTTCAGGCGCCACAGAGCTAGCGGATTGCCGTCCTGCAGCGCGGCGGGAAGCAGTTCCGCCGGCACGTTCTGGTAGCACACCGGCCGCAGGAAGCGATCGATTGCCGTGGTGCCGACCGAAGTCGTGCGCGTGTCCGACGTGGCCGGGAAGGGGCCGCCGTGGACCATGGCATACGACACTTCCACGCCGGTCGGATAGCCGTTGAACAGTACGCGGCCGACCTTGCGCTCCAGCACCGGCAGCAGTTGCGCGGCCAGCGCGTAGTCGCCGCGGTCGGCCTGGACGGTGGCGGTCAGCTGGCCTTCCAGCTCGCGCGTGACGGCAAGCATTTCGCCGATATCGCGGCAGGCCACCAGTACGGTGGACGGGCCGAACACCTCGGCATGCATGCGCGGATCGGCGACAAAGCGCTGCGCCGTGGTCTCGAACACCGCCGCGCGGGCCTGGTTCGGCCCCGTGCTGGCCTGGCCGCTGGCGGTACGCGCGAGGCCATCGATGGCCGACAGCTTGCCGATGCCTTGTTCGAACGCGCGCTGGATGCCCGGCGTCAGCATGGTGCCGGCCGGCTTGGCCGTCACGGCGGTGCCGGCCGTGGCGCGGAACGTATCGAGCGCCGGGCTTTCCAGCGCCAGCAGCAGGCCGGGGTTGGTGCAGAACTGGCCCACGCCGAGCACCAGCGAATCGGCCAGGTCGCGCGCGATGGCTTCACCACGTGCCGCCAGTGCCGCGGGCAGCAGGAAGACCGGGTTGATGCTGCTCATTTCCGCGTAGACCGGGATCGGCTGGGCGCGGTTGCTGGCAACCTGCATCAGCGCCAGGCCGCCGGCGCGCGAGCCGGTGAAGCCCACGGCCTGGATGGCCGGGTGGGCCACCAGTTCGGTACCCACGGTGTGGCCGGCGCCGGTCAGCAGCGAGAACACGCCTTCCGGCAGGCCGGCATCGGCCACGGCCTGCCGGATCGCGCGGCCGACCAGTTCGGAGGTGCCCGGATGCGCGGGATGCGCCTTGGCTATCACCGGGCAGCCAGCCGCCAGGGCCGATGCGGTGTCGCCGCCGGCCACGGAGAAGGCCAGCGGGAAGTTGCTGGCCCCGAACACGGCCACCGGCCCGATGGCGATCTTCTGCATGCGCAGGTCGGGCCGCGGCGGCGTGCGCTCGGGCAGCGCGCTGTCGAGCGTGGCGTCCTGCCAGCGGCCGGCGCGCAGCACCGTGGCGAACAGGCGCAGCTGGCCTGTGGTGCGGCCGCGCTCGCCTTGCAGGCGCGCGATCGGCAACGCGCTCTCGGCATGGGCGCGTTCGATCAGCGCGTCGCCAAGGGCTTCGATCTGGGTAGCAATCGCTTCGAGAAAGCTCGCGCGTTGCTCGGGCGAGGTGGCGCGAAAGGTATCGAACGCCGCTTCGGCCAGCTCGCAGGCACGCGCCACATCGGCGCTGCGGGAGCCGTGGAAGACCGGTTCCAGGGTCTCGCCGGTAGCCGGGTTGATGGCGTGGAAGGGTTCGTCGGTGCCGCGCACGGCGCTCGCGCCGATCAGCATTTCGCCGGTGATGGTCATGTCTGGATTTCCTGCAAAGGGAAGAGGGGGCGGAGGCCGCGGTCACACAGGCCGATCCGGTCCCGGTGTGACGCCGCGAGGTGTCATCTCGTAAGACATCATATGACATGAGATGGCTGGCCGCAACCCGTGCGGCCAGCCGCCGGCTCAGGCGGCGGCGGAAGCCTTGCGCAGCCGCTCGCGGCTGTTGGTCAGGTGCATGCGCATGGCGGCCTTGGCAGCTTCCGGATCGTGGCGCTCGATGGCGTCGTAGATATTTTCGTGCTCGATATGCACACGCTCCAGGTACTGGGCGCGTTCCTGGCTGTTCACCTGCAGGCGGCTGCGCGGGATCAGCATGGTGCCCAGGTGGCCCATGATGTCCGTGAAATAGCGGTTGCCGGTGGCGCGGGCAATGGACAGGTGGAAGTCGAAATCCGCGCTGACGGCATCGCTGCCCTCGGTGGCGCCGCGCGTCATGGCGTCGAGCGCGAGTCGCATGGCGGCAAGCTGCTCGTCGCTGCGGCGCGTGGCGGCCAGGCCGGCAGCCTCGGCCTCCAGGCTGACGCGGAATTCGAGCATGGCCAGCACGTCCATGGCGGTGCCCATGGTCGCCAGGTCGATGCGAAACGGAGAGGCCGTCTCGGCCGGACGTGCCAGCACGAAGGTGCCGATGCCATGGCGCGTTTCCACGAGCCCGCTGGCCTGCAGGCGCGACAACGCTTCACGTACCACGGTGCGGCTCACGCCGAAGCTCGTCATGACCTCGGATTCGGTCGGCAGCTTGTCGCCGGGCTTGAGCTGCCCCTCGCGGATGCGCTCGGTGAGGCCGCTCACCACTTCCTCGGCCAGCGTACGGCCGCGGCGGCGCTGGGGGGCGGGAGTCGAGATCTGGGCGTCGGACATGGGCGTGGGCAGGCGTAGGGAAATTGCGGCCTTGACCGGGCCGGAATGTGGTCATTATACTCGGTCATAAGTTATACGACGACTGATAACGGACTGCGGCCGAAAGGATCCGTAGTCCGGGATCTGCCGATACAGGGATGCCGCAGCCGACGCCGCTGCGCCACCGAAAGCCAATCAGATTCCGGAGACAGCCCGCATGAACGCATCGCAAGCCGCCATCCACGGCAACCAGGCCGCAACGCCGGTGGTGACTGAACTAACCGTAGTGCCGGTTGCCGGCCACGACAGCATGTTGATGAACCTGTCGGGCGCGCATGGCCCGTACTTCACCCGCAACATCGTGATCCTCAAGGACAGCGCCGGCAACACCGGGGTCGGCGAGGTGCCGGGCGGCGAGGGCATCCGCCAGACGCTCGAGGACGCTCGCCCGCTGGTGGTGGGGCAGGGCATCGGCCAGTATCAGGCGATCCTCAACCAGGTCCGCTCCACGTTCGCCAGCCGCGACGCGGGCGGCCGCGGCTTGCAGACGTTCGACCTGCGCATCACGATCCACGCCGTGACCGCACTCGAAGCCGCACTGCTCGACCTGCTGGGCAAGCATCTGCAGGTGCCGGTGGCCGCGCTGCTGGGCGAAGGCCAGCAACGCGATGCCGTTGAGATGCTGGGCTACCTGTTCTACGTAGGCGACCGCAAGAAGACCTCGCTCGACTACCGCACCGAGCCCGACGCCGGCAACGCATGGTTCCGCGTGCGCAACGAAGTCGCGATGGACGCCAAGGGCGTGGTGCGCCTGGCCGAGGCCGCCTACGAACGCTATGGCTTCAACGACTTCAAGCTCAAGGGCGGCGTGCTCCGCGGCGACGAGGAGATGGAAGCGATCATCGCCCTGCACGAGCGCTTCCCGAAGGCGCGCGTGACGCTCGATCCGAACGGCGGCTGGCTGCTGAAGGACGCCATCCGCCTGTGCCGCGACAAGCACGGCATCCTGGCCTACGCGGAAGACCCGTGCGGCGCCGAAGACGGCTACTCCGGGCGCGAGATCATGGCCGAGTTCCGCGCCGCGACGGGGCTGCCAACCGCCACCAACATGATCGCCACCGACTGGCGCCAGATGGGCCACGCGGTGCGGCTGCAGTCGGTGGACATCCCGCTGGCCGACCCGCACTTCTGGACCATGCAGGGCTCGGTTCGCGTGGCGCAGATGTGTGCCGAGTGGGGTCTGACCTGGGGGTCGCATTCGAACAACCACTTCGATATCTCGCTGGCGATGTTCACCCACGTGGCCGCTGCCGCGCCAGGCCGCATCACCGCGATCGACACGCACTGGATCTGGCAGGACGGCGAGAACCTGACGCGCGACCCGCTCAGGATCGAAGGCGGCATGGTGCAGGTGCCCAAGACGCCGGGGCTTGGCGTGGAGCTCGACATGGACGCGCTGGCTCGTGCCCATGCGCTCTACCAGGAAAAGGGACTGGGGGCGCGCGACGACGCCATCGCCATGCAGTTCCTGATCCCGGGCTGGAAGTTCAACAACAAGGCGCCCTGCATGGTCCGCTGAGAACGCCGCCGTCGCGATCCAATACTGCAGCACCAAACCAATTCCAAAGGAGACAACAATGATCCATCTTTCCACGCTGCTGCGCCGCTGTGCGGGCGCGGGCATGGCTGCAGCGGCCCTGGCAGCCGTGACCGTGGCAAGCGGTGCGGCCATGGCGGCCAGTCCGGCCTGGCCGCAAAAGCCGGTATCGGTGGTGGTGCCATTCCCGGCCGGCGGCTCGACCGACACCATCGCGCGCATGCTTGCTCCGCCGCTCAACGAGAAGCTGGGCCAGCCTTTCGTCATCGATAACCGTCCCGGCGCCACGGGCGCGATCGGTGCCACGTTCGTCAAGCGCGCGCAGGCGGACGGCTACACCATGCTGGTGGCGTCGATCGGCGTGTTCGCGGTGAATCCGTTCCTGCAGAAGAACCTGGGCTACGATCCGGCCAGGGATTTCGACCTGCTTACCGTGGCGGTGCGGGCGCCCAACGTGCTGGTCGCCACGCCGAATTTCCCGGCGAAGAATTTGCAGGAACTGGTCAGCTACATGAAGAAGAACCCGGGCAAGGTCGCCTTCGCGACCTCGGGCGCGGGTTCGTCCGACCACCTGACCGCCGCGCTGTTCTGGCAGAAGAGCGGCACCGAGGGTCTGCACGTTCCGTACAAGGGCGGCGCGCCGGCAATCTCGGACCTGCTGGCCGGACAGGTCGACGTGTCGTTCCAGAACATCAACGCCGTGCTGCAGCATATCCGCACCGGCAAGTTGCGCGCGCTGGCGGTGACGTCGGACAAGCGTGCCGCGGTGCTGCCCAATGTGCCGACCATGGCCGAAGGCGGCGTGAAGGACGTCGAGGTCTATTCGTGGCAGGGTATTGCCGCACCGCGCGGGCTGTCGCCCGAGGTGAAGAGCCGCCTGCATGGCGCGCTGGTCGGCGCGCTCAACGAGCCGAAGATGCGCGAGAAGCTGGCCGAAAGCGGCTTCGAGGTGGTGGCCAATACGCCGGAGCAGTTCGCGCAGTTCGAGAACCAGGAACTCAAGCGCTGGAAGACGGTGATCGAGCAGGGCAAGATCACGATGGACTGAGCTGGGCCAACAACCGCGTGATCGTGCTTGGCGGGGAACTGCAGGGCGCACAGACGTGGCGGCGCCTTGCCATGCCGTTTAATCGCAGTCCCGTTTGGGGGGGATTTTCGGGTCGCATGCGTAACGGTCAAGCAGTTTTGACTGTCGGGAAATCGCTTCACGGTGGTAAAGTGTTGCCCCGTTAATACATTCATCGCATTTCGTCAATGTATTAACAATTGCGTTGGCCGGGGTAGTTCCACGAATCGCGCAATTCTTACGGCACGCAAGCCGGGCACGCATCCGGCGCGGCCGATCTTTCCAGCACAGCAGAGACATCCCGTGAATTCTCCCTCCCTCGACGCATTCCTGGCCGGCGTAGCCCGGCGCGACCCCGGCCAGCCCGAATTCCTGCAGGCCGTGAAAGAAGTCATGATGACGCTTTGGCCGTTTGTCGAGCGTCACCCGCGCTATGCCGACCAGGCGCTGCTCGAGCGCCTGGTCGAACCCGAGCGCGTGATCCAGTTCCGCGTGGCGTGGACCGACGACCAGAACCGCGTGCAGGTCAACCGCGCGTTCCGCGTGCAGCACAGCTCGGCCATCGGCCCGTTCAAGGGCGGCATGCGCTTTCACCCGACGGTGAACCTGTCGGTGCTGAAGTTCCTGGGCTTCGAGCAGACCTTCAAGAACGCGCTGACCACGCTGCCGATGGGCGGCGGCAAGGGCGGTTCCGACTTCGACCCGAAGGGCAAGTCGGACGCCGAGGTGATGCGCTTCTGCCAGGCCCTGGTCACCGAGCTGTTCCGCCACCTGGGTCCGGACACTGACATCCCTGCCGGCGACATCGGCGTGGGTGCGCGCGAAGTCGGCTTCATGGCCGGCATGATGAAGAAGCTGTCGAACCAGTCCGCCTGCGTGTTCACGGGCAAGGGCCTGGCGTACGGCGGCAGCCTGATGCGTCCGGAAGCCACCGGCTACGGCACGGTGTACTTCGCGCAGGAAATGCTTCACCGCCGCGGCATGGGCTTCGACGGCCTGCGCGTGCTGATTTCCGGCTCGGGCAACGTTGCGCAGTACGGCGCTGAAAAGGCTATCGAACTGGGTGCCAAGGTGCTGACGCTGTCGGACTCCGGCGGCGTGCTGCATTACCCGCAGGGCATGACCGCTGGACAGCTTGCCGAAGTCATGGCGTTCAAGAACGAAGAGCGCGGCCGTCTCTCTGACTTTGCCGCGCGCCATGGCCTGACGTTCGAGGCAGGCCGCACGCCGTGGCACGTGCCCGCCGACGTGGCGCTGCCGTGCGCGACGCAGAACGAACTCGATGGCAACGACGCCGAGGCCCTGCTCGGCAATGGCGTCATCTGCGTGGCCGAAGGCGCCAACATGCCTTCCACGCTGGAAGCCGTGGACCGCTTCGTTGACGCGAAGATCCTCTACGCGCCGGGCAAGGCCAGCAACGCCGGTGGCGTGGCCACGTCGGGACTGGAGATGTCGCAGAACGCCATGCGGCTGTCGTGGCACCACGCGGAGGTCGACGAGAAGCTGCACGCGATCATGAAGGATATCCACCAGAACTGCATTCACCATGGCCAGAAGGACGGAGGCTATGTGAACTACGTCGAAGGCGCGAATATCGCGGGCTTTGTGAAGGTTGCGGATGCAATGCTGGCGCAAGGGGTGATTTGATCTTGTCGTTCCTGGAGGGCCGCCAAGCACGACAAGCCAATCATCCCAAAAATCCAATCTCCCTCTGCCGTGGGGGATAACCCCACTCACCAACCCCCGCATCTTCAAGCTATCATCCCGCTCGACAGGCCCTCGCCTGTCAAAAAACAAGCGGCGCCGGATCAACCTCCGGCGTCGTGCGACATCGCAGGAGAGACCGGCTCGCCGCTTGGCGGGTCCGGCGCCGACGGAGCAACCGCCCCGGAAACTCTCAGGCACCGAGGACTGTGGCGTCGCAAGTACAGATCTGGAGAGAGGCGCTTCGCGCCCACCGAAGGGGACGGCATGGTCGTTGGCCATGCCGAAGCTCTCAGGTACCACGGACAGATGGGGCAGGGGACCGGCAACGGTCAAATTCATCCTTGCTTCAGGACAATCTGTCATGTCTCACATGCTCGTCATCGGCGCCGGCATTACCGGCGTCACGACCGCCTATACCCTCGCGAAACAGGGCTATCGCGTCACCGTGCTGGACCGTCACCACTATCCGGCGATGGAAACGTCATTCGCCAATGGCGGCCAGCTTTCCGCCTGCAACGCGGAGGTCTGGAACAATGCCGGCACGCTGCTCAAGGGCTTCAAATGGATGATGCGGCGCGACGCGCCGCTGCTGCTCAATCCGCGTCCGTCGTGGCACAAGTACTCGTGGCTCGGTGAATTCGTCGGCAACCTCCGCAACTACCGCGCGAATACCATCGAGACCACGCGCCTGGCCATCGCCGCGCGCCAGCACCTGTTCGACATGGCGGAGCGCGAGCAGATCGATTTCAATCTGGAGCGCCGCGGCATCCTGCACTTCTATCACGACCGCCCCAGCTTCGAGGCCGCGGGCCGTACCAACCAGATGCTGGTGGAAGGCGGCCTGGAGCGCTACGCCGTCACGCCGGAAGAGATCCGTTCGATCGAGCCGACCCTGCAGGGCCATTACTACGGCGGCTACTACACGCCGTCCGATTCCACCGGCGACATCCACAAGTTCACGCGCGGCCTGGCGCGCGCATGCGAGCGGCTTGGCGTGACGTTCCTGCACGGCGTCGACGTGAAGGCCGTGGACCTGCGCCCGGACGGCGTCACGATGCGCGTGGGCGCATCGGAAGCCGCCATCGCTTCGGGGCAGGATGGCGGCGAACACGAAATCAAGGGAACCGCCGTAGTGGTCTGCGCCGGCGTGGGCAGCCGCCATATCGCCGCGATGCTGGGTGACCGCCTCAACGTCTATCCGGTCAAGGGCTATTCGATCACCGTGCATCTCGATGACGCGCGCAGCGTGAAGAACGCGCCGTATGTGAGCCTGCTCGACGAGAGCGCCAAGATCGTGACCAGCCGGCTGGGCGTGGACCGTTTCCGCGTCGCCGGCACCGCCGAATTCAACGGCGACAACCGCGATATCCGGGCGGACCGCATCGCACCGCTGGTGTCATGGGTGCGGCGCAATTTCGATATCGAGACTTCGCGGGCGGTGCCATGGGCGGGCCTGCGGCCGATGATGCCCGACATGATGCCTCGGGTCGCGCGCGGTCGCGCCACGCGCGTGTTCTACAACACGGGACACGGACATCTGGGCTGGACGCTTTCTGCCGCCACGGCCGCGATGATCAGTCACACCATCGCCGCCAGCCACCCGGTTCACTGACTTCGCTCAGTCCTCCGCCGCCCCGGCCGGCGCCATGCGGCCGGCCGCGCGGTGCGCCACCAGCTTCTTGTAGAACGCCGCGCGGCTGATGCCGATGGCCGCGGCCGCGCGCGGCGCGTTGCCGCGGCTGGCAGCCAGCGCCTGTGTCAGGAATGCGGCCTCGTACTGCGCCATGGCATCGGCGTAGCCCTGCGGCGCCGGCGGCAGCAACGGCGCTGGCGTATCCGTCACCACCGGCTGCGTGGCGGGCGCTTGAGCCGGTGCCGTGACCGCGCGCCGGCCAAGCAGCGGCGCCAGCATCGATGCATCGACCTCGCCGCCGTCGTGCATCATCACCAGCCGTTCCAGCGTGTTGCGCAGTTCGCGGACATTGCCCGGCCAGTCGTGCTCGCCCATCAGCGCGAGCGCGGAGTCGGACAGCACCGGCGCATCGCGTTCGGTGCGCCGGCAGATTTCTTCCAGGATCGCGTAGGCCAGCGGCAGCAGGTCCGCCTGGCGCAGGCGCAGCGGCGGCAGGCAGATCGGCACGACATTGAGGCGGTAGTAGAGATCCGCCCGGAACTTGCCCGCCTCCACCAGCGCGGGCAGGTCGGCCGACGTCGCGGCAATGATGCGCACGTCCGAGCGGATGATGCGGTTCGAGCCGATCGGCTCGATCTCCTTGTCCTGCAGCGCGCGCAGCAGCTTGCCCTGCAGCGAGAGCGGCATGTCGCCGATCTCGTCGAGGAACAGCGTGCCGCCATCGGCCAGCTCGAACTTGCCGACACGTCCCTTGCGCTCCGCGCCGGTATAGGCGCCGGGCGCGGCGCCGAAGAATTCAACTTCCAGCAGCGCGTCCGGAATCGCCGCGACGTTGACGGTGACCAGCGGCCGGTCGGCGCGCAGCGACCCGGCATGAATGGCGTGGGCCAGCAGTTCCTTGCCCGTACCGGTTTCTCCAAGCAGCAAAACCGGCGCATCGACCTGCGCCGCGCGGCGTGCCAGGCGCTTGAGCTCCAGCGTGGCGGGCGAATTGCCGACGAAGCTCGCGAAGGTGTACTTGGCGCGGCGCGTCTGCTCCAGCGTGCGTCGCGTGGCGGCCAGTTCGTCGCGGGCGCGGGTGTAGTGCGACAGCAGCGGCGTCAGGGCCTTGAGTTCGTCGAACAGGGCAAAGCCCACGGCGCCCACGGTATTGCCGTCGTCGTCCTTGATCGGCAGGCGCATCACGATCATCGGCTCGCGCGCGGCCTCCATGATGTCGAGCAGGATCGGCTTGCCGGTGGCCACCACCTCGCGCAGCAGGCTGTTGGGAATGACCCGCTCGCAGTCGAGCCCGATCGCGTCCCGCGGATCGGCAAAGCCGAAACGCGCCGCATAACGCTTGTTGATCCACACCACGCGGCCCTGCACATCGACCACGATCGTACCTTCGCTGAAATTCTCGAACGTGCGGAACAGCGATTCCATCGCGCGGCGCGCCACGGAATCGTAGTTGCCCAGGACGTTGTCTCCGGCTTCGCTGAGTGTTTCCATTTGTTCTTCTCGATTTGGAGACGAAATAGTCTCACAGTGGAGTCTTTTCTCGTCAGTTATTTTTGAGCTATCTCGAAATCAAGACGGGTGAATATCTAATTGTCACGCAAATGATCTAAAAGATGATGTTGATCCACTTTTTGTCCTGGCATGTTCCCTGCGATGTCACCCCGTCCCGGATGCGCGGACCCGTGCCGCGTTGCCTGCCACAGATGTAAGTGACTGGGCGCCTTCGGGTGCCGGGGCCTATATTTCCCCAGACCAAGAACAAACTCGCGGAGACTTCATGTCCTTTGTGATCGTCGTTGCTGCTTTAGCCTTCCTGATGCTTGCCGCCTACCGCGGCTACAGCGTCATCCTGTTTGCCCCGCTGGCGGCGCTAGGCGCCGTGCTGCTGACCGAGCCGTCGGCGGTGGCGCCGGCCTTTACCGGCATCTTCATGGAGAAGATGGTCGGCTTCGTGAAGCTGTACTTCCCCGTGTTCCTGCTCGGCGCCGTGTTCGGCAAGGTAATCGAGCTGTCCGGCTACTCGCGCTCGATCGTCGCGGCCGCCATCCGCTACATCGGCAGCTCGCGCGCGAATGCGGTGATCGTCGCGGTCTGCGCGCTGCTGACCTATGGCGGCGTGTCGCTGTTCGTGGTCGTGTTCGCGGTCTATCCGTTCGCGGCCGAGCTGTACCGGCAGAGCAATATCCCGAAGCGGCTGATGCCGGGCGCGATCGCGCTGGGCGCGTTCTCGTTCACGATGGATTCGCTACCCGGTACGCCGCAGATCCAGAACATCATCCCGACCACTTTCTTCAAGACCACCGCGTGGGCGGCGCCGGTGCTGGGCGTGGCCGGTGCGCTGTTCATCATCGTGGTGGGCCTGAGCTACCTCGAATGGCGCCGCCGCGCCGCGATGGCCAAGGGCGAGGGCTATGGCACGTCGCTGCTGAACGAGCCGGAACCGGTGGAAACGGCACAGTTGCCCAACCCGCTGCTGGCGCTGGCGCCGCTGGTGCTGGTGGGCGTGGCCAATTTCGTGCTGACGCGCATGATCCCGCAGTGGTACGGCGCGACCAGTTCGCTGGAGCTGCCGGGGCTGGCCAAGCCAGTGAGCATCACGACCGCCTCCGTGGTCGCGATCTGGGCCGTGGAAGGCGCGTTGCTGCTGGGCATCCTGCTGGTGGTGGTGACCGCGTTCGGCACCGTGCGCCAGCGCTTTGCCGAAGGCAGCAAGATGGCCGTGGGCGGCGCGCTGCTGGCGGCCATGAACACCGCATCGGAATACGGCTTCGGCGGCGTGATCGCGGCGCTGCCGGGCTTCCTGGTGGTGGGCGACGCGCTGCGCGCGATTCCGAATCCGCTGGTCAACGCGGCGGTGTCGGTGAGTGCGTTGGCCGGCATCACCGGTTCGGCGTCGGGCGGCATGAGCATTGCGTTGGCGGCCATGGGCGACACCTTCATCCAGGGCGCGCAGGCAGCGGGCATTCCGCTGGAGGTGCTGCACCGCGTGGTGTCGATGGCCAGCGGCGGCATGGATACGTTGCCGCACAACGGCGCGGTAATCACGCTGCTGGCCGTGACCGGCCTCACGCACCGCGAGTCCTACCGCGACATCTTCGCCGTCACCATGATCAAGACGCTGGCAGTGTTTTTCGTCATCCTGGTCTACTACACGACCGGACTGGTCTGACCGTTTCCTGTCTCTACCGAATTCGCATTGCCATGACTACCCTGAACGGAAAGACCGCGCTCGTGACCGGTTCCACGAGCGGCATTGGACTGGGCATTGCCCAGGCGCTGGCAGAGGCCGGCGCCAATATCGTGCTCAACGGGTTTGGTGACGTGGATGCCGCGCTCAATGCTATCCGCGCCACGGGCCGCGAGGCGGCGCACCACCCGGCCGACATGCGCAAGCCCGATGAAATCGGCGCGATGATCGCCATGGCCAATGAACGCTTCGGCGGCGTGGACATTCTTGTGAACAACGCCGGCATCCAGCATGTATCGCCGGTCGAAAGCTTCGACGCACAGAAGTGGGACGACATCATCGCCATTAACCTGAGTTCCGGCTTTCACACTACGCGGCATGTGCTGCCCGGCATGCGGGCGCGCAATTGGGGGAGGATCATCAATATTGCTTCGGTGCACGGGCTGGTTGGATCGGCTGGTAAATCCGCCTATGTGGCCGCCAAGCATGGGCTGGTGGGACTGACCAAGGTAACGGCGCTGGAGACGGCCGGCACCGGCGTGACCTGCAATGCCATCTGCCCGGGGTTTGTGCTGACACCGCTGGTGCAGAAGCAGATCGATGATCTCGCTGCGCGGGAAGGGCTTTCGCCTGATGCCGCCCGCATTCGGCTGCTCGGCGAGAAGCAACCCTCGGGGCAGTTCGTTACACCGGAGCAGCTTGGCGGGCTGGCGCTGATGCTGTGTTCGCCGATGGCGGCCGAAGTGCGCGGGGCGACGTGGGTGGCCGATGGGGGTTGGACGGCGCAGTAGGGGTTCCGGCCATTGGCGGATGGGTGCATGCCGGACACCCCGGCACCCATCCGAATTTCAAGCCATCTTCCCAATCGTCTTCCGAAACCGGTTCAACGACATCGCAAACAACACCGTCCCGATCACCAGCAACGCCAGGAACGGCTTCCATACCACATCCAGCCCTGCGCCGCGAAACAGAATCGCCTGCCCGAGCGCCACGAAATGCGTGGTCGGCGCCGCCAGCATGATGTCCTGCACGATCTGCGGCATGCTCTCGCGCGGCGTGTTGCCGCCCGAGAGCATCTGCAGCGGTAGCAACACCAGCACCATCAGCATCCCGAACTGCGGCATGTTGCGCGCCACCGTCGCCAGGAAGATGCCCATTGCCGTGGTGGCGAACAGGTGCAGCGCCACGCCCGCCATGAACAGCGGCAGCGAGCCCTCGATGGGCACATGCAGCGCGCCGCGCACCACGAACACCAGCGACAGCATGGCCGCAGCCATCACCACCATGCCCATCGACCACACCTTGGCCAGCATGATCTCGGTCGGCGTCACCGGCATGACCAGCAAATGCTCGATGGTGCCGTGCTCGCGCTCGCGGATCAGCGCGGCGCCGGTCAGGATGATCGACAGCATCGTGACGTTGTTGATGATCTGCGTGAGCCCGCCGAACCATGACTGCGTCAGGTTCGGGTTGAAGCGCGCGCGCAGTGCAAGGTCCACCGGCGGGGGCGCGGCACCACGGTATCGCTGCACGAACTCGTTCACTTCTTCCGTGAAGATGCGCTGGATGTAGCCACTGCCGCTGAACGCCTGCGTCATGCGCGTGGCGTCCACGTTCAGCTGCACGGCGGGCGAACGGCCGGCCAGCACGTCGCGCTGGAAATTGGGCGGGATGTCCAGCGTGAACGTGTAGTCCCCGGCGTCCATGCCCTTGTCCATCTGCGCGGGCGAGATCAGCAGCGGCGGCGCGAACTGGGGCGGATAGAACGCGGAGACGATGCGCTCGGCCAGCGGCGAGGCGTCTTCATTGACCACCGCGACAGGCGCCATGTGCAGCGTCTCGGGCACGGCGGTGGCACCGGTGTAGACCGACACGCTGAACACATAGATGATCAGCACCAGCATGGTCGGGTCGCGCACCAGGCTCCACAGTTCCTTGATGCCGAGGCGGTAGATGTTGGCCAGGTGCCGCATGGTCAGCGCTCCTGCTTCTTCAGCAACGCCGCGGTGGCGGCGAAGATCACCGGCACCGCCACGAGCATCGGCCAGAACGATGCGAGCAGGTCGTGCAGCCCCAGCGCCTTGTTGAATACGCCGCGGCTGATGGTGAGCATGTGCGTGGCCGGGTAGGCCAGGCCGGCCAGCCGCGCGCTCCCCTCCAGCGACGAAACTGGCACCAGCATGCCGCAGAACTGCACGGCCGGAATCATGGTGCCGATGATGGCGAAGAACATCGCGGCAATCTGGCTGCGCGTGAAGGTCGACGCCAGCATGCCGATGCCGGTCGCGCAGAATGCATAGATCAGCGCGGCCAATGCCAGGGCCGGGAAGCTGCCCTTGACGGGCACGCCGAAGACGGTAACGGCCAGCAAGGCCATGAGCAGGAAATTGAACATGGCCAGCGCCACGTAGGGCAATTGCTTGCCCAGCAGGAATTCCGTGCGCGTGACGGGCGTCACATACAGGTTGGTGATCGAACCGAGTTCCTTTTCCCGTACCACGGCCAGCGCGGTCAGCATGGCCGGCAGCATCAGCAATAGCAGCGGGATCACCGCGGGCACCATCGCGGGCAGGCTCTTCACGTCGGGGTTGTAACGGAAACGCGTTTCGAGCGTGGCAGTGCTCACTGCGTCCTGCCCGTAGCGGTGGCGCATCTGGTCAAGCAGCCAGCCCTGGTGCATGCCCTGCACATAACCCTGCACGGTCTCCGCGCGCGATGGCATCGAGCCATCGATCCATACGCCAACCTGCGCCCGCGCCCCGCGCTGCACGTCGCGCGCGAAGCCGGGCGGAATCTCGACGGCCAGCGCCAGTTCGCCGCTGCGCAGGCGCCGGTCCATGTCGGCGTAATCGGTGATCGGCGCACGCTCGATGAAATAGCGAGAGCCCGACAAGTTCAACGCATAGTCCTGGCTCAGCACGGTCTGGTCATGGTCGAGCACGGCAAAGCGCAAGTCCTCCACGTCCATGCCGATGCCGTAGCCCATCGCGAACAGCAGGACCAGCGAGCCGACCAGGGCCAGCGTGGCGCGCACCGGGTCGCGGCGCAGTTCGAGCGCCTCGCGCCACATGTAGGTGAAGGCGCGCTGCGGGCTGAAACGCTGGCGCTGCGGGACGGGTGCGGGAGCGGTCAGCGGCGCGGCCTCGGCTGGCGCTTCCGCAGGTGCAGGCGCACTCGCGTCGGTCAGGTAGGCGATGAAGGCTTGTTCCAGCGTCGCGGCGTTGCGCCGGCGCACCAGGTCCGCCGGCGTGTCGCTGACCAGCACGCGGCCCGCATGCATCAGCGAGATGCGGTCGCAGCGCTCGGCCTCGTTCATGAAGTGCGTGGAGATGAAGATGGTCACGCGCTCATGGCGCGACAGGCCGATCAGCAGCCGCCAGAAGCTGTCGCGGGCCACGGGGTCCACGCCGGAGGTGGGCTCGTCCAGGATCAGCAGTTCGGGCTGGTGCACCATCGCCACGGCCAGCGACAGGCGCTGGCGGATGCCCAGCGGCAGGTTGGCGGGCAAGGTGTCGAGCACGTTGGCAAGCGCGAAGCGCTCCACCATTTCAGCGACGCGCGCGGGAATTTCCGCGGCGGGCACGGCGAACAGCCGCGCATGCAGTTCCAGGTTCTGTCGCACGGTCAGCTCGCCATACAACGAGAACGCCTGCGACATATAGCCAACGCGTTTGCGGGTGTCGATGTCCTTCGGGTCGATCTCGTGGCCGAACAGCCAAGCCTTGCCCTCGCTGGCCGGCAGCAGGCCGGTCAGCATCTTCATCGTGGTGGACTTGCCGCAGCCGTTGGAGCCCAGGAAGCCGAAGATCTCGCCACGGCGGATACGGAAGCTGACCTTGTCGACGGCGACGAAATCGCCGAAGCGCATGGTGAGATCCCTGGCTTCGATGGCGATATCGGCTTCGTCGCCGGCCTCCAGCGGTGTGATGATGACTTCGGTGTGGCCGCGCCGTCGCGATTCGGGCAGCAGGGCAATGAACGCGGCTTCGAGCGATGTGGTGCCGGTGCGCGCGAGCAGTTCGGCGGGCGTGCCGGTATCGAGCACCTTGCCGGCATCCATGGCCACCAGCCAGTCGAAGCGCTGCGCCTCGTCCATGTACGCGGTGGCTACGATCACGCTCATGGCCGCACGCGTGGCGCGGATTCGGGCGATCAGGTCCCAGAATTGCGCACGCGCGAGCGGGTCCACGCCGGTGGTCGGCTCGTCGAGGATCAGCAGGTCCGGGTCGTGGATCAGCGCGCAGCATAGCCCGAGCTTCTGCTTCATGCCGCCGGACAGCTTGCCGGCCGGGCGGCCCAGGAACGGGTGCAGGCCCGTGCTGCGCGTCAGGTCGTCGATGCGGCGACGGCGCTCGGCGTCGTCATGCCCGAACAGGCGGCCGAAGAAACGCAGGTTTTCTTCCACCGAAAGCGTCGGGTACAGGTTCTTGCCGAGCCCTTGCGGCATGTAGGCGATGCGCGGGCATACGGCGTCGCGATGCTTGCCGCTGCGCATGTCGCCGCCGAAGGTTTCCACCTCGCCTTCCTGTACGGCGCGGGCGCCGGACAGCAGCGACAGCAGGCTGGACTTGCCCACGCCGTCGGGGCCGATCAGGCCGATCATGCGGCCCGCCGGAACATCGAGGTCGATGCCGTCCAGCGCTACGGTCGAACCGTACTTCAGGCTGACGCCGGCAATCCGGGCAATCCGGGGCAGGGCCGCGTCCATGGTTACTGCGGCACCTTCACCGCCAGGTTGGCCGGCCACTCGGCCTTCGGATCGAGCTTGACCCAGGCCACGCCGGGCACGCCGGTCTTGACCTGCTTGAGGTGCTTCTTGAGCAGTTCACGGTCGATCTGGGCCTTGACGCGGAACATCAGCTTCTCGCGCTCGCTGGCCGTCTCGACGGTCTTGGGGGTGAACTGCGCGGTGCTGGCCACGAACGAGACCGTGGCGGGGATCACATAGCCGGGCGCGGCGTCGAGCAGGATGCGCGCCTCGGCGCCCAGCGGCACGCGACCGGCCACGGTCGCGGGCAGGAAGAAGGTCATGTACACATCGGACAGGTCGACCAGGTTCAGCACCTTGCCGCCCGCGCCAAGCACTTCGCCGGGCTGGGCGATGCGGTACTGCACGCGCGCGTCGCGCGGCGAGGTGAGCTGGCTGTCGGTGATGTCCGCCTCGATGCGCGCCACCGTGGCCTTGGCCGCGATGATGGTCGAACGCGTGCCGACGAGCTGCGCGCGCGCGGCTTCGATGGCGGCCTGCGCCGCCGCCACCTGGGCCTTCGACGCCGCCACGGCAGCCTGCGCGCTGCGCACGCGCGCGCGGTCGTCGTCGAGTTCCTGGATCGACGAGGCGCCTTCGCGCGACAGCGTGCTGGAACGCGCCAGGCGTCGCTGAGCCGCGTCCAGTTCGCTTTCGCGCTGCGACACCACGGCCTGGGCCGCGACCTTGTCGCTTTCGCGCACCGCCACCTGCGCCGCTGCGCTGGCGGCGGTATTCACCGCCTGCTGTTCCTGCGCGCGCGCTTCATCGCGCTGCGCTTCGAGCACCTTGACCTGCATGCGCGCGAGGGGAGCTCCGGCGGCGACGAAATCGCCCTCGTTGACGAGGATGCTGTCGATGCGTCCGGCGAGCTTGGTCGCCACGTCGATCTGCGTGGCTTCGATGCGGCCGTTGCCGCTGGCGAATCCCGGTCCCGGGCCGGTATCGCGCATGGCATTCCAGCCATACACGCCTGCCGCGACGGCCAGCGCCACGGCGGCGACGGGAATCAGCTTGCTGCCAGAAAGTTTCATGATGGCTTGTTCGAGGGGGCGGACACGGCTGGCGCGTCAGCCACGTTGTTGTCGCTGGTCTGCGTACCGCCGCCCAGCGCGGTGTAAAGCGCTACGCGGCTCGTCAGCAGCGCGCGGCGCGTCTGTACCAGCAGCTGTTGCGCGCCCAGCAGGTCGCGCTGGGCATCGAGCACCTCCAGGTAGGGCGTGGCACCGTTGTCGTAGCGCAGCCTGGCCAGCCGCTCGCGCTCGGACTGGAGCGTCAGCGTGGCCTGCAGGTCGGTGACCTGCTCGGCAAGGCGTTCGCGCGCGGACAGCGCATCCGAGACGTCGCGGAATGCGGCCTGGATGCTCTTCTCGTACTGGACGATGGCCTCGTCGCGCCGCACCTCGGCCAGCTTCAGGTTGCTGCGGTTGCGCCCGCCATCGAAGATCGGCAAGGACAGCGATGGGCCGAAGCTCCAGGCGCGGCTGGGGCCGGTGAACAGATCGTTCAGTTCCACGCTGGCCGTACCGAAGCTGCCGGTCAGCGTGATGCGCGGGAAAAACGCGGCCCGCGCGGCGCCGATATTCGCATTGGCCGCGGCGAGCTGGTGTTCGGCGGCGATGATATCGGGGCGGTTGGTCAGCAGTTCGGAGGGCAGGCCCGGTGCCATGTCGCGCAGCACGATGCTGTCGTCGAAGCGGCCAATCATCGGCGGCAGGGCCACCGGCGCGCCGACCAGCACGGCCAGCGCATTGGCCTGCGCCGCGCGTTCCTGCCGTAGCTGCGAACCGAGCGCGCTGGCCTGGCGCCACAGTGCTTCCACTTGCGTCAGGTCGAACTTCGAGGTCGAGCCCATTTCATAGCGCCGCCGGAATATGCGCAGCGATTCCGCGCGCGACGCAATGGTCTGGTCCGTGAGCGCGATGCGCTCGTCCAGTTCGCGCAGCACCAGATAGCCGTTGGCCACCTGGCCGATCAGGCTGACCGTGGCCGCTTCGCGTGCGGCGTCGCTGGCCAGGTAGTTCTCCAGCGCGGCGTCCTTCAGGCTGCGCACGCGGCCCCAGAAGTCGAGTTCCCACGCATTCATGCCGATGCCGGCCTCGAAATCATTGACGGTCAGCGGACGGCCGGTCGGACTGAAGGCGCCCGGCGTGCCAGAGCGCGTGGCGCTGGCGCTCACGCCGATGCTCGGAAACTGCTCCGAGCGCTGGATGCCGTATAGCGCCTGGGCTTCCTCCACGCGCAGCACCGCCGCGCGCAGGTCGCGGCTGTTGGCCAGGGACTGGTCGATCAGCGCCTGCAGCGCGGGGTCGGAAAAAAAATCGCGCCAGGCGGTCGCCGCGGCAGGCGAGGGCTGCGCGGCGCCGGCTTCGGCCCCCGCATAGGTGGCGGGGACCGGTGCCACCGGCCGCTCCAGTGGCGGCGCCATCGACACACAGGCGGACAAGGCCATGGACAGGACGGCTACCGTGACGGCAGCCCGCCCTGGCGGGTAATTTCGGTGTGGCAGTGACTGCCGGGGAGCGGGAGGGGGGGCGGATCGTCTGGGAAGATCTGCACCCATCGCTCAGTCTCGGAGCGACGGGTCCTGTGGCCGGCGGCGTGTCTGGATCGGGACGCGCCGCGGCGCGCGCTTGGGCAGCCGCCGTTGTGCGCGGGTCAGGACGAGGGAGACGATGGCGGGGATGGCAAGGAAGGCGACTGCATACACAAGGACTGGGGCGCTCATTTGCACGTTCCGGTAATTAACTACAACATTACTGTAACGATCTTGTTGCTTCTCCCTCTTGATAAAAATCAAGGCGCACCGGACCGGAAGCGCGGTGTGCCTTGTTGCTCGATGTCTGCACGCCGGCCGGGCGGCATGGTGGGCGGCCTTAGCCGGCGGATACCGCCGGCTAAGGCCGTCGCGAAGGGGCCGCGCTCAGGTCGACTTCGGCTTGAGCAGGCTACCGGCTTCCTGCATGTTCTGCTGCGCGCGGTTGCCGATCACGGCCATGGCGTCGGCCTGCGACTTGCGGGCCATCTCGGCCAGTTCGCGCATGTTTTCCAGCGCCTGATGCAGGGCCTGCTGCACGAACTCGTTCTGGCGGCTCATGGCTTCGGCAGGATTGCCGCCGGTGTTCATCTGCTGCGCGGCCGACTGGATCTGCTGCATGGCCTGGCCGAAGATCTCGGCCTGCTTCTGCATCATCGCCTGCATGCCTTCATAAGCGAGCTTGTTGGCCTCGCCAAGGGCCTCGATGTCCTTGCGCCGTGCTTCCATCACGGCGCCCATGTCCATGCCGGGAAGCTGGAACTGCTCGAGCATCCTGGTGAAATCCGCGAAGGGGTTGGGAGGGGTATTCATTCGGTCACTCCTTGTCATCGGGGGGAAATCGGAGGTGGTTCATGCGGCCTGTCTGTGATTACTCTAGGTGGTGGAGGGGGCGGCCCGCAAGGAGAGGGAAGGGGCCGCACCGGCCATTCGCGTGGTCATCACGCACACCGCTCCGTCGCCGGGTATTCGAGAAAACCCTAAAGTTTGGGCCCGCCGCTGCCGTTCCCGTCCATAGCCCGCCATGACATGGCGGGTCACGAGAGCGAAAGGCGGCGTTCGAGCGCCCGCACTTCGCCTTATCGAGGTCCAGAAGTCCAGATCAGGTAGAAGCGAACAATGAAGAATTTCGGAATCGGGGTACGCCTTGGCGTAGGTTTTGGCGTGGTGCTGGTGCTTTGCGCGTTGATGTCCGCCTTTGGCATCCTGCGCCTGCAGCAGGTGGCGGAGCGCACGCATGACATGATGCAGCAGCCGCTGACCAAGGAGCGGCTGGTCAGCGACTGGTACCGCCTGATGCATACCAGCGTGCGCCGCACCACGGCGGTGGCCAAGAGCGCCGATCCGTCGCTCGGCGCGTTCTTCGCCAAGGAAACCAAGGCATCGCTCGAAGGCATCGCGGCGCTGCGCGACAAGATGCAGCCGATGCTGACGTCCGAGGCCGAGAAGGCCGCGTTCCGGAAGATCCTGGAAGTGCGCGAGCCGTACAACGTCTCGCGCGACAAGATCACCAAACTCAAGCAGGACGGCGATACCGAGGGCGCCAACGAGGTGCTGGAGAAAGAGTTCGTGCCGGCAGGCGATGCCTACCTGGCCGAAATCCAGAAGCTGCTCGACATCCAGCGCACCAGCATCGACGCCACGGCTGCCGAGATCAACACGATCTACGTCAACGCCCGCAACAGCCTGGTCATACTGGCCGTGCTGGTGCTGGCCATCGGCGTCGCGTTTGCGGTGTGGCTCACGCGCGGCATCATCGGGCCGCTGGGCCATGCAGTCGATATCGCGCGCACGGTGGCGTCGGGCGACCTGACCAGCCGCATCCGCGTGGACAGCCAGGACGAGACCGGTCAGCTGCTCAACGCGCTGGGCGAGATGAACACCAATATCCTGCGCATCGTGCGCGATGTGCGCACCGGCACCGAGGCCATCGCCTCGGGCACCAGCCAGATCGCGGTGGGCAACACGGACCTGTCGCAGCGTACCGAAGAGCAGGCGTCCTCGCTGCAGCAGACCGCGGCCAGCATGGAAGAACTGACCAGCATCGTGCGCCAGAACGCGGACAACGCCAGGCAGGCCAGCTCGCTGGCGGTGAACGCCTCGGAGATCGCGGCCAAGGGCGGCGACGTGGCCGACAAGGTGGCCGAGACCATGGAAGAGATCAACGGCGCGTCGAGGAAGGTGGTAGACATTATCGCGGTGATCGAGGGCATCGCGTTCCAGACCAATATCCTGGCGCTGAACGCCGCGGTGGAAGCCGCGCGCGCCGGCGAGCAGGGCCGCGGCTTTGCCGTAGTGGCGGGCGAGGTGCGCAGCCTGGCCCAGCGCAGCGCCACCGCCGCCAAGGAGATCAAGTCGCTGATCGGCGATTCGGTGGATCGCGTGGAGAAGGGCTCGGCGCTGGTGGCGCAGTCGGGCCAGACCATGCTGGAGATCGTCGAGGCGGTCAAGCGCGTGACCGACATCATGGGCGAGATCAGCGCCGCGTCGGCCGAACAGAGCGCCGGCATCGAGCAGGTCAACCAGGCCGTGACGCAGATGGATTCGGTCACGCAGCAGAACGCCGCGCTGGTCGAACAGGCCGCGGCCGCCGCGGGCTCGCTGGAAGAGCAGGCACAGCGGCTGAAGCAGGCGGTGGCTACGTTCCGTATTGCTGCCTGATGTAGCAGGGCTGTTTGCTCGCTTCTCCCGCTTGCGGGAGAAGCCGGGGGAGAGGGCGGCGTTAGGCACCTTCCGTAGTGCCTTGCTTGGTGGTCGCTTCTGTCCTTTCTGGCGCCACTTCCCGCAAATGGAATAGAGAAACGGACTACGACGTTCACTTCGCCTTCAAAAACTCCCCCACCTCCAGCACCACCAGCTCGTTATCATCCGCACGATTCGGCTCACGGCTGCTGGAGAACGGCAGGTTGTTGTCATTGCCCACGACGATGTGGGTGGCATCCACGACATCCACGTTCTCGATCGTGAAGAACGGGAAGGCCAGCACGCCATCCGTCAGCGGCTTGCGCGCCAGGTGGTTCGGGTCGGCCATGCGCAGCAGGTCGATATAGCCGATCTTGCGCACTGGCGCGCCAGCGTTGGCGTCGGTCAGTTCGATCTTGTAGACGCGCTTGAACTTCGCCACGTCGTCGAAGCAGTCGGTGCGCTTCTGGCCCGCGGGGCAGGCCTTGTCGGGCGTGCCTTCGCCGTTGTCGCGCTCGATGACCAGGCCGGTGGTAGCGTCGATCATGTTGAAGTCGCCGATCGCATGATGGCCGGCTTC
The DNA here is from genome assembly GCF_057798895.1 of Cupriavidus sp. 22TCCZM04-2. Taxonomy (NCBI): domain Bacteria; kingdom Pseudomonadati; phylum Pseudomonadota; class Betaproteobacteria; order Burkholderiales; family Burkholderiaceae; genus Cupriavidus; species Cupriavidus sp. 22TCCZM04-2. The sequence goes on from NZ_JBYOJS010000015.1 coordinate 122,585, forward strand.
CAGCACGTATTTCCAGTGGCGTCCGGTCCAGGCGCGTTGCTTCACGTCGAATTCCAGCACGCGCAGATAGGGCTTGCCGTCTTCGGTTTCATAGCCGCGGCTGGCTTCGTTCCACAGCGCGCCTTCAAGCAGCGCGTACAGCTTGCTGCCATCCGGCGATGACGCCATGCCTTCGAAGCCCTTCGAGCGGCGTACCTCGAACTTCACCGCGCCGTCGGGCGCGCCCGGCGTAGTCATGGCCGGATGGTCGGGGGAACGTACGACCTTGCCATCCACCTGCGTATCGAACACCGCCTGCACCTTGCCGTTCAGGTCGGCCTGGATCAGGAACGGGCCGAACTCGTCGCCGATCCAGAGCGAGCCGCCGGCGAACTGGAAGCTCTCGGTGTCGAAATCCGAACCGGTCAGGTAGCGTGCCCTGGTGCCCTCATGCACGATGCGGAACGGCACCTTCTTGTCCGGGTCGTGCAGGAACACGGTCTTCATGTGCTGAAACCTGCCGCTCGCGAAATCGACCTTGTAGTGGTTCAGGTACAGCATGAAGTCCGGCGAGTTGGCCTTGGCACCCGCGCCGTTGTCGGTCAGCACCCAGAAGGTGCCGTCGGCCATGCGCTTGATGCCGGAGTGGCCCTGCGCAGGCTGGCCGCGGAACGGCAGCGACACGCCGGTCGGCCGGCCGTTCGACTTGCCCTCTACGGTGCCGGGGGCATCGGCGCGCTGTGCGGTGGTGAACTTGCCGCTGAGCTGCAGGTCGGCCGGCGCGTCTTTCGGCACAGGCAGGTAGCTCTGGGCTGGCAGCACCGCATGGCCGGCGAGCGTGGCAGGGTAGGCGGTCTGCGCCTGCAGCGACGGCGACAGCGCAAGGCAGGCCAACATGATGGCGCTGGCCAGGATGGTTTGACGGAACATCAGGCGGGCTCCTTGCCGGATTTGTCGTTCAGCGCGGCACCCGCCGCACTGGCAAAAGCGCCCATTCTGGCCGTCGAATTTGACAAATTTGTGATGCCGCCGCCTCTGGGATCCGACCGTTCTGCTTCTATTTCCCGCCGTAGCGGCCCACCACGCTGGCGCCGCCGCGCGCATGCCCCTTCAGTGCTGCCATGAGTTCGTCACGCGTCAGGCCCGCGGGCAGCGCGCCTGGCTTCAGATCGGTCGCGACCACCGTCACGATGTAATGGTGCGGGACCTCGCCAGGGGGCGGGCAAGGTCCCCGGTATGTGGCCTCGCCGGCAATGTTCTTGCCGACGGTGATGCCCGGGCCATCTTTCTGCCCCTCGCCCTGCTGGAGGTGGCCGCGGTCCGCCGCGATGTTATAGGCGACCCAGTGCGAGACCCCCAGGCCCATCGCGCCATCGGGGTCGAACATGAAGATCGCCACGGAGCGCGTGCCTGGCGGCAATCCGGACCACGCGATCGGGGGCGATACGCCCTGGCCGCCGCAGTCTGGCTGGCCGCCACCATGCGCCGCGGGAATGGCAGCGTTCTCGGAAAATGCGCTCGACGACACGGTCATCGGTGCGGCGCTGACGATCGATGCGCAGGCCAGGCCGAGTGCCGCCGAGGCGGATAACAGTAATGGCTTTGCTTTCATGGAAGGGTCCTGTTCGAGGTTGACGGGTCAAGCTGGACGACTGCCCCTGATTCCACGGTAGGTCGGTTTCGAAGGGATGCCCAGCCTCCGGCATCCCGGCCAGGCCCAGCACGCCTGTGAAGGATCGCGCCAGGCACTGTGCGCAAGGCCGCCGCTAGCGGACGGACTCGGCATGGCTGCCCGCGCCAAAGCGCTTGCGCAACGCGCGGTTCGCGTTGACGAGGTGGCCTTCGGAGACTTCGACCACACCGCGCAAGTAATCTTCGCTGGCATCGAGCAGGGCCGCGTACATGTCGCGGCACAAATTTCGCGCCGTGCGGCCCGGCCAGTCCGCGGGAAGCATTGGCTCGGGCAGGTTGGGGTCGCGCAACAGCACGCGGCGGTATTCGTGCAGCAGCAGGGTGCGCACGAAAAACGCATCGGCCGGCGACATGCCGTGTGCGTCGGCCAGCACCGGCGAGAAGCGGCGCAGCAGCGCCTGCCACGCGGAGGCCACGTCGCCGAGCTTGAAAGTCTGGTGCATCAGCGTCTGCAGCGGGCGGATCGAGAATGCCTCCAGACTGGTCGCTTCCATGATCGCCACGAAATCCTGCGCCTGCGCGGCGCGGAGGATCTCGCCCAGCGAGCCCGCGTCGGCATTCGGGTGCGCATACACGCCCGGGGCGATCGCGCCGAAGCCCTCCCACAGCAGTTCGCGCTTGAGCCGCTGGCGGATCGTCGCGCGCGCGTCGCCGCGCACCAGCGCCAGCGTCCAGCGGCCGTCCCAGTCGGGCGCGTCGCCGGCATAGATGCGCTTGCCGGCATGAACGCAGCGCTGCAAGCCGGCCTCCGACAAGCCGTAGTAGCTGCGTCGCCCGATCCGCGTGGCATCGAGCCAGTCAGCGGCCGCCAGCCGGAACGTGGCGGTGCGCACCAGCCGGTCATTGATGCCGAACGGCGCGGCGAGGCGGATCAGGCTGCCCAGCCATAGCGCCTGCGGCCGTGGCGCCACTACATCGCCGAACAGTGTCACCAGCATGGAATTGGCCCCGAGCTTGAGGCCACGCGCAAGCCGCACGACCTGCGGGGAAACAGGGTCCATCTCCGATCGGGGGGCCATGCCTGCACCTTAAAGTGATACACAAGCGTCGATTGTTTGAATCAAATTGTATCACTATGATCCACTGCAACCGAATGATTTGACGCAGGTCAAGACCCTACAGATCGGAGTACGGCATGTACGCACAGTTGGTGGAAACCGGGGCAACCAGGCTCCGCGCGATGGAAGAGATGGACCCGCAGGAACGCGAGTTCCAGGCGCGCGTGGACGCCGGCATCAAGATCGAAGCCAAGGACTGGATGCCCGAGGCTTACCGCAAGACCCTGATCCGCCAGATCTCGCAGCACGCGCATTCCGAGATCGTCGGCCAGCTGCCGGAAGGCAACTGGGTCACGCGTGCCCCGACGCTCGAACGCAAGGCCGTGCTGCTGGCCAAGATCCAGGACGAAGCCGGCCACGGCCTCTACCTGTACAGCGCCGCCGAAACGCTGGGCGTGTCGCGCGACGCGTTGCTGGGCGACCTGCACTCCGGCAAGGCCAAGTATTCGAGCATCTTCAACTACCCGACGCTGAGCTGGGCGGATATCGGCGCCATCGGCTGGCTGGTCGATGGCTCGGCCATCATCAACCAGGTGCCGCTGTGCCGCTGCTCGTTCGGGCCCTATGCGCGTGCCATGGTGCGCGTGTGCAAGGAAGAGTCGTTCCACCAGCGCCAGGGCTACGACATCCTGCTCAAGCTGTGCCAGGGCACGGCGGAGCAGAAGCAGATGGCGCAGGACGCGCTGAACCGCTGGTGGTGGCCGGCGCTGATGATGTTCGGCCCATCCGATGCCGATTCGCCCAACAGCGCGCAATCGATGCAATGGCGCATCAAGCTGTTCTCCAACGACGAGCTGCGCCAGAAGATGGTGGACCAGACCGTGCCGCAGGCCGAGCACCTCGGCCTGACCGTTCCCGATCCGGACCTGAAGTGGAACGAGGAGCGCGGCCACTACGATTTCGGCGCCATCGACTGGGACGAGTTCTACAACGTGGTGCGCGGCAATGGCCCGTGCAACCGCGACCGCCTGCGCACCCGCGTCAAGGCCTGGGACGACGGCGCCTGGTTCCGTGAAGCGCTGGTGGCCCACGCCGACAAGCAAGCGCGCGCCGCCGCCTGAGCATTCCGGCGCCACGGCGCCGGCCAACCCCGCAAACCTGACAGGAGAGTTGCCATGAAAGAGTGGCCGCTTTGGGAGATATTTATCCGCAGCCAGCACGGCCTGGCCCACAAGCATGTGGGCAGCCTGCACGCGCCGGACGGCGAAATGGCGATCAACCATGCGCGTGACGTCTACACGCGCCGCAACGAGGGCGTGAGCGTCTGGGTGGTAAAGGCCGCCGACGTGGTCGCCAGCAGCCCTGGCGACAAGGGCCCGCTGTTCGAGCCCGCCAACAGCAAGGTCTACCGTCACCCCACCTTCTTCCCGATGCCGGAAGAGGTCAAGCACATCTGATTCCAGGCGCGAGGACGCATCCACCATGGACCCACACAAGTTCGAATACCTGCAGCGCCTGGGCGATACCACGCTGGTGCTCGGCCAGCGCCTGTCGGAATGGTGCGGCCGCGGCCCCGCGCTGGAAGAAGACATCGCGCTCACCAATGTGGCGCTGGACCTGATCGGGCAGACCCGCCTGTGGCTCGGCTACGCGGCCGAAGTGGAAGGCGAGGGCCGCAGCGCCGACCAGCTTGCCTACCTGCGCGACGCCCACCAGTTCCGCAACCTGCTGCTGGTCGAGCAGCCCAACGGCAGCTACGCCGATACGCTGGCGCGGCAGTTCCTGTTCGATACGTGGCACTACTTCCTGCTGGAGCGGCTGCAGTATTCGACCGATGCACGTATTGCCGAGATCGCCGCCAAGTCGCTGAAAGAGGTGACCTACCACGTGCGCCGCAGCGCCGACCTGGTGGTGCGCCTGGGCGATGGCACGGAAGAAAGCCATCGCCGCATGCAGAATGCCATCGATGACTTGTGGATGTTCACCGGCGAACTGTTCGAGTCCGATGCCGTGGATTCAGCACTGGTCGCGCAGGGCGTTGCGGTGGACCCGGCCACGCTGGTCGAGCCGTGGCTGCGCCACGTGAGCGAGGTGCTGGAAGACGCTACGTTGCGCCTCCCGGCCGGCGGATGGTCGCAGTCCGGTGGTCGCCACGGCCGCCATACCGAACACCTCGGCTACCTGCTGGCCGAGATGCAGTTCCTGCAGCGCGCCTATCCCGGCGCGCAGTGGTGAGCGCCATGTCCGCGCAAGTGCTGGAACGCGCCAGCGTGGCGCAGGTCTGGGCCTGGCTTGAGCAGGTGCCGGACCCCGAGATCCCGGTGATCTCCGTCGTGGATCTGGGCATTGTCCGCGACGTGGCGTGGGTGGACGAGACCTGCGAGATCACCATCACGCCGACTTACTCGGGCTGCCCGGCCATGACCGTGATCCGAGACGATATCGAACGCGTGTTGGCCGCGCAGGGCGTTGGCCACGTTCGCGTGCAGACGCGCCTCGCGCCGGCCTGGACCACCGACTGGATGAGCGCGCGCGGCAAGGCCAGCCTGTCCGGCTACGGCATTGCGCCGCCCGCCCAGCAGGTGGTCGACATCAGCGGCATCAGCCGCAAGGCGTCGCCGGCACTGGTGGTCGCGTGCCCGCACTGTGGCTCTCGCCATACCCGCCTGGTCAGCCAGTTCGGCTCGACCGCCTGCAAGGCCCTGTACCGCTGCGGCGACTGCAAGGAACCGTTCGACTACTTCAAGGCGCATTGAGCCGCATCGAGCCAGGAGCCCGAAATGAGCAAATTCCATGAACTGACCGTCGCCAGCGTGACGCGCGAAACGCGCGATGCCGTGGCGGTGACCTTCGCCGTCCCTGACGATCTGGCCGATACCTACCGCTACGTGCAGGGCCAGCACCTGACGCTGCGCGCCGGCATCGGCGGCGAGTACGTGCGCCGCTCGTACTCGATCTGCTCCGCGGTGCAGGACCGGCGCCTGCGCGTGGCCATCAAGCGCGTGGAGGGCGGCATGTTCTCGAACTGGGCCAACGATGCGCTGCAACCCGGCATGACGCTCGACGTCATGCCGCCATCCGGGCATTTCCACGTGCCGCTGTCAGAAACGCACAGCAAGCACTACGTTGCCTTCGCCGCGGGCAGCGGCATCACGCCGATGCTCTCAATCATCAAGACCACGCTGATGACGGAGCCGGACAGCCGCTTCACGCTGTTCTACGGCAACCGGGCATCATCCTCGGTGCTGTTCAAGGAAGAACTCGAAGACCTGAAGGACACCTACCTGGAGCGCTTCAACCTGGCTTTCGTGCTGAGCCGCGAGCAACTCGACATCGACCTGTTCAACGGCCGCATCGACGGCGACAAGGTGCGCGCGCTGCTGCGCCACTGGGTGCGCCCCCAGGATATCGACGTGGCCTTCATCTGCGGCCCGCACGCGATGATGGAAGAGGTCTCGCAGGCGCTGCAGGAAAGCGGCGTGGACAAGGCGCGCATCAAGCGCGAGCTGTTCGCCACCAGTATTCCGGCGGCGCGCCCGGCGGCCCATGCGCACAAGCAGGTCGGCCAGCAGCAGTGCGAAGTCACCGTGATCCAGGACGGCCGCACGCGCCAGTTCACCCTGGAGAAGAACAAGGAGACCATCCTCGACGCCGCGCTGGCGCAAGGCATAGAGCTGCCGTACTCATGCAAGGGCGGCGTCTGCTCGACCTGCCGCTGCAAGCGCATCGAGGGCGAGGTCGACATGGACGTCAACTTCGCGCTCGAAGACTACGAAGTCGCGCGCGGCTTCATCCTGAGCTGCCAGAGCTACGCCGTCACCGACAAGCTGGTCATCGATTTCGACCAGGAAACCTGAAGCGTTTCCAGTCCCCACTCAAGCCATTCAAGAACCTGTTTTCCGGAGCAAGCCGTGTCCCATCCGTTTTTCACGCGTCACCAGGCCCTGCTGGACCAAGCCACCCAGGCGATCGCCGAGCGCGGCTACTGGAGCCCGTTCTCCGAATCGCCCAGCCCCAAGGCCTATGGCGAGACCGCCAACGCTGACGGCAAGGCCGCCTTTGAAGCGCGCCTGAACAAGCCGTTTGCGCTGACGCAGCCGGGCACCGTCGGACAGGCTGGCAAGGAAGTCTCTCCCTACGGATCGGAACTCGGCGTCACCTATCCGAAGCCCGATCTCGACCAGCTTTTCGCCGGCATGGCCGAAGGCATGCCCGCCTGGCGCAAGGCCGGGCCCGAGGTCTGGGTCGGCGTGTCGCTGGAGATCCTGCACCGCCTGAACCGCCGCAGTTTCGAGATCGCCTATGCGGTCATGCACACCACCGGCCAGGCCTTCATGATGGCGTTCCAGGCCGGCGGCCCGCACGCGCAGGACCGCGGCCTGGAAGCCGTGGCCTATGCATGGGACGAGATGCGCCGCATTCCCAAGCGCGCCGTCTGGGAAAAACCGCAAGGCAAGAACGACCCGCTGCGCATGGTGAAGCAGTACACCGTGGTGCCGCGCGGCGTGGGCCTGGTGATCGGCTGCTGCACGTTCCCGACCTGGAACGGCTATCCCGGCCTGTTCGCGAGCCTGGCTACCGGCAATGCCGTGGTGGTCAAGCCGCATCCGGGCGCGATCCTGCCGCTGGCGATCACTGTGGAAGTGGCGCGTGAAGTCCTGCAGGAAGCAGGCTTCGATCCGAACCTCGTCACGCTGGTGGCCAACGACCCGACCGAGCGCATGGCGTCGACCCTGGCGCTGCGCCCGGAAGTCCGCCTGATCGACTTCACCGGCAGCACCACCAACGGCGACTGGCTGGAGCGCAATGCGCATCAGGCGCAGGTGTACACCGAGAAGGCCGGCGTGAACCAGGTCGTCATCGACTCGACCAGCGACTTCAAGGGCATGGTGCGCAATATCGCGTTCTCGCTGGCGCTTTACTCGGGCCAGATGTGCACGGCCCCGCAGAACATCTATGTGCCGAAGGATGGCATCGATACGCCGGAAGGGCGCCTGAGCTTCGATCAGGTTGCCAGCGCCATCGGCGATGCCGTGGGCAAGCTCACGGGCGACGCCGCCAGGGCGGTGGAACTGCTGGGCGCGATCCAGAATGACGGCGTGGTGCAACGTATCGAGGCGTCGCGCACGCTGGGCGAAATCGTCATCGACAGCCGCGCGCTGCAGCATCCGGAGTTCCCTGGCGCGCGCATCCATACGCCGCTGGTGCTGAAGGTCGATGCGAGCGATGAAGGCAAGATCATGCAAGAACTGTTCGGCCCGATCTCCTTCGTAGTCGCCACCAACGACACCGCGCACAGCATTGCCGTGGCGCGCCGCGGCGCGAAGGAGCATGGCGCGCTGACGCTGTCCGCGTACACCACCGACGATCGCGTGGCCGATGCCATCCGCGACGCGGCCGAAGATGCTGGCGTGGCGCTGTCGCTCAACCTGACCGGCGGCGTGTTCGTCAACCAGTCGGCGGCGTTCAGCGATTTCCACGCCACCGGCGCCAACCCGGCCGCCAACGCGTCGCTGTCCGACGCGGCGTTCGTGGCCAACCGCTTCCGCGTGGTGCAGAGCCGCTCGCATATCTGATCCCCTGCACGAATTACCGTAGTTCCCCGCGCCTGCCCCCATGCATGCGGCGCCACGATAACGATGGAGTAGACAATGGTTCAACGCACCTCCCACCCCGACGAGCTGGAGCCGATCGAGCGCGCCAGCCGCGATGAATTGCAGGCGCTGCAACTGGAACGGCTGAAATGGAGCGTGCGCCATGCCTATGACAACGTGCCGCACTACCGCAAGGCGTTCGACGCAGCGGGCGTGCATCCGGACGACCTGAAGCAGCTGTCGGACCTGTCGAAGTTCCCATTTCTGGGCAAGCAGGATTTGCGCGACAACTACCCGTTCGGCATGTTTGCCGTGCCGCGCGAAAAGGTGGCGCGCGTGCATGCCTCCAGCGGGACGACGGGCAAGCCGACCGTGGTGGGCTACACCGCGCGCGACATCGACACCTGGGCCAGCGTGGTGGCGCGCTCCATCCGCGCCGCGGGTGGCCGTGCGGGTGACCTGGTCCACGTGAGCTACGGCTATGGCCTGTTCACGGGCGGCCTGGGGGCGCACTACGGCGCTGAGAAGGCCGGCTGCACGGTGATCCCGATGTCGGGCGGACAGACCGAGAAACAGGTACAGCTGATCCGCGAGTTCCAGCCGAACATCATCATGGTCACGCCGTCGTACATGCTGAACCTGATCGAGGAGATGATGCGACAGGGCATGGACCCGGCCGAAAGCTCGCTGAAGATCGGCATCTTCGGCGCCGAGCCGTGGACCGATGCGATGCGCGCGGAGATCGAGGCGCGCGCCGGCATCGATGCGGTGGATATCTACGGCCTGTCCGAAGTCATGGGTCCGGGCGTGGCGTGCGAATGCATCGAAAGCAAGGACGGCCCGGTCATCTGGGAAGACCATTTCTACGCGGAGATCATCGATCCGGTGACCGGTGAAGTGCTGCCCGACGGCGAGGAGGGCGAGCTGGTGTTCACCTCGCTGACCAAGGAAGCGCTGCCGGTCATCCGCTACCGCACGCGCGACCTGACGCGCCTGCTGCCGCCGACGTCGCGCTCGATGCGCCGCATCGGCAAGATCACCGGGCGTTCGGACGACATGCTGATCATCCGTGGCGTGAACGTGTTCCCGTCGCAGATCGAGGAACTGATCCTGAAGGCGCCGGCACTGGCGCCGCAATACCAGCTCGTGGTCACGCGCGACGGGCACCTCGACAAGCTTGAAGTGCGCGTCGAAGCGCGCCCGCAGGCCGGCGGCCTCGGCAGCGATGACCGCGCGACGCTGGAGCGTGAACTCAAGGACCAGATCAAGACCTACGTGGGCGTCACCACGCGCGTGCAGGTGTTGGAGGCCGAGGGCATTGAACGCACCAGTACCGGCAAGGCGCGCCGCGTGCTGGACATGCGGCCGAAGGCCACGCACGAACAGCCGGTCGGAGCGATCTGACAGCCCAACGACCGATAACGCATACCGATGGTTCGCTCCCTCGCCCGCTTGCGGGAGAGGGGAGCAAACCTTCGAAAGCAATCAAGCAGCAGTTCTGATAAGACGATGGCGCCCGCCAAGAGGCGCCACGCCGACCCTCGCGCCAAAGGAGACCAAATGGACGCGCAACGACTGGAGACCCTCCAGCAACACCCCGACTTTATCCAGTTGGCCAGCAGGCGGGCACGCCTGGGCTGGATGCTCACGGTGGTGATGCTGGCCATCTACTTCGGATTCATCCTGCTGCTCGCCTTTGCGCCGGCGGCGCTCGGCACCCCGTTTGGCGGCGGCGTCATGACGCTCGGCATCCCGGTCGGCGTGGGCATCATCGTCGCGGCCATCGTGCTCACCGCGGTCTATGTCCGCAAGGCCAACACCGAACTCGACCCGATCAACGAGCGCCTGCGCAAGGAGTGCGAAGCATGAAGCCGATTCTCCGCAATCTGTCCATGGTCGCCATGGGCCTGGCCAGCAGCGCAGCGCTGGCCGCTCCCGCCATCCAGGGCGAAGTCACGCGCCGGCCACTGAACTGGAGCGCCATCGCGATGTTCACGCTGTTCGTGCTGTTCACGCTCGGCATCACGCGCTGGGCGGCGCGCCGCACGCGTTCGGCATCGGACTTCTATGCTGCCGGTGGTGGCCTGACCGGCTTCCAGAACGGCCTGGCGATCGCCGGCGACATGGTCTCGGCCGCATCGTTTCTCGGCATCTCGGCGATGATGTTCGACAAGGGCTACGACGGGCTGATCTATGCGCTCGGCGTGGTCGCCGGTTGGCCGATAATCCTGTTCATCGTTGCCGAGCGGCTGCGCAACCTGGGCCGCTATACCTTCGCCGACGTGGTGTCCTACCGGCTGTCGCAGAAGCCCGTGCGCATCACGGCCGCATTCGGCACGCTGACCGTCGTGATCATGTATCTGGTCGCGCAGATGGTCGGCGCCGGCAAGCTGATCGAACTGCTGTTCGGCACCAGCTATGAATCGGCCGTGGTCATCGTCGGCGTGCTGATGGTGCTGTACGTGCTGTTCGGCGGCATGCTGGCGACCACATGGGTCCAGATCATCAAGGCCGTGCTGCTGCTGGGCGGGGTCACGTTCATGGCGGTCATGGTGCTGTCCCATTTCGGCTACAGCCCGGAAGCGATGTTCGCGGGGGCCGCGAAGGTGCATGAGAAGGGCCTGGCCATCCTGTCGCCGGGCGGTCTGGTGTCCAACCCGATCGATGCCATTTCGCTTGGCGTCGGCATGATGTTCGGCACGGCTGGCCTGCCACACATCCTGATGCGCTTCTTCACCGTGGCGGATGCGCGGGAAGCGCGCAAGTCCGTCCTGTATGCGACCGGCTTCATCGGCTACTTCTACGTGCTGATCCTGGTAGTCGGCTTTGGTGCCATCGTAATGGTCGGTGGCGATCCGGCGTACCGCGATGCGGCGGGCAAGCTGATTGGCGGCAGCAACATGGTGGCGGTGCATCTCGCCCATGCCATTGGCGGAGACTGGTTCCTCGGCTTTATCTCGGCGGTGGCGTTCGCAACCATTCTCGCCGTGGTGGCAGGCCTGGCGCTGTCCGGTGCGTCGGCGGTGTCGCACGACCTGTACGCCAACGTGTTCCGGCAAGGGCGCGCCAACGAGAAGGACGAGATCCGTGTCTCGAAGGCGGCCACCGTCGTGATCGGGCTGCTGGCGATGGTGCTGGGCGTGCTGTTCGAGAAGCAGAACATCGCGTTCCTGTCGGGGCTGGTGCTGGCCATTGCCGCATCGGTCAACTTCCCGGTGCTGTTCCTGTCGATGTTCTGGAAAGGACTGACTACCAAGGGCGCAGTGGCGGGGAGTCTCGCAGGGCTGGGGTCTGCGGTGGCACTGCTGGTGCTCGGGCCTACGGTGTGGGTGGGCCTGCTGCACCATGACAAGCCGGTCTTTCCATATGCCAACCCTGCGTTGTTTTCCATGACGCTGGCATTTGCCTGCGCATGGCTGGTGTCGGTGCTGGACAAGTCGGCGCAGGCTGCGGCGGAACGCCGTCGCTTCGGGGCGCAGTTCGTGCGGTCGATGACGGGGATTGGCGCGGCGGGGGCGTCACAGCATTAAGCGGGAAGGGGCGTACACACGTGCCGGCAACGCGCTGGCATGAACTGCAAAGTGGATGACGCGCTTTGCATGGCCGGGAATTGCTGCACGCCTTAGTCTTGTCACAGGAGACTGGCCGCGGCGAGTCAGGGCGGCGGCTGATTTGCCTGTGCCCACGGCGCGGCAAACCGATGCTTCACAAGGAGGACGCACATTGACCTACTCGATTTCCCGTGCCGACCTGGACACCATCACCGATTCGGAGCTGGCTCGCAGCACCACGAAACTCCTGCCGCAGTGGACGGATATCCCCGCGGAATTCCGTGATGGCAACGTCTACACGCGGATGGCGGAAGCGCGGCTGCTCGACTATCCGATGCCGGACGTTTCGATTTCATTCCTTCCCGGCTTTCGGGATGACGGAGCTTGCAAGGCGATTGACCGCTGCCTCGACGCGCACCTGAAAGCCTTTGCGCCGCGGCACGAGCACCGGATTGCCGGTGTCGGCTACATGCTGTCGAAGATCTGCACGATCACGGCCGCCTGATTGCCGAAGGCAGTGCGAGCGGCCGCTGTGCCTGTGCCGCGCCGGTCCACACCAGCGCCGGCATCGCCATGGCGATGCCTCGCAAGGTCTTGCTTTGCGTGAGCTTCATATTGGTGTTCTGATTTTTTGTCTTCTGGTTTTATGCGCTGCCGGCATTCATTCCCGCTGCCGCGCAGGCGGCAGGACGAGCGCATTCCCACGAGGGCTGGCGGGCGCCCGTGCGGCAACGAAGGTATTCGGGCGGGGAGCTGCCTGATGGCGTCGGGTCGACGCCCCAGGCGGTGTCAGTCGAGGTTCAGGTTGATCCTGGACACCAGTTTCTGCCAGCGATCGATGTCGCTGTTCACCAGCTTCTGGAATTCGGCCGGGGTGCTGGTCGTGGCCGCGAAGCCGAGCTGCGCGAGCGATGCCTTGATCTCCGGCTTGGCCACGGCGCGGGCGATCTCCGCGTTCAGCTTCTGCACGACTTCGGGCGGCGTGTTCGCGGGCGCGAGGATGCCGAACCACTGGTCCACGTCATAGCCGGCCACGCCAAGTTCGCTGACCGTGGGCACGTCGGGCAGTAGCGGCGAGCGCACCTTTGACGTGACGGCGAGCGCGCGCAGCTTGTTGCTCTTGAGGTAGGGAACGGTGTTGGGCAGCGTGTTGATGCTGACTTGCGCCTGTCCGCCCAGCACATCGGCGATCGCAGGTGCGCAGCCCTTGTAGGGCACGTGCAGCATGTCGATTTTCGACGACATCTTGAGCAGCTCGCCAGCCAGGTGCTGCGGCGTGCCGTTGCCGCATGACGCATAGCTTGGCGGCGTGGCGCTCTTGCCGGCGGCCAGCAGGTCCTTGAAGGTGTGGATGCCGGAATTCTGCGGGACGGAGATAACCGACGGGACCGACGCAAAGGTGATGACCGCGCTGAAGTCGTTCTTCGGGTCGAACTGCAGCTTCTTGAAGACACCGGGGTTGATGGCAAAGCTGCTGTTGACGATCAGCAGCGTATAGCCATCGGCCGGGCTCTTGGCGACGAACTCGGCGCCGATGTTGCCGCTGGCGCCGGGCCGGTTGTCGACCACAACGGGTTGTCCCAGGGTTTTGCTGAGGTCGTTGCCGATCAGCCGCGCCAGCGCATCCGTGCCGCCGCCGGCCGGGAATGTGACGACCATGCGGATCGGCTTCTGCGGAAACGTGCTGGCGATATTGGCTTCGGCCCGCCCGGGCAGGGTGCCCAGGCTGCCCGCGACAAACAGCAGCGATGCCAGACTACGGACGACGGATAGGGGTCTCATTGGTATGTATGCCTCGTCGGCTAGGGTGGGGGAAAGGGAAGGCCAGGTCAATCGGGATCAACGCGCACTGCGCCCGGGCATTCGCCGGCAGGCCGCGTCAGGGCGACGGCCGCGGCGAGCGCTTCGGCGCTCTCTGCATGGATGCGGTACAGCGGTTCGCCCGCCGCGACGGACTCGCCGATCGTGCACAGCAGGTCGATGCCCGCGCCCGCGCGACGCGGCGCGCCCGCCGCCCGCGCAATGCCCGAGATCTGCCAGCCGTTGATGGCGCCGACACGGCCGGATGCCGGGGCGATGGCGAGATGGGTATGCGAACCCGGCGCCACAGGATCGGGGCGGATGCCCTGCGCGGCGGCAATCCGGTCGAACGCGGCCCTGGCATTGCCGTCGTCGAGCAGCGCCGTGGCAATGCGCAGGCCTTGCGCCGGCGACTCCACCCGTGGATCGAATGCGATGATCTCGCCCGCGAAGCGCAAGGCCTTTTCGCGCAGGTCGGCGGGGGCGTCAGGGTGGTTATCGAGGACCAGCCGGACGTCGCGGACTTCCAGCGCAGGGCCGATGCCGCGGCCGATCGGCCGGGTGCCGTCCGTGACGCACGCGCGGACGTGCAGGCCCAGCCCCTTGCCGACTTCATCGAACAGCGACGCGAGCGCCTCGGCGTCGGCGCGCGTGGACAGCTTGGTCTGGGGACCATAGGGAATATCGACGATCACGTGGGTGGCGCCGGCGGTGGCCTTCTTCGACAGGATGGACGCCACGGCCCAGCGGCGCGAATCGAGCCCGAGCGGGCGTGTGATGGCGTTCATGACGTCGTCGATGACCGAATGGTTCATGCGGCCGTTCCAAGCGATGCACGCGCGCGCTTCGGCCACGCAGCGGCGCACGTCGTCATGGGTCAGGTCCACGCGCGCGATGGTCTCCATGGCATCGGCCGTGCCGGCCGCCGACGTGATCGCGCGCGAGGAAGTCTTCGGCATCGCCAGCCCGTAGGCGGCGACGATCGGGACCACGATCAGCGTGATGCGGCTGCCCGGGACGCCGCCCATGGAATGCTTGTCCACGACGATCGGCTCGTCCCATTCGATGCGCGGGGTGAAGCGGGTGCGCGCGCGGGCCAGCGCGACCACCTCGGCGTCGTCGAGCGAGCGCGTGGCGGCGGTCAGGAAGGCCGTGAGTTCCTGCTCGGTGTAGCGGCCCGCAATGGCATCGCGCAGGATGGCTTCGTAGGCGCCTTCATCCAGTGGCCGGCCGTCCAGCTTCGCGGCCAGGTGGCGCCGGCTTGCAGGATGCGCGGCGGCATCGGCATGGAGGCCGTGCTTCAGGGCATCGGTGAAACGCGCCACGCCGAGATCCAGCGTGCTGTCGTTCGAGACCGTGACGCACCGGACGCCATCGGGCATCGGCGGCGCCTGGCGCGACACGCGACGCAGCACGTCATCGCCAGATTCGCGCCCGCGCGCGGCGATCCGCTGCGCCAGCACCTCGTGCGGCGCGGTCACGTTGACCACGACGAAGCGGGGCAGCTGCCGCGCCAGCATGGCGATCACGCCGCGCGAGCCGTTGGCGACGACGTGTTTGCCGGCCTCCAGCAGTCCCACCAGCCACTGCGGCAGCCCGTAGCGCAGCCCGTGCGCGTTCCAGGTCACCAGGAACTCGCCGTTGCGTTCGCGTTCGGTGAACTCGTCCTCGGCCACGCCTTCATGGTCTTCACCGGGCGATCCGCTCGGACGCGTGATGACGCGCCGCGCAAACACGTACTCGCTGTGGTCGAGCGCGGCGCGCGCACCATCGATGAGGGAATCCTTGCCTGCGCCGCTGGGGCCCACTACAAGGAAGAACGTGCCGGTCTCTTTCATGATTACATTAGACGTCGAAGATATTTTCGTATGCTAGCACCGGACCGGAGGCTGTCAAGATAAGTTCGATGTCTAAGTTAATGCAAGCAACGGGCCAGCTCCCGCAAACCGAGTGTGTACGCGGTATTTGCGGCCTTCTAGGGGAAAACACCGGGATCTGTGATGCGCGGTGGCAGTGCGGCATGCATCGCCGTCGCGCACGCTGCACTGATGTAGTGATTGCTGAACGGCGGGAACGCGATGAAGCCGCGCGCGAACCGGGTGGACGATGGCGGGAAGCGCTATCATGTGCACCGTCCCGCTCCTGGCGCTTGC
This sequence comes from Cupriavidus sp. 22TCCZM04-2, assembly GCF_057798895.1. NCBI lineage: Bacteria > Pseudomonadati > Pseudomonadota > Betaproteobacteria > Burkholderiales > Burkholderiaceae > Cupriavidus > Cupriavidus sp. 22TCCZM04-2. Next base: position 138,352 of record NZ_JBYOJS010000015.1, read on the forward strand.
GGCAGGGGCGGCTCGCAGCGCTTCCCTATGTCACCGCTATGGCCACGAAAAAGCAGGAATCCCCGGTCACGATCACGCCGCCCGATGAAGTCGACGAAGAGCGCCTTGCGCACCTGGTCAAGGACGCTGCGCGCGCCTATATCCGCTCGTTGCAGCTGCGGCTAGCCCAGCATTCCGTGTCGTATGGACACTGGACGATCCTGCGGATCCTGTGGCGCCATGACGGCATGTCGCAGCGCGAACTGAGCGAGCGCGCGGGCGTCACCGAGCCCACCACCTTCTCGGCCGTCAAGGCGCTGGAAGCGCTCGGTTATGTGGAGCGCATGCACCTGCCGGGGAACAAGAAGAAGGTGCACGTGTTTCTCAGCAAGGCGGGCCGCGCGCTGCGGCGCAAGCTGGAACCGCTGGCCGAGGAAGTCAATGCGATCAGCGTCGATGGCGTGACGGAAGAGGATGTGCTGACCACGCGCCGCGTGCTGATCTCGATTGCCGAGAAGCTGGTGGCCGACGAAGCGGCGCTGGCGGAAAGCGGCCGCAGGATGCCTTCGACGCAGGAAGTGGGGCGGCTGCTGTCGGATCTCTGAGGCCGCCATGCAAAAAGTCCCTCGCCGGACCGGGCCGGCAAGGGAAGAAGTGCCCTCGGGTAGACGAGGAGCGGATTCAGGCGATATTGAGGACCAGCAAGCGGACAGTCAGGCGTCGTCGAGACCGATATCGACGGCCGGCGCCGATTGCGTGATCTTGCTGGTCGAGATGTAATCGACGCCGGTTTCCGCCACCGCGCGAATCGTTTCCAGGCGGATGCCGCCCGAAGCCTCGACCTTGGTCCGGCCGTTGACGATCTGCACGGCTTCCTTCATGTCGGGCAACGACATGTTGTCGAGCATGATCACATCCACCCCCGCATCCAGTGCCTCGCGCACCTGCTCGAGACGATCGCACTCGACCTCGAGCTTGGTCAGTACCGGGAGCTTGCGGCGCACGCGCTCGACAGCGGCGGCAATGCTGCCGCACACGGCGATATGGTTGTCCTTGACCATCACGCCGTTGTCCAGGCTCAGGCGGTGGTTCAGCCCGCCGCCACACGTAACGGCGTGCTTTTCCAGCGCGCGCAGGCCCGGCGTGGTCTTGCGGCTATCGATCAGGCGTGCCTTGGTGTGCGCGATTTCCTCGACATACCGTGACGTCAGGTTGGCGATGCCGCACAGCCGCTGCATGATATTGAGCGCCGTGCGCTCGGCGGTCAGCACGCTGCGCGCATTGCCGCTGACATTCATCAGCACCGCGCCCTTGCCGACCTTGTCGCCATCGGCCACGCGCACGTCGATGGAAAGGGTCGGGTCATAGCGGGCGAAGATGCGCGCGGCCACGTCGATGCCCGCGATGATCATCGGCTCGCGCGCATTCATGCAGAACGTGCCTGTCTCGCCTGGCTCGATCATGGTCTGGACCGTCAGGTCGCAGATGCCGATGTCCTCGGTCAGCCAGAGATCGATCAGCTTGTCAGTGGAGAAAATGTCGTACATGTGGCGCTCCTGAGTGGTCGGTTGTCGTACCCGATTTATCTTAGATATCGAAGTACATGGCGCAATCCTAGCACTTGTACGTCTCCTGTCAACAAAATTCGATGTCTAATATTATTGGACGAGGCACCATTGGCCGCGCCCGGACATGCCGGGCAAGCGGGGTGGCCAGTGGGAAAGCTGTGGTTCTGCGGGAGGGGAATGGAAGGAGGAGGTATTGCCGGCGTCAATTCGAGCCGGCGGTCGAGCGCAGTGGCGGCGGCTGCGGGGGTGCCGCAGCCGCAATGCAACGGATGCCGCCGCCGTCAGCCGGCGTTGTCGGCCTGTGCCTTGTGCCTGGCCGCCATCTTGTCCTGCTGTCCGGGCGGCACGCCCTCGTAGTGGCTGAACTGGATGGTGTAGCTGCCATGACCGCCGGTCAGGCTGTTCAGGCGCGACTGGTAGTCGTTGAGTTCCGACAGTGGCACCTTGCCGGCCACGATCACCGTGTTGGCGGCGCCCGTGCGCGTGCCATGCACCTGGCCACGCTTGGAGGAGAGGTCTCCGATCACGTCGCCCATGGCGCTGTCCGGCATCATGACCTCGATGTCGACCACCGGTTCCAGCACGCTGGGCCGGGCCTTGAGCACGGCGTCGATAAACGCCTTGCGTCCGGCGGCGGCAAATGCCACTTCCTTGGAATCCACGGGGTGGCTCTTGCCGTCGAGCACGGTCACGCGCACATCCTGCATCGGAAAGCCGGCCAGCGGGCCGCAGTCCAGCGCCTGGCGAATGCCCTTTTCCACGGCCGGAATGAACTGTCCGGGAATGGCGCCGCCCTTGACCGCGTCGACGAACTCGAAGCCTTCGCCGCGCGGCAGCGGGTCTACGCGCAGCATCACCTCGCCGAACTGGCCGGCGCCGCCGGTCTGCTTCTTGTGGCGATGATGGCCTTCTGCCGAGCCGCCGATGGTCTCGCGATACGCGATGCGCGGCGGCCGCGTGACCACCTCCAGCTTGTACTGTTCGGTCAGCCGCTCCAGCACGCAGCGCAGGTGGAATTCGCCCAGTCCCAGCAGCACGGTCTCGTTGGTGCCGGCCGGATGCTCGATGCGCAGGCATGGGTCTTCGGCGGCCAGCTTGTGCAGCACTTCGGCCATGCGCTGTTCATTGCCGCGGCGTGCGGGCTCGATCGCCAGGCCATAGATCGGCGTCGGGAACTCCAGCGGGATCAGGTGGATGTTGCCGTCTTCGGTGGCGTCATGCAGCACCGCGTCGAAGCCGATCTCGTCGACCTTGGCCACCGCGCAGATATCGCCCGGTCCGGCGTGCGGCACTTCCTCGTGTTCCTTGCCCTGCAGCAGCAGCAGGTGCGCCACCTTGAACGGCTGGCGCGCATCGCCGATATAGAGCTGGCTGTCGCGCGTGACCGTGCCCTGGTGGATGCGGAACACGGCCATCTTGCCGACGTAGGGATCCATCACGATCTTGAAGACGTGCGCCAGCACGTGCTTGTCGGGCACCGGTTCGGCACGCACTTCCTGCTTGCGCTCGGCGCCGTCGCTGCCTTCGCCGACGCTGCGGTAGAACATCGGCGGGTTGCCTTCGGTCGGGTTCGGCAGCAGCCGCACGAAGGCGTCCAGCAACTCGGGCACGCCAGCGCCGGTGGCCGCGGAGGTGAAGCAGATCGGCACCAGGTGGCCTTCGCGCAGCGCGCGCTCGAACGGCGCGTGCAGTTGCTCGGGCTGGATGGCCTCGCCTTGTTCCAGGTAAAGCTCCATCAGCTCGGGATCGATCTCGATCACCTGGTCCACCAGCGCGTCGTGCGCGGCCGGCACGCTCAGGAAGTCGGATTCCCCGGCGGGGTTGAAGAAGCAGTCCACAACCTTGCTGCCGCCCGCGGCCGGCAGGTTGATCGGCAGGCATTCCTTGCCGAACGCTTCCTGGATGTCGGCCAGCAGCGCGGGCAGGTCGACCTTCTCGCCGTCGATGCCGTTGATGATGATCATCCGGCACAGCTTGCGCGCCTGCGCCCAGGCCATGGCGCGCCGCGTGGTCATCTCGATGCCGGTCTGGGCATTGATGACGATGGCCGCGGTTTCCACCGCGGGCAAGGCGCTGATGGCCTGGCCGGAAAAATCGGGGTAGCCCGGAGTGTCGAGCAGGTAGATGCGGGTGTTGCGGAAGTCGACGTGCAGGACTGCGGAGGTGAGTGAGTGATGGAACTTGCGTTCGAGCGGATCGAAATCGCTGACCGTGGAGCCCCGCTCGACACTGCCGGGGGCATGCAGGGCGCCTCCCCGGTGCAGCAGCGCTTCGGCCAGCGAGGTCTTGCCGCACCCTGCATGGCCGAGCAGGGCGATGGTACGAATTGCGTCGGGACTATAGTGCATGGCAGCTCTCGTCCGGCAATGGCAGTCAGGCCATTATTGGCGAAAATTGCTGGAAGCACCATATGCGCGCGGCCGGCGAACGGGTGGCAACAGACAAAGGTGTTTCTCGTCCGTCACACGGGATCGGGACCAGCCGGACGCTGCGTTGCAGCATATCCCGCCGGTCCGGCCGTTGCGGCACCGCTCAGATGACTTCGTCCTTCAGGTGATACCAGTGGTACAGGAAGCGCTGCCCCATGCGGCGGAACGGTGCAAACGCCTGGGACTCCACCATCTCGCGCACGTTCGGGAACGGCAGCGCCGAGCCGAAGATCGGCAGCGGCGGCAGCGACGCCCCTTTCCCGGCGATCAGCGCCGCCAGCCGCTTGCCGGCCTGCGCGGAATACATCACGCCATTGCCGCCATAGCCCATCGCGTAATAGATCGACTGCGCGGGATCCGGCTGCGTGATGCGGGGCATCATGTCGTGGCTCACATCTACCCAGCCCCACCACGAGTAGTCGATCTGGATACCGCGCAGCGCCGGGAACTTGCGGTACATGTCGTTGATCAGCTTCTGGCGGTACTGGTCCTGCGGTGCATCGCTGCCGGTGATCGCGCTGCGGCTGCCGATCTGCAGGCGGCCATCGGGCATCAGGCGGTAGTAGTGGCGCAGGATACGGGTGTCGGTGATGACCTGGGTCGTGCGGAAATTGCACGCCGCGATCTCGTCCGGCGTCAGCACGCGCGTGACGATGGAGTTCGACAGGATCGGGAACAGCCGGTTCTTCAGCTGCGGATGCAGTGACTGCGAGGTGTAGCCGCCCGTGGCGACGCCCACCGCACGGGCGCGCACGATGCCGCCGGGCGTGCGCAGGTAATGCACGCCATTGCGGGTTTCCCAGCCGGTCACCGGACTCGACGGATGCACCTTGACGCCCAGCGCGCGCGCGCGGCGCAGGTAGCCGAAGGCCAGCTTGCCGGCATGGATGCCGATGCCCTCGGGTTCATGCATCGCGCCCGCGGCTTCCTTGTCGTCGACATACTCGCGCCGCACGGTGTCGGCGTCGAAAATGCGCGCGTCGTACTTGAAGACCTCGCGCAGGATCTTCGCTTCCTTCTCCAGCGCGGGCATGGCCTTGTCGCGATGGGCGATATACAGGTGGCCACCGGGCTGCGGATCGCAGTCGATGTCGCGGATCAGGTCCTTGAAGGTCTGCATGCCGGCGCAGACTTCTTCATGCAGTTGCAATGCCGTGTCAAGGCCGTAGCGCTGGATCCACTGCGAGCGCTTGAGGCGGCCCGAGGCGCATTGCGCCTGGCCGCCGTTGCGCGTGCTGCAACCCCAGCTCACGCGGTTGGCTTCGAGCACGACCGCCTTGATGCCGTGTTCCTGCGCCAGGAAGATGGCGCTGGTCAGCCCGGTGAAGCCAGAGCCGATGATGGCGACGTCCACGTCGATATCGTGCGTGATCGGGCCATCGTCGGCAGGCGGCTCGCCGGCGGTGCCGATCCAGTAGGTCGGCGCGTATTCGCGGCCCTGGCCCGGCGTGGGCGTGTGCAGCGGATCGTAGGCCGGGTCGTACGGCCGCGACGGCGCGGTGGCATTGCCGCCGGTGTTGTCGCCGCTATTGTCGCCGGTGAGGATGTTGCGGGTGGCTACAGCTTCCATGGCGCGTCTCCGGTGCTCAGGCAGCGTTGCTGACCGGCGGGCGATCCTTGCGGTAGGCGTTCTTCACGGCGATCTTGCCGTCGCGGAACGTGAATACGTCGACCATGCGTGCCTCGATGCGCATGCCGTCGGCACGGGTGCCGCGGAAGGTCGATTCGCTTACGCCGCGGTCGCCGGAGACGAAGTGTTCGCCCTCCGTCCACGAGGCGTCGGGAAAGGTCTGCCAGGCCAGCACGAAGCCGTCGCGCACGGCATCGCGGCCGATAAAGCTGCGCCCGAGCACTTCGCCGCCGGCCACGCCGTGGAAGGCGCAGTCGTCGGCCATGAAGCCCATCAGCGCGTCGATGTCGTGCCGGTTCCAGGCGTCGTTGAAGGCTTGCAGGAGGTCGGTGCCGACCGGGTTGTTGCTGGGCTTGTTCATTTGCGTCTCCTTGGTATCGCGTGACGATGCGGCGGCGGGGGGCAGCGCATCGGCCATGACTTGAGGATAGGGAGAGCGCGCGTTGCGCTGTAGGACCAGTTGGCGGGAATCGCTTGGGCCAGCGGTTGCCGGACAACGGAGGGCGCGAGGCAGCGCAGGCGGCGGCACGGAAATGCAGAAAGGGCGACTGCCCGGCGCAACGGCCGGGCGGTCGCCCTTTTTCCCGACGCCAGGCGGATCAGGCGGCCGATGCGCCCCGCGCGGGGAGGCTGGCGTGCAATTCGCGCGCCACGCTGGCCAGCACCCGGATACCGGGCTCGATGCGTTCGGGTGCGATCGACGAATAGCCGAGCCGGAAGCCATTGCGCGGCGCCGGTTCGCCCATGAAGAACACGCTGCCCGGCTCGATCAGCACGCCTTGCAACTCGGCCAGGCGCGCCAGCGCATCGGCATCGAGCCATGACGGCCCTTCGATCCAGCACGACGCGCCGCCGGCAATGGGCACCGGGCGGAACTCGGGCATGTGGGCGGCCAGCGCCGACAGCACCGTTTCGGCACGTGCCCGGTGCGCGGCGGACAGGCGGCGCAGGTGCGCGTCATAGTGCCCCAGCGACAGGAACAGCGAGAACGCGCGCTGGATGTAGGCGGACGGGTGCCGCAGCATCAGCCGCCGCACGCCGCGCAGTTCGGCAATCAGCTCGGCGGGACCGACGATGTATCCGATGCGCAGCCCCGGCGCCAGGCTCTTGGACAGGCTGCCGACGTAGATCACGCGGTTGTTGCGGTCCAGGCTCTTCAACGTGGGCGTGGGGTCGCCTTCGAAGCGGCTCTCGCTTTCGTAATCGTCCTCGATCAGCACGAAGTCCGCGTCTTCCGCCTGCCGCAGCAGCGCCTGCCGACGCGCCAGCGGCATGGTGACCGTGGTGGGGCACTGGTGGCTGGGGGTGACGTAGACGTAGTCGCAGGCGCGCAGCGCATCGGACGGGATGACGCCTTCGGCATCGATGGGCAGCGGGATCAGCTTCGAGGTATGGCGGCCGAAGATATTGCGCGCGTCGGGATAGCCTGGCTCTTCGATGCCCACTGGGGTATCGGCGCTGGCCAACAGGTCGGACAGCAGGTAGAGGGCCTGCTGCGCGCCCACGGTGATCACGATCTCGTCGGCGCCGGCCCACACGCCGCGGCGTGGCAGCACGCGCGTGCGGATCTGCTGCACCAGCGATTCGTCGTCGCGCACGATCATGTCCTGCGCCCACTCGTGGATATCGAGCACGCTCAGCGCCTTCAGACAGCACTCGCGCCAGTCGGCGGTGGGGAACAGCACCGGATCGTACTGGCCGTAGATGAACGGGTACGGGTAATCGCGCCAGTTATGGCGCTTGACGATATTGCGCTGGTGAGTCGGGCGGAAGACGAAGCGGCGATCCCAGTCGGGCCGCGCGCTGCCATGGGTGTCGGGGGCAGGCGCGCCGCGCAGCGACGCGACGCCGCTCACGCGCGCGCCAAGGATTTCAGGGTTGACGAAATAGCCGCTGCGTTCGCGCGAGATCAGATAGCCTTCGTCCACGAGCTGCTGGTAGGCCAGTACCACGGTATTGCGCGCCACGCGCAGCTGCGCGGACATCTCGCGGCTGCTCGGCAGCGGAATGCCCAGCGGGAGCTGTTCGTCCAGGATCGCGGAGACCAGCATCTGGCGGATCTTGCCTTGCAGGCTCAGGCCGGAGTGGGCGTGTTGCTGGAAGAGCTGGTCCCACATGGGAGGGGTCAGCTTGTTGGTCATAAGGGCACGTCTTGTTTGTGGATTGCCAACCGCCCAAAAAAGGGCAAAGGCGCGGAGGACAGAGTATCCCATCCCCGCGCCCATGCCCATCTCCACTTCAGGCCCGGTCAAAACTCATGCAGGTCCGGCCGGGGCATTTCGGCTAGGGGGGCGACCTGCGGGACGCCTCGACGAAACAGGTGACGCACGATATAGGCAGACACCAGCAGCCCAAGGCTGGCCACACCCAACGCCAGCGGCGTGCGCTGATCGGGAATGAACGCCATGGCCACCACGATCGCCAGCATGCCGAAGATCGCAAACCAGGTCAGGTACGGGTAGCACCACATCCGCACCTTGAGCAGGTGGGGTGCTTCACGCTCCAGGCGGGCACGCAGCCGCAGTTGCGATACCGCGATCAGGATGTAGACGAAGATGGCAACCGTGCCGTACGAGTTGACCAGGAAGGCAAAGACCTTGTCCGGCGAGACATACGACATGATCACCGCCCCGTAGCCGAACAGCGTGGCGACCAGGATGGCGCGCGTGGGCACGCCGTTGCGGCTAACGCGGGCCAGGGCGCGCGGTGCATCGCCGCGGCGCGTCAGCGCGAACAGCATGCGCGACGACGCGTACAGCCCCGAGTTCAGCGCCGACAGCACGGCGGTCAGCACGATCGCGTTCATGATCTGCGCGGCGGCCGGAATCCCCATGACGTTGAGCGCGCTGACGTACGGCGTGGCGATGCCGGTGGCATTCCACGGTACCAGGCACACCACCAGCAGCACGGAACCGACGTAGAACACCAGCACGCGCGTGATGACGGAGTTGGTCGCCTTTGCCACGGCCTTCTGCGGCTCCGCGGTTTCGGCCGCGGCGATGGTGACGATCTCCGCGCCGAAGTAGAAGCCCGTCGCCGCGACGGCGCCGGTCAGCACCGGCACGATGCCATTCGGCATGAAGCCGCCGTTTGCGGTCAGGTTGGCCACGTTCATGCCATGGGCGCCGGGCGCCAGGCCGAGCACATACACGCCCGCCACGAACAGGAACACCATGATCGCGGCCACCTTGATCGACGCGAACCAGAACTCGAACTCGCCAAAGGACTTGACCGAGATCAGGTTGGTCAGCGTGAGCATGATCAGCAGCACCAGGCTGATGGTCCAGTTGGGCACGTCGGGCAGCCAGTAGCGCACCAGGTCGGCGCCGGCCACGGCTTCGAGCGCCACGACGATGACCCAGAAGTACCAGTACATCCACCCGGTCAGGAAGCTGGCCAGGCTGCCGACGGCGGGGCGGTCGCTCCAGGCCTCGCGGGCGTATTCGTAGAACGAGCCGCCGCCGGGCATGGCGCAGGCCAGTTCGCCAAGCATGCGCATCACCAGCACCACGAGCAGGCCGGTGATCAGGAAGGAAAGGACCGCGGCGGGACCGGCGGATTTGATGACGACGCCACTGCCAACGAAGAGGCCGGCGCCGATGACGCCGCCCAGGGCGATCATGGTCATGTGCCGCTGCTTGAGGCCGTGCGATAGCCCGGAAGAGGGCTGCGGTGTTTGGGTCATGTTGTGTCTCCTGTACTGCTGACTGCTTGTCTGTCAGCCGCCACGGCGTCTTTCTGTCTGTAATAGTCGGCGCTGCGCGTTCTCGCAGGCCTATTACCGTGGTCGGTCACCCCATTTGGTGCGCAAGGGCGGTGTAAATCATCTGTGCATGGATTTGTATCTCCGGGTTTACCTTGTAAAACGGAACATATTGTTCCGATAAATGTTTTCGTACTCGGAATGTAGGTCCTCTGACGTGGAAGGTCAACCGGAAATTTCAAGAATTGATATGATTTGTATCTGAAACTGAAACTTGACTATGATGGGAGCCAGGCATGAACGATATGCGTCTTGCCAAGAGCGACAGCAAGCCTGACGGCGACACGCCGGCGCTGCGTCTCTTTGGCCTGCTGGAAGTCATTGCCACCAAGGATCACGCCTTCAACCTGCAGGCGCTGGTGGAAGAAACCGGACTGCCCAAGCCCACGCTGCACCGCATGCTGCAGCAGCTGGAGGCGGCCGGCATGGTCCAGCGCAACGGCGACGGCCGCCACTATGGCACTGGGCTACGCCTGCGGCGGCTGGCGGAAAACCTGCTGCTGAACAACACCTCGCACGGCGCGCGCCATATGGTGCTGCGCAAGCTGGTGGAAGAGGTGGGCGAGAGTTGCAACCTGACCGCGTTTTCGAGCGGCGAGGTGTTGTACCTGGACCGCGTGGAGACGGCGGCGCCGTTGCGGTTCTACCTGCACCCCGGCTCGCGCGTGCCGGCGCACTGCTCGGCCACGGGCAAGCTGTTCCTGGCGCAACTGGCGCCGGCGCAGCGGCAGCGCCTCCTGGCGCACGCGGAGCTGGAACGCTACACGGCCAACACGCTGACCGACCACGCGGCGCTGGAAGCGGAAATCGAACGCGTGAAGCGCGACGGCTACGCGATGGATGATGAGGAATTCCTGCCCGGCCTGCTGTGCATCGGCGTGCTGGTGCCGGCGGCGGACGGCGGGAAATCGAACCTGGGGCTGGCGCTGCAGGCCCCGGTGATGCGCCTGGCGCACGAGAAGGCATTGCAGATGCTGCCCGCCCTGCGGCGGGCGGCCAGCGCGCTGGCGGCCATCGAAGCCGAAAGCGGCACGGAATGGGGCGGCGCGGACGAGGACGAGTAGGGCAAGCGGGCGACGCCGGCTCCCGGCCTGTCCTGTTGTCCGCGCAAGCCAGGACAAGCAAGGCAAGAGAAGAGGAGCACGACGTGACGCAGAAGGAGTTTGGCCGGCCGGACCGCATGGTCCCGGTGCGCAGCCTGTTCGGCATCGATTCCGGCCTGATGGTGCCGGCGTTCAGCGAACGCGATGACCATGTGCCGGAGATCGACCCGGCCTACCGCTTCCAGCCCGAGGTGACGCTGGCCATCCTGTCGGGCTTTATGCGCGACCGGCGCGTGATGGTGCAGGGGCTGCATGGCACCGGCAAATCGACCCATATCGAGCAGGTGGCCGCGCGCCTGAACTGGCCGTGCGTGCGCGTGAACCTGGATGGTCACATCAGCCGGCTCGACCTGGTGGGCAAGGACGCCATCGTCATCCGCGATGGCCAGCAGGTCACCGCTTTCCAGGAGGGCATCGTGCCGTGGGCGCTGCAGCGGCCCGTGGCGCTGATCTTCGACGAATACGACGCGGGCCGGCCCGACGTGATGTTCGTGATCCAGCGCATCCTGGAACGCGACGGCAAGTTTACGCTGCTGGACCAGAACCGCGTCATCCATCCCCATCCGTCGTTCCGCCTGTTCGCGACATCGAATACGGTGGGCCTTGGCAACCTCAATGGCCTGTATCACGGCACCCAGTTGCTCAACCATGCGCAGATCGACCGCTGGAACGTGGTGGCCACGCTCGACTACCTGCCGCATGTGGAAGAGGCCGGCATCGTGCTGGCGCGCGTGCCGGAGCTGGACCATCCCGACGGCCGGGCGCAGGTCGATGCCATGGTGGCACTGGCGTCGCTGACGCGCCGCGGGTTTGCCGCGGGCGATGTCTCCGCGCTGATGTCGCCGCGCACGGTGATCAGCTGGGCCGAGAACTGCCTGATCTTCCGCGATCCGGCGCTGGCCTTTCGCCTGACCTTCCTGAACAAGTGCGACGAGGCCGAGCGTCCCGTGGTGGCCGAGTACTACCAGCGCTGCTTCGGCGCGCTGCCCGGCGAAGCGGCGGGACAGCCGGCCCAGTCGGAGCCGGCGCAATGAGTGCGGCGGCGGGCGCGCAGCGGCTGCGCCGTCGCCAGCGCCAGGATGCGTTGTCCGGTGCTGCCGTGCGCGCGCTCACCGGCGACGCCGCGCTGCACTTTCGCGATGGCCGGCTCTGGCGTGCGATGCGGCCCGTGCCGCAGCATGCGCCGCACCTGCGTACCGATCCGGACACCGACAGCGCGGCCTGCCTGCGCGGCGCCGCGGATGGCGCCGCGCTGCGCCTCGCGCATTCCGATTCCGCGCTGCACCGCAGCCATTGTCCGGCTGACCCGGTCGAGCGGCTGCTGTTCGAACTGCTGGAGCAACTGCGCTGCGAGACCTGCGTGCCGCGCGGCATGGTCGGCATGGCCGCCAACCTGCGCCATCGCTTCCAGGCCTGGTCGCGCGCATTTCATCGCTCGGGCCTGACCGAGGGCCAGCTCGGCATCTTGCTCTATACCGTGGCGCAAATCGCCTGGTCGCGCCTGAGCGGCGAGCCGGTGCTCGATGAAACCGAAGACCTGATCGAGGCCACGCGCGCGGCCATCGTGCCCGTGCTGGGCACCTCGCTGGCGGGACTGAAGGTGTATCGCCATGACCAGGCTGCGTTTGCCGTGCATGCGCTGGCACTGGCTCGCGCGGTCGCGCAGATGATCCGCAGCGAAGCGCCGCATGTGGGCGAGGACGACGACAACGCCGCATCCGCAGCGCGTGCCGGGTTTGCGCTATGGCTCGATTTCGAAGAGGAGCGCGTGGAGGAATTCGCCGTCGCCGACAGCGGCCACAGCCGCGTGCTGGCCGAGGCCCGCGACGGCTACCGCGTCTTTACCACCCGCTACGACCGCGAGGTGCCTGCCGCGACGCTGGTGCGGCGCGCGTTGCTCGACGAGTACCGCACGCAGCTCGACGCCCGCATCGCGCGCGCGGGTGTGAACGTGGCGCGCCTGGCCCGCCGGCTGCGTGCCGCCCTGGCGCAACCGCGCGTGGACGGATGGTCTTTTGGCGAGGAGAGTGGCCGTATCGATGGCCGCCGGCTGTCGCAGTTGGTCAGCTCGCCGGCCGAGCGCCGCCTGTTCCGCCAGGAGGCGTACCGGAGCCATGCCGATTGCGTGGTGGGTTTCCTGGTCGACTGCTCAGGATCGATGAAAGCGCGCGCCGAGCCGCTGACCCTGCTGCTCGACCTGCTGGCCCGCGCGCTTGACGAGGCGGGCGTCGCCACGGAAGTGCTCGGCTTCACGACGGGCGCCTGGAACGGCGGGCGTGCCCGGGCCGACTGGCTGGCGCGCGGCCGCCCCGCGCATCCGGGCCGCCTCAATGAAACCTGCCACATGGTGTTCAAGGACGCCGCGCGCAGCTGGCGCCGCGCCCGCACCGACATCACCGCCTTGCTCAAGCCCGACCTGTTCCGCGAGGGCATCGACGGCGAAGCCGTGGAGTGGGCCTGCGCGCGCCTGCATGCCACCGGCAAGGCACGCCGCATCCTGCTGGTGGTGTCGGACGGCAGCCCGATGGATACGGCCACCGGCCAGGCCAACGACGCCTGCTACCTCGACAACCACCTGAAGGCAGTGGTCGCGCGGCACGCGGCACTGCGCGACGTCGAGGTACTCGGGCTTGGCGTCGGGCTCGACCTCAGTCCCTATTACCGGCATGCGCTGGCGCTGGACCTGTCGCAGCCGGTGGATACGGCGATCCTCGACGAAGTGGCGGACCTGCTCGCGGCGCGGCGCCGGTAGCTCAGACGCTCGGCGAACACTCGCCCTGCGGGGCGGCGCTGTCCGCTGCCGCACGGGCCGCGGTGCGCGGTTGCCACGACACGGCGATATCGCCGCGGATAAACGTCTGGCAGGCCAGCCGGTGGCCGCTTGCCAGTTCCGCTTCGGTCAGCAGCTTCTTTTCCTTCGGCTTGATGGCATCCGTATGCTCGTGGCCGGTTTCGATGCGGCACTTGCAGGTCCCGCACAGCCCGCCGCCGCACTTGAAGGGAATGCCGCCCTGTTCGCGCAGCGATACGCGCAGCAGGTTGCTGTCCGGCGGTGCGCTGACCGTCTTGCCCTGGTTGGTGAGGAAGGTGATCTGGATCATGGCGATGAGGGGTGGCGCGGCAAATGAGGGGAATCAGGACAGTCCGCCCGTGGCGACGGGCGTGGGCACCAGCGTGATGTCCATGGTGCCGAAGCGGGCCAGCTCGCGCAGCGCGGCGCGGGCGGCCTCCAGCGTGGCGTACTTGTCGAGGAACTTGGTCGAGACCAGGTTGACCATGCCGGGCGGCGTTTCCTCCAGCACGCGGACCTTGGTGTCGGCGGCGAGTTCGGCAATGACGAAGCGCGCCGTGCGCTTGCCGTAGAACAGGTAGTCGTAGGCCTCGACCGCCGTCATGCCGTCGGCGGGCTCGGTGCGGAACTGGCCGGGGCGGCTCGTGAGCAGGACGAACATGTCAGGCGTCCACGCTGTCGGTCGCCACGGCGGCCACCGTGGTCGTGGCCACGGTGCCGCTGGCAGCCGGGGCCGTAGCGGGCAGGTCGTCCTGGGCCAGTTCGATGTCGTGCTCGATCCACAGCTGGCAGGCCAGGCGATAGCCCTGTTCCAGCCGCTCGCCGAGCTGCTTCTTTTCCTTCCAGTTGGGCGGCGGCAGGTGCTCGGCCCCGGCGATCACGCGGCAGGCGCACTTGGAGCACTTGCCCATGCCGCACTCGTAGCGCAGGTTTGGATAGGGGAACTGGCGGATGCCCGCGCGGACCACCAGGTTGGTCTGCGGCTTGACCTCGTCGGTGAAGGTCTGGCCCTGCTTGTGGAAGGTAACGGTCGGCATGGTACGGAGCGTGCTGGCCGGAAGCTGCCGCGAGGGCGGCGTCCGGCCGGATTCAGGAACGTAAGGGAAGCTTCGGTGCGGTGTTGCCTGGGTCTGCTACGACCACAACAACATCGCGGCCACGGTCGAGCAGGCCAGCCCGATCAGGACCGGCATCAGCAGCGCGCGCACCGCTTCGAGCACCGGCACCCGGGCAAAGCCGGCCACCGCGATCAGCGACGACCACGCCACCAGCGTGCCGCCGCCGGTCCACACGGCGCCCATCTGGCCGACTGCGGCGAGCGTGGCGGGATCGAATCCGACCACCGGGCCGAGCGCACCGGCCAGGGTGCCGGTCAGCGGCAGGCCCGCAAAGCCCGAGCCGTCGATGCCGGTGATCATGCCGACCAGCAGCACGCCGAACGCGACCAGCACGTGGTTGTCCGGGATGGTGTGCTGGTAGGCCTGGATCAGCTCGAACAGCAGGCTCGGCGCCTTGCCGGGCGGCAGGCCGAGGATTTGCGCGGCGGTTTCGCCGGCACCGACGAAGAAGAAGCCCGCGATCGGCAGCACCGAGCCCATCGCCTTGAAGGCAAAGACGAAGCCGTCGGTAATGTGTTCCGGACACACGTCGAGCATGCGGCGCGGGCCTTCGGCGGCAAGCGTCGCGAACATCATCAGCACGGCGGCCACGCCGCCTACCAGCGCGGCCGCGTCGCCGCCCTTGAGATCCTGCACGCTGGTGCCGAGCTTGGGCATCACCATGATGACCACCACCGCGAGGAAGGCGAGGGGCGTCACGATCGCAAAGCACTTCGACCATTTCACGCGGCGCAGGGCCACCATCGACAGGCTGGCCTCGATGTTGCTGTCGGTGGCCAGCGGCTCGGGATGGGCCGTGCCGCGCGCAATCTCGGCCTTGTCGAACGTGCCGCCGCCATCGGCGGGCGCCGCGGTGCCGCCCGCACGTGCCTGCCAGCGGTCGAGCAGGGCGCCGCTGGCCGGCACGATGTGCTTGCGCATCGACAGGTAGCCCAGGCACAGCGCGATGCCGCCGGTGATGATCGACAGCGCCAGCGCACGATCGGCCACCACGGCGGCGCTCACCGCCGCGCCGGCGGCCTTGGCGCTGATGCCGGGCGCCACGCCGATCACGTAGTCCGACGACAGTGCCATGCCCTGGCCGGCGATGGCGATGGCCATCGCACCCGCCAGCGGCGGCAGCCCCGCCGCGATGGCCGCCGGCAACAGGATGGCCGACACCAGCGGCACCGCCGGCGTGGGCCAGAAAAACAGCGAGATGACATAGGTGATGCCCGCCAGGATGAAGAAGGCCGAATGCCCGTTCTTCATCACCATGCGGAAGGGCTCGACCATGCGGATGTCCGAGCGCAGCGTCTTGAGCGCATTGAGCAGCGCCGTCATGAATGCAATCACCAGGAAGATGTTGAACAACTCCCGGGCGGCAACCAGGCTGGCGGAAAACACGCCACCCAGGGCCGAGATCGGGCTTCCTGTCAGGGCAAAGACAACGAGGGCGGTGCCGATGATGGACGGCACCACGACATTGGCGCGCAGGATCATCGTCAGCACGATGACTGCTACCCCTGCCAGATAGATCCAGTGCGCGGCACCGATCACGACTTGTTGTGACATGAAAACTCCCTGGGGGCGGAGGGGTTGTGGGGGCGATTTTCCGGCGAAGCAGAAAATCACGTTGGTATACTATATTCCATAAGAGGTGGCAGCCAAGCAGATTTTCATCGGGATTTACGCGTAGCCATGTCGGTAAATGTCGCCTTGCTGCCGCAGAAACCATATGGTTGTGGCGTCCACCCGGCTGGTGACGGCGAATTTGCAGTTTGCCTGAATATTGCCAGATATGTAGACTGTATACCGTTTTGCGAGGGTTTGGGTCTCAAGCGCTTCCAGGTCATTTCTCTAATCCCCCAACAGCGGAGTTTCCATGCAGCACATTACAGACGCGATGATTGACGCCCATGTCAGCGCCGAAGACGCCCGGCAGGTCATGGAAGCGGCTTTCGCCAGCTTCGGCCGAGGCGATGCGGCGATGCAGGAGCGCATACGTACCGAGGCGGGCGGCGTCAAGCTGTCCACCCTGGGCGCGGTGATCCCGCAACAGGGCGTGGCCGGCGCCAAGGTTTACACGACCATCAACGGCCAGTTCTCGTTCGTCATCCTGATCTTTTCGACCGAGGACGGCAGGCCGCTCGCCTCGTTCGATGCCGGCGCCATCACGCGCCTGCGCACGGCTGCGTGCACCACGCTCGCCGCGCAACGGCTGGCGCGGCCGGGCGCACACACGCTGGCCCTGTTCGGCGCCGGCACGCAGGGCATGCAACACGCGCGCCAGCTCAGCGCGACGCTGGGGCTGGAACGCATCCTGGTGTCGGACCCGCATGCCGATGCCGGCATGCCCGCGCGGCTGGCGGAACTGTGTGGCATCCCGGTGGCGCTGGCCGAGCCGGATGCCGCCGTGGCGGAGGCCGACATCGTCGTCACCGCCTCGCGTGCGACCACGCCGCTGTTCCCCGGCGCGTCGCTGCGGCCCGGGGCCTTCGTGGCTGCCATCGGCTCCAGCTTGCCGCATACGCGCGAACTGGACGACACCGCGCTGCGCCGCGCCGCCGCCGTGGTGGTCGAGTGGCGCCCGCAGTCGACCCGCGAGGCCGGCGACATCGTGCTGGCCGATCCCCAGGCGCTGCCGGCGGAAAAGCTCGTCGAGCTGGGCGATGTCGTGCTCGGCAAGGTGTCGGCGCGGCAGCGGGACGACGACATCGTCATCTACAAGTCGGTCGGTGTCGGCCTGGAAGACGTGGCGCTGGCCGGCTTTGCGTGGTCGCGCATGGCTGGTGCAGCGGAGCTTCGCGCGGCCTGACTCCTCTTCGGCTCGCCTTTGCGCCGGGTAAACCCCGTCGTGATTCGTCAACGAAGCACTTGCGGCCTCAAGCTATCTGTATATAGTATACAAACATGCCGACGTGATCGATCCCCAAGCGATCCAGGCATCCCCACCCACCGAATCGCCTTGCATCCGCCAACCAGGAGCCCCCGTCATGGCCGAACTGATGAACCGCGAAGTATTCCGAGCCGCCCTTGAAGAAGCCATCAAGGGCAAGAGCGCCAACAAGGCGCCGTTCAGCGTGGCCTGGGCCAGCGGCAAGCTGAGCCGCGCCCACCTCGCACGCTGGGCCGAGAACCACTACCACTACGTCGGTCCGTTCGCGGATTACCTGGGCTACATCTATGCCCGCACGCCGGACCGCTACACCGAGGCCAAGGACTTCCTGCTCGCCAACATGTACGAAGAGGAGATTGGTGGCGACCGCCATACCGACCTGCTGATCCGCTTTGCCGAAGCCTGCGGCACCACCCGCGAGCGCGTGATCGATCCGGACAACATGTCGCCGACCACCCGCGGCCTGCAGGCCTGGTGCTATGCGGTGGCCATGCGCGAGGACCCGATCGTTGCGGTGGCCGGGCTGGTGGTCGGGCTGGAATCGCAGGTGCCGTCGATCTACCGCAAGCAGACCCCGACGCTGCGCGACAAATACCAGTTCACCGACGAGGAGGTCGAGTTCTTCGACCTGCATATCGTCTCGGACGAGATCCACGGCGAGCGCGGCTACCAGATCGTGCTCGAGCACGCCAACACGCCCGAGCTGCAGCAGCGCTGCCTGAAGATCTGTGAAATCGGCGCCCAGATGCGCTTGCTGTACACGACGGCGCTTTACCACGACTACGTCGCGCAAGAACTGCCGCTGCCCGAACTCGAGATGGCTGCCTGAGCCGCGCCGCGCAAACCGGACCGACGATGAACGTATTCCTCAACCATATCGACGGTGAATGGACGGCCTGCCAGTCGGGCCGGACCTTCGACAACGTCAACCCGGCCGACACCGGCGATCTCGTGGGCCGCTTCCAGGCATCGTCGGCGGTGGACGCGCGGGCGGCCGTCGCGGCTGCGGCCGCGGCCTTCAACGGCTGGAAGAAGACCCCGGTCGGCAAGCGCGCTGCGGTCCTGAACCGCGCCGCCGACCATCTCGAAGCCAACGCCGACAGCATCGCGGCCGAGCTGACCCGCGAAGAGGGCAAGGCCCTGGCGCTGGCGCGCGACGAAGTCCTGCGCTCGGCCCAGACGCTGCGCTTCTACGCCGTGGAAGGGCAGACCTTCACCGGCGAAGTGTTTCCCAACGATGACCCCGAGCAGCTGGTCTACAGTCAGCGCGAGCCGCTCGGCGTGGTAACGGTGATCGCGCCGTGGAACTTCCCGGTGTCGATCCCGGCCCGCAAGATCGCGCCTGCACTCGTGACCGGCAATACGGTCGTGTTCAAGCCGTCGTCCGAGGCGCCGCTGTCGGGCTACCGGCTGGCCGAGGCGCTGATCAAGGCGGGGCTGCCCAAGGGCGTGCTGAACTTCATCACCGGCAGCGCGGCCGAGATCGGCGCGGCCATTACCGAGGCGCAGCCCGTGCGCGCGATCTCGTTCACCGGCTCGTCGCGCGCCGGCGAGCAGATCCATCGCGCGGTGCCGCTGACGACCCGCACGCAGATGGAGCTCGGCGGCAAGAATCCGCTCATCGTGATGGAGGATGCCGACCTCGACCGCGCGGTCGACCTGACCATCAAGGGCGGCTTCTCGCTGTCCGGGCAGGCATGCACCGGCACCAGCCGCGTGCTGGTGGCCGACTCCATCAGGGCCGCGTACACCGAGCGGCTGCTGGCCAGGGTGGCGACCCTCAAGGTCGGCAGCGGCATGACGGCCGGCATGGACCTGGGCCCGCTGGCTTCGCAGAAGCAGCTCGAAAGCGTGCTGCGCTACATCGACATCGGCAAGTCCGAGGCGACCTTGCTGTGCGGCGGCCAACGGCTGACCGGCGGCGCGTTCGACCACGGCTTCTATGTCGCGCCGACCGTGTTCACGGACGTGACGCAGTCGATGCGGATCGCGCGCGAAGAGATCTTCGGGCCGGTGATCGCCATCCTCGGCTTCAGTGACTACGCCGATGCCATCGCCAAGGCGAATGACACCGAGTACGGGCTGGCAGCGGCCATCGTCACCAGCAACCCGCGCTATATCCACCACTTCGCCACCGACATCGAGGCCGGCACGGTCAAGGTCAACCGCACCACCACCGGCAACCTGGTCAACGCGCCGTTCGGCGGGCTCAAGCGCTCGAGCACGTCGACGTTCCGCGAGTCGGGCCGCACGGGGCTGGAGTTCTATACGCAGATCAAGACGGTCTACCGGGGCGCCTGAGCCCGCCGTCGCAAGGAGTCAGACATGAAGAAAGCCATCAAGCTGGAACTGCGCGAGGCGCGCCACATGGTCGCCGCGGCCATCCGCCGCTCGGAGGAAATCGGCGTGCTCGAGTCGATCTGCGTGGTCGACGAGGGCGGCTATCCGCTCGTGCTGGAGCGCATGGACGGCGCCCGCATCACCGGGCCGCAGATCGCCTGGAACAAGGCCTTCACGGCCGCCGGGCATAAGCGCTCCACCCATCTGTTCACCACGCCGCCCAACGGGCCGGCGCTGCCGGGCAACGAGGCGTTCGGCATCCAGTGGAGCTTCGAAGGCAAGTTCGCCGCGTTCGTGGGCGGCTTCCCGATCGTGGTCAACGACGAGGTGATCGGCGGCATCGGCCTGTCCGGCGGCAACGGCGAGCAGGACACGCAGGCCGGCGTCGCGGCGCTGCAGGCGCTGGCCGAGCTGCTGGCACCGCAGGAACTGAAGGTGCTGGTGCAGGCCGATATCAAGAAGTAAGCGCAACAAGCAAGCGCATTCCGGCGCCACGCCACCCATCACCCTTGCGCGGAGGTTCCATGTCGTACCGCATACAGATCGCCGAGACGCAGCAGGTCTTCTTTGTCGAACGTGGCGAAACGCTGCTGCAGGCCGCCGGGCGTGCGAGCATTGCCCTGCCGCACGACTGCCAGCTCGGGGGGTGCGGCACCTGCCGCATCCGGCTGCTCGACGGGCAGGTGCGCTATGACGAGGAGCCGTTCGGCCTGGCGCAGGACGAGGCCGCTTCCGGCTACGCGCTGGCCTGCCAGGCGCAGCCGCTGGGCGACCTGGTCATCAGCACCGCGCGCGAAGAGGAGGCCTGTGCCGAGCCGGCCCGGCACCGTGCGGTGGTGCGCGGCGTGCGGCCGTTGTCGGCAGACGTGCTGCATGTCGAGCTGGAGTTGCCGGAGGCCGGCGCGCTCGACTATCGCCCCGGCCAGTACCTGAAGCTGGTCACCGGCGATGGGCTCGCGCGCAGCTTTTCGATGGCCTCGGTGCCGAGCGCGGGGCGGGTCGACCTGCATGTCCGCCGCATCCCGGGCGGCACCTTCACCGATGGCGTGCTGCCGCGGCTGAAGGCCGGTGACGGCCTGGATGTCGAACTGCCGCTCGGCTCCTTTTTCTATCGGGCCCGGGATTACCGGCCCTTGCTGATGGTGGCCACCGGCACCGGGCTGGCGCCGATCAAGGCGATCCTCGAATCGCTGATGGACGATCCCGACTGCCCGCCCGTGTCGCTGTACTGGGGCATGCGCCAGCCAGATGACCTGTACCTGCACGCCGACATCCCGGCCTGGGGCGAGCGGCTGTACGACTTCCAGTACGTGCCGGTGCTGTCCCGCGCCGGCGATGGCTGGCAGGGACGGCGCGGCTACGTGCACGACGCGGCGCTGGCCGACCTGGGCGATCTCAGCGAGCATGCCATCTACCTGTGCGGATCGCCGAACATGATCCGTGACGCGCGCGCCGCATTCCTCGCGCGCGGTGCCAGTCCGGACCATCTCTACGCGGACAGTTTCACGTTCCAGCGCGATTGATAAGACATGGCGGTATACAGCCGGAGGCTTGGTATACAATGGCGGCCAAACCGTCCGTTTCCACTTCCGCCAATCCATGGCCAATACATCGCCCACTGCCTCGACTGCTCAGACTGCCGAGCCGCTCAGCCTAGGTGCCAGCCATTCGCCACTGTTCGCGCTTGTCACCGACAAGCTGCGTGAAGGCATCCTGAACGGCCAGTACGCGCCGGGCGAACGGCTGGTGGAAAACCGGCTGTCGGCCGAACTGGGCGTGTCGCGCATTCCGGTGCGCGAGGCCTTGCGCGCCCTGGCCAGCGAAGGGCTGGTGCTGATCGAGCCGCGCCGCGGCGCGTCGGTCGCGAGCCTGTCGCCGGTGATCGCGCGCGAGATGGTGGAAGTCCGTGCCACGCTCGAAGGCCTCAACGCCAAGCTGGCAGCGCAGCGCCGCGACCCGGCACTGATTGCCGAACTCGAGGCGGTGTTGCGCAACGGCATGGATGCCGCCGCGCAGGGCCGCACGGAAGAGTTGCTCGCGCTCAACAGCCGTTTCCACGAAGTGCTCGGCACCATCGCGGCCAACAGCGTGCTGCAGGAAATGATGCGCTCGCTGCGCGAACGCACCGCCGTGCTGTTCGGGCCGGCAAACGTGGTGCGCGCGCGCCAGAACTGGGACGAGCACGCCCAGATCCTGCAGGCCGTCATCGCTGGGGATGCCGATCTCGCCGCCTTGCTGGCGGCACGCCATGTCCATAGTGCCGCCAAGGCGGCCGAACTGCCGCTCGAAGGGCAGGGCGGGGCCCAAAGCCAGGCCGCCTGAGGCGCGTCCTCCGCCAGCGGCCACCGCTCTCGCCGTCTTCCGCGATACATTTTCCGTCCCTCCCCCCCTCCCGCCCGCGGCGCGCAAAAGCCGGCGCATGCCGCCAACGTTGCCGGTCCGTTCGGGACCCGGAGATCCGACTATATTGAATTGCGCCTCCGCGTCCTGATGGGTGCAGTCCCATTGCCAGGGCGGTTTTGCATGCCCGGTAACAGTGCATTGCGCACCGCGTTATGGCGCACCGCACCAATTTTGTGTATACTGTAGTCAATTAGATTCAATTGGGATTTACCATGAAGTCGCCCGAGCAACGTTATCTATCGCAACCCGTCGGTCAGCAACTGCTGCGTTACTACGCGGCGCGCGACGCGGTCCGGCATGCGACGCCGCTGGTGCCTTTGCATCTTCGCGATATCGGCCGTTTTTTCCGCGCGCTGGTCGGGCACTCGCCCCGCCACAATCACTGCTGATCGGGTCACCCTGGGCTGATCGAGTCGGCTGCCCCAGTCGCTGCGGAGCAGCCGCTAACCTCTCCGGCAGGTGTTCTTCCTGCCGACTTCCTTCCCCTCGAAGATATCCTGCTCGCTGACGACGCGACACGGCAGTGTCACGCTCGTCCATAATCTCTTGCTGTTCCGGCGATATTGAATATAGTATACCGAAACACAAATAGCAGTCCCTCCGTAGTCTCTCCCAACGCCCCCACCGTGCATCGCCCGCACGGATAACGACACAGGAGTCGACGTGAACCTGCCTCACCGGAGCCCCGCCGGCCCTGCGCCGTTGTGGAAGATGGCGCAATGGCTAGCCGCCGGGGAAGTCTCGGCGGTGGAACTGGTGGACGCCTGCGAGGCCGCCTGGCATGCGTGGCATGGGACCATCAACGCGCTGGTGCTGACGGATTTCGACGCTGCCCGCGCCGCCGCGCAGGAAAGCGACCGACGCCGCCGCGCCGGCGAGGTTCGGGGCGTTCTCGACGGCATTCCGTTCTCGATCAAGGAATCGTTCGACGTTGCCGGCTGGCCGACTACCTGTGGCAACCCGGCCTTGCGCGGCCATGTGGCGCGGCGCGATGCCGTGGTCGTACAGCGCCTGCGCGACGCCGGCGCCGTGCTGCTCGGCAAGACCAACGTCCCGCTCGGCCTGCGCGACTGGCAGAGCTACAACGACATCTACGGCACCACACGCAACCCGCATGATCCGTCGCGCACGCCGGGCGGCTCATCGGGCGGCAGCGCGGCGGCGGTGTGCGCGGGGTTGTCGGCCTTCGATGTCGGGTCGGATATCGGCTCCTCGCTGCGCAATCCGGCCCACTACTGCGGAGTATTTTCTCTCAAGCCCAGCCATGGCCTGGTGCCGCTGGATGGCCACGGCACGGGCCCGGCGCGCTTTGGCGAGCAGGACATCAACGTGGCTGGTCCGCTGGCCCGCAGTGCGCATGACCTCGATCCCGTGTTGCGCGCCATCGCAGGCCCGCACGGCGATCTGGCGTCCGCATACCGGCTTGTACTGCCCACCTGTGCGCACCGCCGGCTGGCCGATTTCCGCATTGCCGTGCTGCCCACCCATCCGCAGGCAGATGCCGACGGCGAGGTCGCCGCGCAGATCACGCAGCTTGGCCACTGGCTGGCGCGGGAGGGCGCGCGCGTGGACTGGCACGCCCGGCCGGATTTCGATGCCGCCGAGTTGTGGCATGCCTATGTGACGCTGCTGCGCGCGACCACCGCGGTCCACATGGATGACGCGGCCTATGCCGATGCGCTTCGCCATGCCGCCGATATTCCCGTGGGCGAGGCTTCCTACGCGGCGCTCCAATACACGGGCGCGACGCTGAGCCATCGCGACTGGCTGCGCCTGCAGGCGGCACGCGAACGTTTCGCGGCCGCGTGGCGCCACTTCTTCACCGACCATGACGTGCTGCTGTGCCCGGCCGCGACAACGACCGCGTTCGCGCTCGATGAAGCGGGCGAACCATGGACCCGCACGCTCACCGTCAACGGCGATGCGCAGCCCATGACCACGCAACTGTTCTGGGCCGGCCATTCCGGGTTGTGCGGACTGCCTTCCGCGGTCGCGCCGATCGGGCCGGGGCCGAGCGGCTTGCCGGTCGGCGTGCAGATCGTCGCCAGCCGCTACCAGGATCTCACCGCCTTGCGTTTCGCGGCCCTGCTCGAAGAGGCTGGCTACGCTTTCCGGCCCCCGCCGCAGCCCTCCATGTTGCAGGCGAACCCCCACCACTAAAGCAGACCTACACCACAGGGAGCGATCATGTTTGACTGGTTCCGCGATTTGTCGCGCATGGAGCGCAAGGGCTTCTATGGCGCTTTCCTCGGGCATGCGGTCGACGTGTTCGACTTCATGATCTATTCGTTCCTCATCTCCACGCTGCTGGGTCAGTGGGGCATGAGCAAGTCGACCGCCGGCGCCATTGTCACGTGGACGCTGGTGTCGTCGCTGGTGGGCGCCATCGGGGCCGGCATCCTGGCCGACCGCTATGGCCGCGTGCGGGTGCTGCGCTGGACCATCATCGTGTTCGCCATTGCCTGCTTCCTGTGCGGGCTGGCGCAGTCGCCGGAGCAGCTGATGCTGTTCCGCATGATTCAGGGACTGGGCTTCGGCGGCGAGTCGTCGCTGTGCATGGTGCTGGTGACGGAGATGATCCGCAACCCGGCGCACCGGGGCAAATACTCGGGCTTCACCGCCAGCAGCTATTCCTTTGGCTGGGGCGCGGCGGCCATCGTCTACGCGCTCACCTTCAGCGTGCTGCCGGCGGAGACCGCCTGGCGCGTCTGCTTCTTCCTCGGCATCCTGCCGGCACTGGTGGTGATCTACCTGCGCCGCAATCTCGAGGAGCCCGAGGTCTTCCTGAAGACCCGCGCCGCCGGCCGGCAGCAGACGGCACTGGGCGGGCTGGGCCGGCTGTTCCGCGGGCCGCTGCTGTCCAGGACGGTGCTGTGCAGCCTGCTGTCGGGCGGGATGCTGGGCGCGTACTATGCCATCGCCACCTGGCTGCCGACCTTCCTCAAGACCGAGCGCGGCCTGTCGGTATTCGGCACCAGTTCCTACCTGGCCGTGACGATTGTCGGGTCCCTGATCGGCTATGTTGCGGGCGCCTATGCCACCGACCGCTGGGGCCGGCGGCTGACCTACATCGTGTTCGCGGCAGGGGCCTTCGTGGCGGCGCTGGTCTACATGGTGATCCCGGTGTCGAACACGTCGATGCTGTTCCTCGGCTTCCCGCTAGGGATCCTGATGCAGGGCGTGTTCGCGGGGATCGGCGCGACGATCTCGGAGTCCTTTCCCAACGATATCCGCGCGACGGGTTACGGCGTGTCATACAACGCCGGGCGCGTGATCGGCTCGCTGTTCCCGCTGTCGGTGGGATGGCTCAGTTCAGGCCGCACTTCGTTGCCGATCGCGATCGCGATTGTCGCCGGCGTGGGCTATGCGATGGTGGTGGTGGCTGCGATGCTGTTGCCTGAAACCACCGGCATGGACCTCGGGCAGGCCGGTGGCGGCGAGGAACCCGAAGCGGCGCCGCTGGCGCAGCCCGCGGGGAGCGCGGCCTGAAGTCGTGCGTGCGAGGGATGGTGAGCGGTGCTCAGCCAAACTGGCTGACGAGCGCCGGCACCATCAGGCTCGCGCCGATGCCCATCAGCACGCCGAACGCGATGCGCCGCGTGGTGGTCGCGGAGAACGGCGGCGGAAAGCGGCGTCCCAGCAGCGTGGCGAGCACCACCACCGGCACGCCGATCGCGGCTTGCAGCCACACCTGCGCGTCAAGCTGGCCTTGCCACGCCGAGAAGAGGGTGCGCACGCTGGAGGTCACGGTAAAGACCAGGATCAGCGCGCAGCGGATCTCCACCGGCTTCATGGGCTGGCGGTAGAACTGGAAAATCAGCGGCGGCCCGGACACGCCGAACATGCCGCTCAGCAGGCCGCCGAAGATGCCGCTGACAAGAAAACTGCCATCGCCCGAGCGCCGCGCCAGCGGCTCGGGCCGCAGCGCCGAACTCAGGCCGCCATACAGGATCACCGCGCCCAGCAGTATCTGGAGCAGCGTGGCCGCGGTGCTGCTGAGGTAGTCGAGCAGCATCACGCCTGCGACCACCGACGGAAGGATACCGATGGCCGCGGCAAGCACCGCGCGCCGGTCGATATGCTGCATCTTGCCAGGCAGCGCGCATGCGCTGTTGGCCAGTGTCACCAGGCTGACCACGGCCGCGACCGTCGCCACCGGAGCCAGGCCCAGTCCGCTCGTGGCGCCCATCACGATCATGCCCAGGCCAAAGCCTGTCACGGTCTGAAAATACGTTCCCGCGCCGAGCAGCGCCTGCAGGCCCAGCACGGGTATCAACCATTCCGGCTTCATGCTGCGGCCTGTTCTCCGGAAGTTGCCTGCTGCGCCGAAGCGGCCTGCGCCTGCACCACCGTGACAGCGATGACATGGAAGACATCTTCCTCGCTGCAACCGCGAGACAGATCGTTGGCGGGCTTCCTGAGCCCCTGCAGCATCGGGCCGATGGCCTTGGCGCCGCCGAGGCGCTCGGCGAGCTTGTAGCCGATATTGCCGGCTTCAAGATTGGGGAAGACCAGCACATTGGCGTGGCCGCCCACTTGCGAATGTGGAATCTTGCGCTCGGCAATCTCCGCGACGATCGCGGCGTCGAGCTGGACATCGCCATCGATGGCCAGGCCGGGGCGCTGCGCGCGCACGCGCTCCGTGGCCGCGACCACCTTGTCGACGGCCGCGTGCTTCGCGCTGCCGCAGGTCGAGAACGACAGCATCGCCACGCGCGGCTCCTCGTTCAGCAGCGAACGTGCGCTGTCGGAGGCGGCGATGGCGATCTCCGACAGTTCCTCGGCATCGGGGTTCACCACCAGTCCGCAGTCTGAGAAGATCAGTCCGCCCTTGAGCGCGTGGAACGGCTCGCACAGCATCATCAGGAAAAAGCTCGACACCAGGCGGAAGCCGGGCGCCAGACCGATCAGCTGGATCGCCTGGCGCACCACGTCGGCGGTAGTGTGGACCGCGCCGGCCACCGAACCATCGGCATGGCCCTGCCGCACCATCAGGTTGGCGAAGCAAAGCGGATCGAGCACCGCCTGTCGGGCCTGGTCCAGCGTCATGCCCTTCTTTTGGCGCATGGCATAGAGCGCCTGCGCGAAGGAGGGCGCCAGTGCCGAAGCGGCCGGGTCGACGATGTTCATCCCGTCCAGGACGATCCCATGCTCTTGCGCGGCGGCGCTGATCCGCTCCGGGTTGCCCACCAGGATGACCTGCGCGATGCCCTCGCGCGTTGCACGCTCCGCCGCCTGCAGGATGCGCGGGTCTTCTGCCTCGCACAGGACGATGCGGCGGGGCGCGGCGCGTGCGCGGTCGATGATGCGGAGGATGGGCTTCATGTCGGGTTTGGCTCGGTAGGACTGAAAAAAGGGCCAGCGCTTCACGCTATGCCCTTGGTGTTCTCCCCTCTCCCGCTAGCGGGAGAGGGCGCACCCGAGCGCCAGCGAACGGGTGCAGCTTCGATCAGACGTAGTCCTTGTACTTGTCCAGGTAGCGCACCGGCTTGGCCAGCGCATCGCGGCGGAACGGGTCGCCGAGTTCACGCGTGCACAGGACTTCGATGATCGTGGTCTTGCCATGATTCATCTGCAGGTCGATGGCGCGCTTGAGCGCGGGGCCCACGTCTTCCAGGCGGTCCACCACGATGCCTTCGGCGCCCATTGCCTTGGCGATTTCGGCAAAGCTCTGGTTGTCGAGCTCGCCCGCGACGAAGCGGCGGTTGTAGAAGTCCACCTGGTTCTTCTTCTCCGCGCCCCACTGGCGGTTGTGGAAGACCACGGCCGTCACCGGGATGTTGTGGCGCACGCAGGTCATGGTTTCCATCAGGCTCATGCCCCAGGCGCCGTCACCGGCGTACGAGACGGCCGGGCGGTGCGGCGCGGCGACCTTGGCGCCGATGATGGTCGGGAACGCGTAGCCGCAGTTGCCCCAGCTCATCGCCGCGAAGAAGCTGCGCGGCTTCTCGAAGCGCAGGTAGCTGTTGGCGACCGAGTTGATGTTGCCGATGTCGGTCGACACCATCACGTCCGCCGGCATGGCCTTCTCCAGCTCGCGCAGGACCTGGCGCGGATGCAGGTACGTGCCGCCGTTGAAGGTGCGCTCGTTCTTCTGCTCCTCGATCATGTCCAGGCTGTACGGGTCGCGCTCATGCGTCCATTCGTCCAGTTCCTTTTCCCATGCGGCCTTTTCGCTGGCGATTTCCGTGGCGCGGGCGTCGCGGGTGCTGTCGCAGGCGAGCGTGCGGCCGGCCAGGCGCTGCGACAGCGCGATGGCGGCGGCCTTGGCGTCGCCGCAGATGCCGACGGAGATCTTCTTCACCAGGCCCAGCATCTTGTGGTCGGCATCGATCTGGATGATCTTGGCGTTCTTCGGCCAGTAGTCCATGCCGTGCTGCGGCAGCGTGCCGAACGGCCCCAGGCGCGAGCCCAGCGCGATCACCACGTCGGCGCGCGAGATCAGCTTCATCGCAGCCTTCGAGCCCTGGTAGCCCAGCGGGCCGCACCACAGCGGGTGGCTGGCGGGGAAGGAGTCGTTGTGCAGGTAGCTGTTGACCACCGGCGCGCCCAGGCGCTCGGCCAGTGCCTTGCATTCCTCGATCGCATCGGCCATCACCACGCCGCCGCCGGAGATGATCACCGGGAACTTGGCCTGCGCCAGCAGTTCGGCCGCTTCGTTCAGGCTCTGCTCGCCGCCGGGACCGCGATCGAGGTTCTGCGGCTTCGGAATCTCGGCGGTGATCTTGCCGTAGAAGTGGTCGCGCGGAATGTTCAGCTGCGTCGGGCCCATTTCGGCCTTGGCGCGGTCAAAGCAGCGCGCCGTGAACTCGGCCATGCGGGCCGGGTTGGTGACGTGGCCCTGGTACTTGGTGAACTCCTGGAACATCGGCAGCTGGTTGGCCTCCTGGAACCCACCCAGGCCAATGCCCATGGTGCCGGCTTCGGGCGTGACGATCACCACGGGGCTGTGCGCCCAGTACGCAGCGGCAATCGACGTCACGCAGTTCGAGATGCCAGGACCATTCTGGCCGATCACCACGCCGTGGCGACCCGACACCCGGGCAAAACCGTCGGCCATGTGGCCCGCACCCTGTTCATGCACCACCGGGATCAGGCGGATGCCGGCCGGGGCGAAGATGTCCATCGCATCCATGAAGGCGGAGCCCATGATGCCGAACATATCGGTGACGCCGTTGGCCACCATGGTTTCCACAAACGCCTCGGACGGCGTCATGGTCTGGGGGCCGGCCGGCACCTGGGTCTCGGTAGCCGAGCCACCAGAAACTGCGGGGTGCGAGGTCGTGTCGAGGTCGCGCATGGGTGTCTCCTGTGTGACTTAATAAAGTGGAACTATTCGTTCCGGAAAATTGTTGTTGGGGGAAATGTAGGCGCTGGATCGTCCCCGGTCAATAGAAAGTTTTATTTTTTGGAATTTACCGAGCAAAAAAACGAGACTAGTTCATCAAAAAGTGTCTTATGAGTATTAAAATGCCGATATCTCCAACGGCGGGGCGTTCCGGAACCGGAATGTCCGGACAAAGCCCGTTCCCTCCCGGCCTTCCTATATACTTTCAGTGTGCTAACAAACTGGTGAGTGATATGGCTCCAAGAACAAAGCGCGGTGCAGCCGTGGATGACAGTGCGGCGGTGCCGGCGATCGGGGCGGAGAGTGACCCTGCCAAGGACCTGTTATGGGCGCGGCCGGGTTTCCTGGTGCGGCGCCTGCACCAGATCCACGTCGCGATGTTCTTCGAGGAATGCAAGTCGCCCAACATCACGCCGGTGCAGTACGCGATCCTGACGGTGTTGTCGGTGTTGCCCGGACTGGACCAGACCTCGCTGGGCCAGGAGGTGGGGCTGGACCGCACGACCACGGCGGACGTAGTCCGGCGGCTGGAGGAGCGCGGTCTGGTCGAGCGCCGCGACAATCCGGCGGATCGCCGCACGCGCCATGTCTACCTGACCAAGGAGGGCAAGAGTGTGGTGACGGCACTGCGCGCCGACATGGCGCGCGCGCAGGAGCGCATGCTGGCGCCGCTGAAGCCGGCGCAGCGCGAAGTGTTCATGGAACTGCTGGCCACGCTGGTGGAGGCGAACAACCAGTACAGCCGGACGGTGTTGAGGAGTATGTAGGGCGACGGCGGGGTGGCAGCAAAACGACAAGGCGGGCGCCAGGCCCGCCTTGTATTTCTGGGGAGATGCCTCAGACGGGATACACCAGATCGTTCGCGATGATCGTCGTGTCGTAGATCACCTGGCGTTCGCGCAGCAACAACCGGCCTCCCGTACGCTCGAAGCGATCGTGGTAGGTGCCGGCCATATGCATGGTGGTCGGCCCCTCCACCAGCGTCTGCAGCAGCAGGAAATTGGCCTGCGCGATGATGTCGCCATCCGCCGTCTCGTCGATCACGCGCGTGTTGGTCACGAGGTGCAGGTTGTAGCGCGGCGCGAACATCTGCGTATTGGCAATGGCCGCGGCGCGGTCCCGCATCATGCCGATACCCTCGGCATAAACAAGACCGACCGGCAGATTCAGTTCGGCATTTTCGCGTGCTGTGATGCGGTAGAGCGCATCGTCGGTGAAGAACCGCGGCCACTGCTCGACCAGCCCAGCGTCGAGCACCGCGCAGTATTCCGCATGGAAGTTTTCGATCTCCAGGCGCAGTTCGATGGCGCGCGCGGTGCCCAGCGTGCTTTCGCGATAGACGGCGTAGTGCATCGGTTTCATCGTTCAGAACCCCATCACGCTGCGGTAGTACTGGTACATGGCGCGGATCGCCGATTCCGAGATCAGCGAATTCGACGTGCCCACGTGGTTGGCATCGAGCTTGAGCACATTGACGTCGGTGGTCGAGCGGCGCACGCCTTCCTGCACGAACTTCATGGCCTCGTTGTCTTCCAGGCCGAGGAAGCCGGCCGGCCCCATCAGGTTGCCCTGGCGCAGGCGGTGCTGGGTCATTTCCTCGGTGTCGTCCTCATAGCCGAACATGGTCCACAGCATCAGCATGCTGTCGGGGCCGTTGGGAACGATGTGGCGCACGCCCAGCGTATTCATCTCGCGCTGCACGATCAGGTTCGGCCAGATGGTCTGCATGGTGACGGACCAAGGGGAGTCGAATTCCTTCACGTACTCCAGGAAGCGCTCGTCCTCCAGGCGCATGCCTTCGTGGTACGAGCGCATTTCCTTCTTGTTCTCGTCGCTGACGGCCGCGTACTTGTCTTCCTTCTTGGCCGACGCCATGGTGCCATGGCGGCCGTGCACGGGGTCGGCGATCATGGCCGATTCATTGCCCGCCACCAGCAGGCCGAACACCACCAGGAACGAATGCAGCAGCGTAGCGTGGTACGGGTCCTTCAGGTTCTCGTGGTACATCTTCCAGTTGCACGGCAGCTCGTTCTTGTAATAGCCGAGCACCTTGAGCGGCTTGCCGTTGAATACCACGTCGAAGTCCTTGAGGATCTCCGGCGTCATGTATGCCTCCAGGCTTTCCATGTCCTCCGCGTACGAGGCAAAGATCACGCCGTTGCGCGTGGCCACGTTCAGCTTCACCAGCCCGTGGTCTTCATTGCGGAAGTCCTTCGGCATGCCGCCCGCGCGATTCACGCCGCGCTTGAACGGCACGCCCTGCAGGTTGCCCTTGAGGTCATAGGACCACTGGTGATAGGGGCAGACGAATTCCTTGGTGTTGCCCTGGCTGTGGCGGCAGAACTCCGCGCCGCGATGGGCGCAGCGGTTCTCGAAGACATTGATCGAACCATCTTCCGCGCGCGACACCACCACGGGCGTGGCGCCGACGTAGGAGCGCTTGAAGTCGCCCGATTTCGGGATCTCCGCTTCCAGCGCAACATAATTCCACGAGCGGCCGCGGAAGATCTTGTCGAGCTCGAGATCGTAGACCGGCTGGCTCGTGTACACCCAGTCCGGGATAAAGTGCAGGCCGTCTTCGGGCCAGCGGCAGTCGGCCAGGCCGGTGTCCTTGCGTCCCAGCTTGTGCTGGATCACCGCTTGCGTCTGGTACATGGGGCGTTCCTTTCAGTGTGAGGTGAGGCTGGCGGTGCGGCCCGGTGCTTGCACCTGCACGTCGCGCACGAGCTGGCGCAGCGGCAGGCCGGCATCGCACAGGCGGGCCATGTGTTCTTCGACGGGCACGCCGAACAGTGCGCGCAACTGGCGCAGGTCGCCGCCGGCGTTGACGGCGATTGCGTGGCGCAAGCGGCCGTGCAGCGTGCCAAGCAGCATGAACTTCGGGTTTGCCGCGTCGCCGCGCGGGCGTTCGCGCCACGTATAGCGGATGCCGGCGTGGGCGGCGCCAAGCATCTGCACATTGCAGCCGAACTGGTCGGTCCAGAACCACGGCGTGGCGGCCGGTGCGGCCTGCAGGCCGAGCATCGACGTGGCGGCAATGCGGGCCTGTTCGTTGGCGGACTGCCAGGATTCCATGCGCATCTCCGTGCCGAACAATGGCTGGAACTGGCTCGCGCAATCGCCGGCGGCGTAGATGTTCGGTGCGCTGGTGCGACCCTGTTCGTCGATGCGGATGCCGCCATTGCCCGCATGCAGCGCCAGCCCGGCGCTGATGGCAAGGTCGGTGTTCGGCGTCAGGCCAATGGCTACGACGAGCGCCGGCACCCGCCAGGTGGTGCCATCGGCCAGCCGTACCCGCACGCCTTGTGGCTGCGGTTCGATTGCGGCGATCTGGCAGCCAAGCCTGAGGTCCACGCCGCGTGCGCGGATGCGCTGCGCGAGCCAGTCTCCCAGCTCCGCCGGGACGGCGCGGCCTAGCAGCCGGTCGGCGCTTTCCAGCACCGTGACCTTGAGGCCGAGGTCCACCGCGGTCGACGCCGTTTCCAGGCCGAGGAAGCCGCCGCCGATCACCAGGATCTCGTCGGCGCGCTGCATGGCCTCGCGCAGGGCACCAGCGTCGTCCAGCGTGCGCAGGTAGTGCACACCGGGCGTGCCGGGCGGCAGCGCCGGCAGCGTGCGCGCGCTGCCGCCCGTGGCGAGCAGGCAGGTGCCGAAGCGGATCTCGCTACCGTCCGCGCAGGCGGCGACGCCGCGCGCGGGGTCGATCGCGGTCACCGTGGTGTCGAGACGCAGGTCGATATCGCCTTCGGCGTAAAAGCCCGCGGGATGCACGCCGATCTGGCCTTGCTGGCTGGCATCGGCCAGCACCGCCTTGGACAGCGGCGGCCGTTCGTACGGCGCGTGCCGTTCGCCGCCGACCATGACGATGCGCTCCGCGTGCCCGAGCTTGCGCAACTCGGCCGCTGCCATTGCGCCGGCCTGCCCGGCACCGACGATCAGGATGGAAGCTTGCGGGGACATGCGCGGGTCCGTCACAGCTCGACCCAGACCCGGCTGTCTTCGAACTTGACCGGGTAGGTGCGGATATCGGTGGCGGCCGGCGCGCACATGGCCTTGCCGGTACGGATGTCGAAGCGGGCCTGGTGCAGCGGGCATTCGATGCAGCCGTCTTCCAGGTAGCCGTCGGACAGCAGGGCGTACTGGTGCGTGCAGACGTTGTCGGTGACGAAGTACTCGTCGTCGCTGCGAAAAACAGCCAGCTGGCGCTCGCCCAGTGTGAGCGGCATCACTTCATCGTTCTGCAGCGTGCCGGCGTCGTTGATTTCAATCCATGCCATGAAGCTCTCCGTTGCTAATCTGTCAGTACACTGACTATAACGATCAGTGTACTGATGTTATTTGAACGAACTATCCTCGTTAACCCTGTCCGGAACCGGCGGCACCGGGCCGTGCCCCACCAGTCACCGCGGCGACGGGCCGCGATACAGGGCGAACGCGCCAGCGGGCCTCGATCTCGCCCATGATGCCGCGCCGGAACGTGAGCACGCAGACCACGAAGATCAGCCCCGTGACCATGCTGACGGACTCGCCGAGCGCGTCGAACCACGAGATGCCCGTCAGCGCCGCCAGCGCCGTGCCGGCATCGCCGAGCTTGTTCTCCAGCGCGACGATGACGAGTGCGCCCAGGATCGGTCCGGACAGCGTGCCCATGCCGCCCACCAGCGTCATCAGGATCACCGAGCCAGACATCATCCAGTGCACATCGGTCAGCGTGGCAAAGCCGAGCACCAGCGTCTTGAGCGCGCCGGCCAGCCCCGCGAGCGCGGACGAAAGCACGAAGGCCAGCAGCTTGAAGCGGTCCGCGTCATAACCGAGCGAGACCGCGCGCGGCTCGTTCTCCTTGATGGCGCGCAGGATCTGCCCGAATGGCGAGTGGACGATTCGCATGATGCCGAGGAACGCCGCCGCGGTGATGGCCAGCACCAGGTAGTACATGGTCATGTCGGATTCCAGCGAGACCATGCCGAACAGGCTGCCGCGCGGCACCGCCTGCAAGCCGTCCTCGCCGCCGGTGACCGGCGCCTGCAGGCAGAAGAAATAGAACATCTGCGCCAGCGCCAGCGTGATCATGGCGAAGTAGATGCCCTGCCTGCGGATCGCCAGCGCGCCGAATGCCAGGCCCAGCAACGCGCCGAATGCCGTGCCGGACAGCAGGCCGATTTCCGGCGTGACGTGGAGCGCCTTCATTGCATAGCCGCATGCATAGGCCGCACCGCCGAAGAACGCGGCATGGCCGAACGACAGCAGGCCGGTGAAGCCGAGCAGCAGGTTGAAGGCGCAGGCGAACAGCGCGAAGCACAGCAGCTTCATCACCAGCACCGGATAGGCTCCCAGGAACGGGGCCGCCGTCAGGACTACCAGTAGCAGCCCGTAAGCGTACGTAGCGCGGTTGTCGCGTGCCGTCATCATGCTTCCTTTCCAAAGAGACCGGCCGGGCGCACCAGCAGCACGCAGACCATGGCCACGAACACGACCGTGGCCGAGGCCTCGGGGTAGAACACCTTGGTCACGCCCTCGAACACGCCGAGGCCAAGGCCGGTGAAGATCGATCCCAGGATCGAGCCCATGCCGCCGATCACCACCACGGCGAACACCGTGATGATCAGGTTCTGGCCCATCAGTGGCGAAACCTGCATCACCGGCGCCGCGAGCACGCCCGCCAGTGCTGCCAGGCCCACGCCGAACGCGTAGGTCAGCGTGACCAGCAGTGGCACGTTGATGCCGAATGCTTCGACGATGCGCGGGTTTTCGGTGCCGGCCCGAAGGTAGGCGCCAAGCCGGGTCTTCTCGATCACGTACCACGTGGCAAAGCAGACGCCCAGCGAAGCCACCACCAC
The DNA here is from genome assembly GCF_057798895.1 of Cupriavidus sp. 22TCCZM04-2. Lineage (NCBI taxonomy): Bacteria > Pseudomonadati > Pseudomonadota > Betaproteobacteria > Burkholderiales > Burkholderiaceae > Cupriavidus > Cupriavidus sp. 22TCCZM04-2. The sequence continues at coordinate 173,539 of NZ_JBYOJS010000015.1, forward strand.
CCAGGCGCGGTAGTTCGGCAGCACCATGAAGCCCAGCCCCGTCACGCCGGTGAGCGCGTCAGGCGTTGGATAGGGCAGGCCCGAGACCCCATAGGCGGAGCGCAGCAAGCCTTCCAGCAGCAGGCAGATGCCGAGCGTCAGCAGCAGCCCGTAGAGATGGTCGAAGCGGTACAGGTGGCGCAGCATGGTGCGTTCGAGCACCACGCCGATGGCCCCGGTCGCCAGCGGCGCCAGCAGCAGCATCAGCCAGTAGCCGATGCCCAGGTAGTTCAGGCCCATCCAGGCCAGCACCGCGCCGAGCATGAAGAGGGCACCGTGGGCAAAGTTGATCACGTTGAGCAGGCCGAAGATCACCGCCAGCCCGAGACTCAGGATCGCGTAGAACGATCCGTTCACCAGCCCCAGCAGCAGCTGGCTGAGCAGCGCCGGCAGGGGTACTCCGAACAATTCCATTGGAAACTCTCCTTACACGCCGAGCAGCGCGTTAAGCGTCGGCATCTTGCGTTCCAGGTCCGAAGACTCGAATGCCTCGACGATGGCGCCGTGCTCCATCACGTAGAAGCGGTCGGCCAGCGGTGCGGCGAAGCGGAAGTTCTGCTCCACCATCACCACGGTGTAGCCGCGCCGGCGCAGCATCGTGATCATCTTCGCCAGCCTCTGCACGATCACCGGCGCCAGCCCTTCCGATATCTCGTCGAGCAGCAGCACGCTGGCGCCGGTGCGCAGGATGCGCGCGACCGCCAGCATCTGCTGTTCCCCGCCCGACATGCGTGTGCCCGGGCTCTTGCGCCGTTCGAGCAGGTTGGGGAACATCTCGTAGATCTCGGCGACCGTCATCGGCTCGCGCAGGCCCACCGCGCCGGGTGCGCGCGCGAACTCGGGCGGCAGCAGCAGGTTCTCCTCGCACGACAGGCTCGAGAAGATCGCGCGCTCCTCCGGGCAATAGCCAAGTCCGAGCGGCGCGATGCGGTGCGTCTTCATGGCGATGGTCTCCTGGCCATGCACGCGCACCGAGCCCTTGCGCTGGCCCACCAGGCCCATGATCGCGCGCAGCGTGGTGGTGCGCCCCGCGCCGTTGCGGCCGAGCAGCGTGACGACCTCGCCGGGGTTCACCGTCAGGTCCACGCCGTGCAGAATGTGCGATTCGCCATACCACGCGTGCAGGTCGCGGATCTCCAGTGCGGGGGTGGTCGCCCGTGTCATGCGGCCTCCGCGCGGACGTGGAGGTCCGCGGCCTCGTCTGTGGTTCCCATATAGGCTTCCTTCACTTGCGGATCGTTCGAGACTTCGTCGTAGCTGCCTTCGGCCAGGATCGCGCCGCGCTGGAGCACGGTGATGCGGTCGACGATCGAGGACACCACGCTCATGTTGTGCTCGACCATCAGCACGGTGCGCCCGGCGGACACACGCTTGATCAGCGCGGTCACCGTCTCCACGTCTTCATGGCCCATGCCCTGCGTGGGCTCGTCCAGCAGCATCAGCTCCGGGTCCATGGCAAGCGTGGTCGCGATCTCCAGCGCGCGCTTGCGGCCATAGGCCAGCTCGGCGGTCGGCAGGTGCGAGAAGCTGGCCAGGCCGACCGCATCGAGAAGTTCCATGGCGCGGCCATCCAGCTGCGACAGGGATTGCTTGCCCCGCCAGAAGTGGTAGGCCGTGCCAAGCTTGCGCTGCAGCGCCACGCGCACGTTCTCCAGCACGCTGAGTTGCGGAAACACCGCCGAGATCTGGAATGACCGGATCACGCCCATGCGCGCGATGTGCGCGGGCCGCAGCGCGGTGATGTCGGTGCCGTTGAAGTGGATGGAGCCGGACGACGGCGCATGAAACTTCGTCAGCAGGTTGAAGCACGTGGTCTTGCCCGCGCCGTTCGGGCCGATCAGCGCATGGATCGACCCGCGGCGCACGCGCAGGCTGACATCGTTCACGGCCGTGAAGCCCTTGAAGCTCTTGCTCAGGCCGCGGGTCTGCAGGATGGCTTCAGCATCGGTCATGGGCGCGCTCACTTCTTCACCAGCGCGCAGTCGCTGGCGGACAGCGGGCGGAACGCCTCATCGCCAGGAATGGTGCCGAGGTACTTCACCAGGTCCCAAGGGCCTTTGGATTCCGCCGGCGTCTTGGCCTGGGCGAGGTACATGTCATGCACCATGCGGCCATCGGCGCGTACCTTGCCGTTGTGGACGAAGGCATCATTGACGGGCAGGGCGCGCATCTTGTCGGCCACGGCGGGGCCGTCGACGGTCTTCGCGGCCTCGACGGCCTTCAGGTAGTGCAGCACGCCGGAATAGACGCCGATCTGCCCGTGCGTCGGGTAGGCCTTGTGGCGCTTGTAGTAGCGCGCGACAAAGTCTTTCGATTTGTCGTCCAGGTCCAGTCGGAACGGATCGACGTAGGTCAGGCCCTGCGCGGTGTTCAGGCCCAGGCTCTTGATGTCGGTGATGAAGGTGGACGGCGTGATCACGGTCTGTCCGGCCTTCACCAGGCCGAACTCGCCGGCGGCTTTCACGCCGTTGATCATGTCGTTGCCCGCATTCGCCAGCACCACGACCTTGGCCTTCGATGCCGATGCGGCAACCACCGGGCTGCTGAAGTCGCTGGCGTTGAGCGGATGCTTGGTGCTGCCCACGTTCTTGCCGCCGCTGACCTCCACGGCCTTGCGGAAATCCGCTTCCAGCGACTGGCCGAAGGCGTAGTCCACGGTGATGTAGTACCAGCTGTTGCGGCCCTGCTCGATCATGCGCTTGACCAGCGGATACGACACCGAGTATGTATCCCACGCCCAATGGAAGCCCGTGGGCGAGCAGTTCTGGTTGGTCAGCGCCATCGCGCCGCCGGTCGAGACAATGTCGATCTTCTGCTTCTGCCGGGCGACCTCCTGCACCGCCAGCGCCGTCGACGAGTTGGGGAAATCGATCACCATGTCGACCCCGTCCGTGTCGAACCAGCGGCGCGCCAGCGAGGATGCGATATCCGCCTTGTTCTGGTGGTCCGCCGACAACACCGTGACCAGCTTGCCGAGCGCCTTGCCGCCGAACTCTTCCACGGCCATCTGCGCGGCAAGCACCGAGCCCTTGCCGGAGAGATCGGCATACGAGCCGGACATATCGGTGATGACGCCGATCTTCACGCCATTGGCATCCGCCCAGGCGGGGGCGGCAGCAGCAAGGCCCAGCAGGGCCGACGACAGGGCAAGCGTGCGGAGGGTGCGAGGTTTGGACATGGGGGCTCCCGGTTGTCTTCGTGGATAGTGAACAGGGTTGCGATGGTTGTAGCCTGCGGTGCCCCGGCGTCATCGCCGTGCCCGGGCACTCGGTCATGAACTCAGTATGCTGAGGATGGGGCGGTAAAGAGGGCGGATCGCTCCGCCCATTGCCATGTTTGTGCGGCTCAGACCGACAGGTCGCGCCCGCGAGTCTCGGGCACGAACAGCATGCCGATCACAAAGGCCGCACCGGCAATGACCACCGGATACCAGAGCCCGTAGTAGACGTCGCCGCTCGACACGTTCATCGCGGTGACGACGAACGACAGCATGCCGCCGACCCAGCCGGCGCCCAGGTGGAAGGGCAGCGACAGCGAGGTGTAGCGCACGCGCGCCGGGAACAGTTCCACCATGAAAGCCGCCATCGGCCCGTACACCATCGCCAGGAACAGGATGGGCACGAGCAGCAGCAGGAAAAGCATCGGCATATTGATGCGCGCGGGATCGGCGCGCTCGGGCCAGCCGGCGGTGATCAGCGCGCGCTTGATGGCATCGCGGTCGAAGCCCTGCAGCGTCCGCGTGCCGATGTGGACCTGGGCCTGCGCCGAATCCGCGGCCGGCACGAAGGTGTAGCCCACGCCAAGGTCGGTCAGGTAGCCCCGGATCTTGTCGCAGTCGGACACCGGATCGCCAAACAACCGGGCCTTGCAGTTGCCAGCGGTCACCTGGATGGTGCCTTGCTGCTGGAAATGCTCTAGTGCCGGGTTGGCGTAGTGCGTCAGGCCCTTGAAGATTGGCTGGATCGTGACGGCGGCCAGCAGGCATGCCGCCATCATGATGTACTTGCGGCCGATGCGGTCCGACAGCCAGCCGAAGAACAGGTAGCACGGCGTGGCGACGACGAGCGCGATGGCGATCAGCATGTGCACGGTTTCGATCGGCACGTGCAGCGTCTTGTTGACGAAGAACATCGTGTAGAAATGACCCGTGCCGAAGATAGCGCCGAGGCCTGCTGCCACGGCAAACAACAGCAGTACGGACTTCAGGTTATGCCATTGCGTGAAGCTCTCGCGGATCGGCGCTTTCGACGTTGCGTTGCTGGCCTTCATGCGCGCGAATACCGGCGACTCATGCAGCTTGCCGCGGATGTACACGGAGATCACCAGCATCACGAACGACACGATGAACGGAATGCGCCAGCCCCACGCGCGGAATTCCGCCTCGGTCAGGAAGGTCTTGAGCAGGTACACGACCAGCAGCGACGACAGCAGCCCGAGCGTCGCCGTGGTCTGCAGCGAACTGGTGTACAGGCCGCGCTTGTGCACCGGTGAATGCTCGGCCACGTATGTCACCGCGCCGCCGACTTCGCCGCCCAGTGCCAGCCCTTGCAGCAGGCGCAGCAGCACCAGCAGCACGGTGGCGGCAATGCCGATCTGCTCGTACGTGGGTAGCACGCCGACGCCGACAGTGGCGATGCCCATCAGCAAAATGGTGACCAGGAAGGTGTACTTGCGCCCGATGATGTCGCCGAGCCGCCCGAACAGTAGCGCGCCGACGGGGCGGATCAGGAAGCCCGCGCCGAACGTCGCCAGGCTCGCAAGAAAGGCGGCGGTTTCATTGCCCTTGGGGAAGAACAGCGCGCCGAAGTACACGGCCAGCGCAGCGTAGATATAAAAGTCATACCACTCCATCAACGCGCCGAAGGAGGAGGCAAGGATGACCTTGCGCTCCTCCGCGGTCATGCCGGAAGCGGAGGCGCGCGCTTCATCGCGGGTCAGGCTCATAGTCATGGCGGGGGTCCTATGGTGAAGCCAGTTGTCTCATTTGTCTTTATTCTTCCCGGTCGTGCAGGCGCATGCCTGCTTCCGGTGCATCAGTCAGTATGCTGATGAGATGCGCAGTGTGCTGAGCAATATGCGGGCCAGGCAACAGAAGCCGGAATCCCTGCAATGCCCTGTTTTTAAGTAGCTGGCTAATATTGTCAGCATACTGAGCATGTGGGGCAGTGTACTGAGCGTGTTGGGTCATCGTTATAGGTGTTAACCCTCCGGAATCGCTGTCTGGACTTTTGCAATTCCGCTGACTAGAATCCGCAATTAGTCAGTGTACTGAACAATCGGCGCGAAACCCCCGCTGCGCCGTTGATGGTGCGCTGCAACCCGTCATCAGGAGCCCCCACAGCATGACAAGAGTGAAGAAGATCGCCCTGGAAGAGCATTTCATGACGCCAGGGTTCCAGGCCTACTCCAAGGCATTCACGCAATATATCGACCCCGCGGTGTTCGCCGACCTGGGCCGCCGCCTTGCCGATTTTGACGATCTCCGTCTCGCGGAGATGGACCGCGCGGGCATCGATATCACCGTGTTGTCGCAGACCGGTCCTGGTGTGCAGGGCGAAGCCAAACCGGAACTTGCCGTGGCGCGCGCAAGGCAGAGCAACGATTTCCTGGCCGAACAGATCGCGCGTCATCCGACGCGCTTTGCGGGCTTTGCCGCGCTTCCCATGCACGATCCCGAACAGGCGGGCAGGGAGCTGGAGCGCGCGGTGCGCGAACTGGGCTTCAAGGGCTCGCTGGTCAATGGCCACACGCACGGCCGCTATTACGACGATCCCGCGTATGACGCGTTCTGGGAGCGGATGCAAGCGCTCGACGTGCCGTTGTACCTGCACCCGACCGATGCCTATGTGAAGCCACAGGTGCTGGCCGGCCATCCGGAACTCGATGGCGCCGCCTGGGGCTGGGGCGTGGAAACGGCATCGCACGCGCTGCGCCTGCTGTTCGGCGGCGTGTTCGACCGCTTCCCGCGGCTCAAGATCATTCTCGGCCATATGGGCGAAGGCCTGCCGTTCCAGCGCTGGCGCTTCGACAGCCGCTTCGCGGTGTACTCGCACGGGGTACGGCTCGCGCGCGCACCGTCGGAGTACATCGGCACCAATATCGTGATCACCACGTCGGGCGTGTGCTCGCACGGCGCGCTGTCCGGTGCCATCGCCGAAATGGGGGCGGAAGCCGTGATGTTCTCCGTCGACTACCCATACGAATCGACCGAGGTCGCGGCGAAGTTCATCGAGGAAGCGCCGCTCGACGACGCGACGCGCGCGCTGGTCTGCCACGGCAACGCCCAACGCCTTCTCAAGCTGTAACCGCTGTCACCGCTGACAGCGCTGACACCGCACTACGCAAGGACACCCATGCAAAAAGTCTTTCGCATCGGCCAGATCGTGCCGAGCTCCAACACCACGATGGAAACCGAGATCCCCGCCATGCTGAGCGCACGGCAGCAGATCCGCCCCGAACGTTTCACCTTCCATTCGAGCCGCATGCGCATGAAGAAGGTGGTCAAGGAAGAACTGGCGGCGATGGATGCCGAGTCTGACCGCTGCGCCGTCGAGCTATCCGACGCGCGCGTGGATGTGCTCGGCTACGCCTGCCTGGTCGCGATCATGGCGATGGGCCATGGTTATCACCGCAAGTCGGAACAGCGCCTGAAAGCCCACACCGTTGAGAACGGTGGCGATGCGCCGGTAATCACGAGTGCCGGCGCGCTGGTCGATGCACTCAAGGTGATCGGCGCGAAGCGCATCGCCGTGGTTGCCCCGTACATGAAGCCGCTGACGGAATTGGTGGTGGATTACATCCGCAACGAAGGCTACGAAGTCGTCGACTACCGCGCGCTGGAGATTCCCGACAACCTCGAAGTGGGCCGCCACGATCCGGCGAAGCTTCCGGCCATCGTCGCGCAGATGAACATTGCCGACGTCGATGCCATCGTGCTGTCCGCCTGCGTGCAGATGCCGTCGCTGCCGGCGGTAGCGAAGGTCGAGGCGATGACCGGCAAGCCGGTGATCACGGCGGCTATCGCCACCACCTATGCGATGCTGCGCGCGCTGGACCTGGAGCCGGTCGTGCCGGGCGCGGGCGCGCTGCTGTCCGGCGCCTACTGAGGGCCGCGCCATGAGCACCTTCCTCTACGGCGGCAACGTCCAGGCCAACGGCATCCGCCAGCACTACCTGCGCTACGGCGGCAACGATGGCGAACGCGCGTCGCGCGACGCCGTGATCATCGTGCCGGGCATCACGAGCCCGGCCATCACGTGGGGCTTCGTCGGCGAGCAGTTCGGCCAGCGCTTCGATACCTATGTGCTGGATGTGCGCGGCCGTGGCTTGTCGGAAGCGAGCGACACGCTGGACTACAGCCTCGATGCGCAAGCTGCCGACGTGATCGCGTTCGCGCAGGCGCTCGGCCTGCAGCGCTATGCCATCGTCGGCCATTCGATGGGCGGGCGCATTGGCGTTCGTGCCGCGCGCCAGCGCCCCGCAGGCATGACGCGGCTGGTGATGGTGGATCCGCCGGTCTCCGGCCCCGGCCGCCGCGCTTATCCCGCGCAGCTGCCGTGGTACATCGATTCCATCCGCCTCGCGCGCGCTGGTGTCGACGCGGAAGGCATGCGCCGCTTCTGTCCGACATGGACGGACGAGCAACTGCGCTTGCGCGCCGAGTGGCTGCACACCTGCGACGAGCGCGCAATCCTAGCGAGCTTCAACGGCTTCCATGAAGACGACATCCACGCCGACCTGCCGCACGTGTCCGTGCCGACGCTGCTGATGCGCGCCGGCCGTGGCGACGTGGTGCGCGACGAAGACGAGCAGGAAATCCGCACGCTGCTGGCGGGCGTGCTGGTGAGCCACGTCGCCGATGCCGGCCACATGATCCCGTGGGACGACGAGGCCGGCTTCT